>JAFGOB010000181.1 GCA_016926695.1 Dehalococcoidales bacterium | reverse complement strand
TGCCCATCTGAAGAGCCTGCTTATACATCATGAAGTGATTGTCCCTGTTACACACGGTTACCTTGACCTGGGCCCCTGGCAGCAGATTTATTATGCCGAGTTTGACGGACAGCGTAAAAAACGGGTTGTTTTGAAATTGATGGGAGAATAGCAGTTTATTATTAAGAAAGGGGGAGAAAAAAGCTGAAGACTGAACCCCGGTTGAGCGCGCTTTCCACCTGAATGGTACCTCCGTGCGCTTCAACTATTCCCTTGCATATGGAGAGTCCGAGTCCCGTGCCCCTGGTTTTACCTGAAACGACATTCTCGGCCTGGTAAAAACGGTTAAAAAGATTGCGCAATTCTTCCTCTGAGATGCCGATGCCCTGGTCACTTACGCTGACCTGCAATGTTCCGTTAATGCTCTGCGCCTTTATCTCGATGGGGCTGCCTTCCGGGGAAAATTTGGCCGCGTTTTCCACCAGGTTGGTGATCACCTGGGCAATTCGCATCTTGTCCAGCTTTACCGGAGGAAGGCCGGCACTAATATCGATCCTCAGTTTATGATTGCGTGTGAGGGCTTTCAGCCTGGAATCGGCCGAATCGATGATATTCTGAAAGGAATATTCACGGATTTCCAGGTTAAGCTTGCCCGAATCAATACGCGACATATCCAGAAGATTCCTGATCAGAAGCGTCAGGTGGTCGGCCTCTTTATCGGCGGACTCCAGGAAGTCCATCTGCTGCTGTCTGGTCCATTTGACATCGGTTGCCAGCAGAGTCTCAATAAATCCCTTGATCGAAGCCAGGGGGGTCCTCAGCTCATGTGATACATTGGCCAGGAGTTCGCTTTTAGCCCTGTTAAGCCTTCTCAGGCTTTCAGTTTCCATCGCGGCGGTTTCGGCTGCCTTTTGCTGCGTTATATCGCGGTTAAAACCGGTTACGCCGATGATCCGTCCGTTTTCCTGCCGGATTGGATTGTAGTTATATTCGATCCACGAGTTATGCTCCGGAAAATATTCCGTTCTGGTCAGCGACTCTCCGGCCAGTGCCGTTTCCAGGCTGCTTCTTACTTTTTCGCGCACCAGCGGATTGGTAATAACGTCGGTCATTTTCATACCGTGTGAAATATCCAGGCGCCACAACTCCTTCATTCTGCCGCGATGTGTTTCGTTGAAAGCAGTATAGCGCAGTTCGTTGTCGAGAGAAAAGATCATAATATCCCCCGGACTGTTGATGAGAGCATTTAGCAGTGTATTTCTATGACTGATTTCTTCCTCGGCCTTTTTCAGTTCTTCCATTTCTCTGACGATCTCCAGGTGGGCGATAAACTGCCTCCGCCGGTAGCTGTACAGAAGGTGAGAGAGGAACATGCCGCCCAGATTGACGCCCGCCAGGGCAAAGAGGATGGCAATAAGGTCAGGGACGGGTATATACACATGAGCAATTGAGACATGCACCAGGCAACCCAGGGTGAATAAGAGGGCAATCACCGTTCTGTATAGAAATTTGGCGGGGATTCCAAGATACATGATCAGCAATATAACTATATCGATAAAAACATGTCCCGTGTAGTCCGAGGGTCGGGTATAGTTGATGAAGGTGATCAGGGCTATTGCCCACAGGCCGAACTGAAAAACCAGCCGGTCGTATCTGTCAGGGCTTGATAGATGTCTTAGAATACTAAATACAATGATGCCGTTCAGCAGGAAAACCAAACGGAAAGCCAGCAGGTAGTAAAAAAGAGGCCGTTGGCCCAGTATGAAATAATCATTGATCAGAAACAGTACGGTTGGTATCAATATTATGGCAATCGCCCCGGTCGCCTGCTTGATATCACCCGGCAGAGATTGCAGCCGGTATCTGCGCTCGAGATTGACCTCAAGCTCTCCGTCGAACCTGGGCAGCCTTATTTTATTCTTGATGTCCATTTAATGCATTCCGGTTATTGTTTATTAGCATTAATACTCATTTTACTACAAGAATAGCGCGTAAATATGGCCGCTGACTATATTCGCTATTATTATAGCGCGAAAGGGTTGCCGCAACCTTGCATCCAGGGAAAAAAGTACTGCAAAAAATCACATAGCGGCTGTACAGGAAATATACAGCAGGAAACCACAAAATTAAGTTGACATTTACTATTAACCAATGGTATAATTTAACATGATAATCCATTAAGAAGTATGAATTTCTCCGGCGGGATGCTTTAATTGCCCGCAAGAGAGGAAATAACAGCCGGTCCGTGTATATATTTCAAAAGGATATAAAACACGGGTTTTTAGAGAGAACAAGGGTCTCAGAGGGATTCGAACCGGATACAGGCAGGATGGGTTTGCTCTGTAATATTTCGGCTTCTTTTTCAACCGGACCGCATGTTCGTTAATATTTCGGCTGGCTTTGAGTACGGTTCCCTCGAGTGCAGCAGGGCCGCCAAGCCGTATATTTTCCTGGAAGTGGTTTTAATGTAAAAACACACCGGGAGAGAACTGGACAGATAGTATAAGGAGTGGATATCGCCAGAGCGGGAACTCAACGGAAGGAAATGACTGAAACATCGAAAACCAGCATTTTCAGTCATTTTTTATTATAAGGAGTATTGCGGAAACAATTTAGCCAAGACACATAGAGAGATTATTACAGGTTTTTTAAAGGGAGTTTTGAAAAAGGTCTGATCGTTTCTAAGGTTGTTCCTGGCATTAAACCTCTACAGGGAAACACCGCTGGATTTATTTATCGCTGGACACCGTAAAAAGTTCGGATAATTCCGCAGATTTGTTACCGTTTCAACATCTCAGGAAATTCCAGTGGACAATAGTATAGCTATATCCGGCCTCCCGGAAAATCAGTTGCCTCACATCATTCCGTAACAGTAAATATAGTCAATATAAAGGCAATAACCCGGGTACGGATACCTGGTTTTCCGATAATACCAGGACCTGCTGGACTGGTGATTGCAGCCACTAAAGAATACGAAAACAGCCATTTGAAAATCTGGATAATAATCAACATATGGCTGAATATTAATATTTATATAAGGAGTATTTTATGGTCAACTACCCGGATTTAATGTCGTATTTTACACAGGAAGATAAAGACTACAACCTCTGGATTTTATTAACCAGGGCCAGGAATCTGGTATTCAGGGCCAGGGAGCTTGAACTTCAGAGGTATGGTATTACCCCCGAACAGGCCATTATCCTGCACATCATTCATAACTCAAAGGAGAAATTGACCCCGGCGGAGGTGGCCAGATTGATTTTCCGCAGGCCTCACACCGTTTCAGCCATGCTGGACAGGATGGAAGAGAAAAATCTGATCAGGAAGACTACCGATCCCAACCGCAAGAACATGATCAGGATAGAAATCACTGAAAAGGGTAATCAGGCCTACCGGCTTACAACCAAGCGGGGCCCCATTCATCGTATCATAGGCCATCTGGAAAATAATGAGCGCGAACATTTAAACCAGGCGCTGGACAGTATAATTTCCAAAACAACAGATGAGCTGGGCATCAACAAGGATACCCTTCCGTCTTCCGATTAGGAAGGATGTGAAACTGGCGAGAACATCGACTTAGAAATACCGGCGGGCGGATACTGGAGTCCGCCTGCCGGGGATAATCTTCCGGATATCCGGTCAGTAAAACCGGCCTTTTTTACAGGAGAATACATTCACACTTCATCTCCCACTGATAATAGTTCCGGAAACCGGGGACTGTACAGACCTTATTACGTGTGCTATATTCTTAAGCAAAAGCCCTGATGATACGGACCGGCTGAACGGTTGTCGGGATGAAAGAAGGTGATAATTTCAGTCGGAAGTCCGGTGTGTATTTTGAAGTAGCAATACAGGGGGACTTGAAATGGAAAAGGAAGAAAAACAGGATAGGGTAAGGTCCGACAGGGAAATAAGAAATGATGAGATGGCTGAAGGCAAGAGTCCGGACGAGGTAGCCGAAATTTACAAAAAGGGTGATAAATACTATTGTGCCGAGTGCCATTCCGAGTTGCCCGTCAAGCAGGCTTGCCCTGTCTGTCACAAAGAGCTTGACTGGGACAGGATAATGATCGAGAGAAGATAGCGCTTCCTGTTTCAATCCCGCTTTCGGCTTTATTGCCAGAAGTCTTTGTGGTGGTAAGCCGGAGATTTTCGGCCCGCGAAAGGTTGCGCCGTTTTCTTTGACCCGGCAGGGCTGAAAAGTGAAGTGCTGTTATTATCAGGGATTTACGAAATAAAGCTGTATCAGTGTAATTAACAGGGAGGACCGGAGCATCGCCGCCAAAATCATTGTCATTGAAGATGATCCCAGTTTTCTGCGTTACCTTGAATACGTGCTTCAAAAAGAAGGGTATGAGGTTGTTACGGCCACCAACGGCCTGTTGGGACTGAGAAAGGTGAGAGAAGAAAACCCCTCTCTTCTGATACTGGACGTGATGTTGCCCGGTTTGGATGGATTCGAGGTCTGTCACAGGATACGGGAGGATTCCGCCATAAACAAAATCCCCGTGATTATGCTTTCTGCCAAGGGACAGGATACGGATAAAAACACGGCCTTGAATGTCGGTGCAAATGAATTTTTCTCCAAACCCGTTGACCGGACAGTCCTGTTAAACAAAATTAAAGAACTGCTGCCTTCCGGGAGTTGATATCCTGGTTTTGGCAGTATTATTGCCCGGATAGGATCCCCTTCGTATAATCCGGCTGCTTATCCGGCAGCAGGCCGGGATGCGGGACTAATCCCCGGTCTTTGCCGCCGAAAATTTTTCAACTACCTCGAACAGGCGCTCGAATCCCGCTGATTTCTGGATATATTCGTCAGCGCCGAGGGAAAGTGCTTTCACCCTGGCCCCGTCGATTTCAACGCCTGTCATGATAATGATAGGAATATTTTTAGTTGTCTCTTTGCTTTTCAGGTGACTTAGCACCTCATACCCGTCCATTACGGGCATCATGATATCCAGCAGGATGAGGTCCGGGCACAGAGAATCGACGGCGGACAGGGCCTCTTTTCCGTTGCAGGCGCAGAAGGTGGTAAATCCCCGTTTTTTCAGCTCGAACTCAAGCGAATGGGACAGGTTCTGGTCGTCGTCTGTAATAAGTATCTTCCCGCGGTTTTCCTTGAGCAGATGGTTCACCCGCTGAAGCAGGATATCGATACTGATAGGTTTGGTGATGTAATCGTTGGCCCCCAGTGTGTAGGCTTTTTGTTTGTCCTCGACAACGGAAATAATCAGAATGGGAATACGACTGGTAGCCGTATCGTTTTTCAGCACGGCGGTAACATCGAAACCGTCCAGATCGGGCATGGCGATATCCAGGGTAATCAAATCGGGATGATGTTTTCTGGCCAGATCAACAGCCTCCTTGCCTCCTGATGCTTCTATCACCTTGTGTCCCCTTGCGGTGAGCTCGTGGCGGATAAAGCGGCGTATGTTAGCCTCGTCGTCCACTACCAGGATGGTCTTGCAGGTTGATGAAAGCGGGTCGGATGCCTGGTCTTCCGCTTGAACGGCCTGCATTTTTTTATCTTTGATAACCGGCAGGGTGAACAGGAAAGTTGTTCCCTTGCCCAGTTCGCTCTCTACCCATATTTGACCGCCGTAGTGTTCTATGATCTTTTTACAGATGGGCAGACCGAGGCCGGTCCCTTTGGGTCTGTCCTTCAGCACATCTCCCACCTGGCCGAATTTTTCGAAGATGCGCTGGTGGTTTTCCGGGGCTATACCTATCCCCGTGTCGGTTACTGTCACGGTGATGGCATTGCCTTTCATACCGTTAATGCTCCTGTCCGAACCGGCACGGACTGATATTTTACCGTTCTCCGGGGTAAATTTTACGGCGTTTCCCAGCAGGTTGGTGATAACCTGGATCAGCCTGTCCTTATCGCACATCACCGGGGGCAAGTCCGGCTCAACCTCCACTGAAAATACCAGTCCGGCTTTTTGGATGAGGGGACGCGAAGCCGTGACGGCTGAATGAATCGCATCCGCCAGAGACAGTTCGGTTGTCTGCCACTGCATACGTCCGGCCTGGATCTTGGAGAGGTCAAGGAAATCATTTATCAGGCGGGTCAGGCGGTCGCTTTCCTGGTTAATAATACCCAGGAATTCCCGCTGGGTAGCCTTATCTTCATCGTAATTCAACAGTATTTCAGCGAAACTCTTGATTGAGGTCAAAGGCGTACGGAGTTCATGCGAGACGGTGGAGAGGAAATTGTCCTTAAGTTTGTCCAGCTCCGTCAATTGCCGATTGGCCTTTTCAAGTTCTTCCCTGGCCAGCTTGCTTTCGGTTATATCCCTGCCCATACAGGTCCGGGCGACGATATTATTGCGATTATCCAGCACTGCGTTTATTGTCCAGGCGATCCATCTCCAGCCCATTCCTGTAAGCAGCCTGTTTTCGGAATAGGTAGTTGGGGAGACATCCGGGACAGTTCCGGGATGGAAGGGTGTATCACTGATATCGTCTTCATGGAAGAGTGATATCAGCGGAATACCCAGCAGTTCCTGCCTGGACTTTTCGACCAGCTTGCAAAAGGCGGGATTTACGAACAGCAGCTCTCCGAAAGAGGTAAGTTCAACCAGCAGATCCGTCTGGTTTTCTACCAGCAGTTTGTATTTTCTTTCACTTTCCTGCAATTCGTTCTCCATCTTTTTGCGTTCCGTGATGTCGCGTATAACCTCCAGATAGAAACCCTGAGTAAGGGGTGAGATGGAAACCTCCGCGGGAAAGACCGAACCGTCTTTACGCCTGGCTATTCTTTCGAACCTTCTATGCTGGGTGTTTTTCAGCCGGTGGAGGCGATCGAAAGACTGTGCCTGGTTTTCCCTGGTATAGGTCCGGGAAAGAGGCATGCCGGATAGTTCTTCTTCGGAATAACCGAATATCCGGCATGCTGCTTGATTGACGGTTACGATATGTTTATTTTCGTCAATCCTGAGTATTCCGTCCTGGGAAAGCTCAATAAGCTGACGGTAGCGTTGTTCGCTGTCACGAAGCGCCTCTTCTGCAATCCGGCGATCAAAGATATTCCACACTGAGCTTATCAGGAGAGTCAACTGCTGCACATCAATGTCGTCGTAGCTGCCGTTTTTGTTAGCTACGCCGACCAGCGCCAGGATGGCGTCGTCACGTAAAACAGGTATGGAAACAGAATTAGTCACCTCATAATCGCCTTCCGGGTAACCATTTGCCGTTATGGAGGGTTTTTGGCTTTCATGGGTGATGACAGGCCTGCGCTGCTTTACAAGTTCCGCTATCAGGCCGCTTTGGTCCGGGGTACAGACGTTGTGAATCTCCTTTGAGCGGGAGAGCTTCATAAGGTCTTCCGACCAGGCGCTGAGAGAAAATTCTCTCTTGTTTTCATCATAGAGATAGAGATAACCCAGACTGCTATCGGTCAACTTTACCATTTCTTCGAGTGCAAAATAGAGCAGGTCCCTGGTATGGCCTGATTTGAACTGGGCGATATTCAGCGTGCTTTCAAGGCGTCTCTGGGTGCGCTTTTGAATTTGTTCCATGAGTTTTCGTTCGGAAACATCCCGCATCACGGTCAGTATGGCTTTTTTCTTTTCATATTCGATAACGGTACAATGCGACTCTACAGGAACAAGTTTCCCATCTCTGGTAATACACTCGGACTCCAGCGAAAAGCTAACTTTATCGCTGACTGCATTTTTTTTGTCGCTGACATATTGAATATAATCGGGAGTTTTAATGTCGTCTAACCTGATTTTAAAAAATTCATTGCGGGAATATCCCAGCATTTTACAAGCCGCATCGTTCACCTCCAGGAACCTGTGCTGCATATCAACGATATACACGGCGTCGCTGGAGCTGTTAAAAAGGGTTTGATAGCGGTTCTTGGATTCATCCAGCGCATCGGTCAATACCTTCCATTCAGTGAGGTCTACCAGCGTCCCCAGTCCCACATTTTCACCCTTGTAATGGATAGGGACGATGGTCTCCGAGACCCAGCGTGCTTCACCGCTTTTACGTATCAACCTGAATTCGGAATAAGCCGGCTTATTGATATTTATCATTCTGGTGAAATTTTTCTGGACCGAGGACCTGTCTTCAGGATGGACCAGCTTTATTCCTTCGCGTCCCAGCAATTCACTCTCGGAATATTCGGTAGCGGCCTGAAATCTGGGGTTTACCAAACGTAAAATACCGTTTTGCACGACAAAAACAGGCGCCGGGAAGTTGTTCAATATGTCGTTATCCGATGCCGTCATCCTGTTGCTGCGGCTGATATCCTGTAAAATGCTTCTGGCAAAAGAGAACCTGCCGTTTTCGAAAATGCCTTCTAAATGTCCTTTTACATATAATTCCCCGCCGTCTTTTTTGACAAATACGGTATCCATCTGCTCTTTTCCCTGGCCCTGTTTAACCCTGTCCAGTATGGTGAAGCAGGCCGGGATCTGGTCTTCCCGCACAATGTCGGCCAGGTTAAGCGCGGGCAACTCACCTGGATGGTAGCCCATTCTTTCAAGGAATTCGCGACTGGCGCTGAGCAGGCTTCCGTCCGAAGACAGCGACAGGTTGAGACCGGCGTTATGTTCAGTCAATTCGCCGGAGTTTTTGGCTGAACTCTCTTCCGTGGGTTCACCGGGCAGAAAATTAATGACGCAGATGCGAAGGCCCTGTGAGAAATGCTCCAAATACTGGCTGTCTATCCTGATACGCCGGCTGGATGCGTTAGCGCCTTCTATGGATAATTCGAAATTAACGGCCTGCCTGTCCGCGTTGCCCTTTTCGATGGATTGCCTGCCGTACTGCGTTTCATGAGGAAGGGAACCGATAACTTCGAACAGGTCCTGTCCAAGGATGTCTTTATGGCCGGGGCTGAAAGCCTCGCGAAAAAGACGGTTGGTCCCACGTATTGATGATTGATTGTCAATGATGACGGCTATATCCGGTATAAAAGAAAAGACCTTTTCGAACAAACCTGTCGAATAGATATCCGTAATATTCATATTAGTACCTCCTGGATGCCCTCCGCTATGCCTGAACGTTTAGTGTATTTATGCCGTGTTGCTGAAGGATGGCGTATTCAGAGCCTTTTTTGTCCGTGAAACTGCATCCATCGGGCTGAAAGGCTTGCTGATAAACTCATTGGCTCCTACATGCATGGCTTTCTCACGGTCGATATCCCATCCCTTGGCGGAAAGTATGATGATATAAATGTCTTTTAATGCGGGATCATTCCTGATGGCCTCACATACTTCATAGCCGTTCTTTTTCGGCATCATGATATCCAGGAACATCAGGTCCGGCTTGTTTGCGCTGACCTTTTTCAGTGCTTCCTCCCCGTCGCAGGCCATATCGACCTCATATCCTTCTCTTGACAGAATAAATGTTAAAGACCTGATCAGATGAGGTTCATCGTCCACAACCAGTATACGTTTTTGCATTACAAGGTACCTCCGGTATAATGTATTTTCGTTCAACGCTCAACAATAATTTTAAAAGCTACTCCGGCGCTTCCTCCGGGATTCTGCGGATCTGCCGGAAAATCTTCAAGTGACTGTATACGGACATCCGAAACGAAGCCGGATTCCTCCAGGTACCGGGCACAGCCGAAGACATCCGACCTTTGCCCCGCTGTAGCATCCAGGATTATCGTCTGTGGATCGGAGACTATAGTGCTGCAAACGGCGCCTTCCGGCAGGCTGTCCAGTACCAGGCCCAGCAGGGCGGAAAGCTGTCCTTTGCCGGACATAAGCTGAAGCTCTTCTTTGAGGTTATCCGTCTCTTCTTCAAGCAGATCTATAGCTGCTTGAGTTTCCTCTGCCTCCTTCAGTGCCAGATCGCGGAGGAAGATGCTGCGGGTAATGCCGTCCATTTCCGTTTGAAGTGAGGCGGTTTCGGCAGCGGCGCTATTCCTGAAGAAAGTCAGACAGACTACCAGTATCAGCGCCAGGGCGGCCGCGGCGGGAAGCGCCAGTTTTCTCAGCGGCCAGGACCGGGACAAGGCCCGCTTTCTACCCGTCAGCGGATCGACATTGATCTGGCCGCAGTATGTGGAGCTGCCGCGGGCGTTTATGCCGGCCGGGCCTTTTTTCAACATCAGTCCGATATTACCCGCGAAGGATGAGACCGGGAAATCAGGTGGGGTCCTGAAGCCGGCGGTCATTATTTTCACCGGGTAAGAGCAATGTTGTGAGAACAGCCGTTCCGCGGCCGGGCTGGCTGACAGTTCGCCGGTTAGCAGCACCGGGGTATCCGGTGATATCTGGCGGTCTTTTTGAGTAATATTGTAGAAATCAATGGTACGCGCCAGCTCTTCTGATAAATAGTGTATGTTATCTTCAAGACTGGCCTGGCTGTTTTTGGGATTGAAGGTATGCAGGGTAACAGGAATGCTGCTGGAGAGGATGATGATATTGAAGCAGTCCGGCTCGAAATCAACGATTATTCCATCTTTCATTTCGGAAGCCCTGACCAGCGCCAGGGGTTTCAGGTCTATAGCACTCAACTCCAGGCTGCTTAAATGTACCGTTTCTACCAGTGAGTCTATCTGGCTGCGGGGCACTCCCACCGCAAAGGCTTCGATTCCTTTAGCGTTTTTGCTCAAGATTTGCCAGTCTATGTACAGTTCATCAAGTGGTACGTTGATTTCTTTCCGGATTGCCCTCTCGATGGCTTCCTGCATAAGCGCAGGTTTGATTGCCGGGAGCTTTAACATCCGATAGGTGAATGACATGCCCGATATACTGGCAATAATCCTGGTACGGGGCAATTCCAGCAGCCTGAAGAGAGAATTGACCGCGCCGGCGACCGTACCGGGTTGAAGAATATGCCCGTCTTTGACCGAAGCAGGCGGCAGGGGAGCGGAAACCCACTTTTCAAGAGTGTTTCCCCTGGATGAGACCAGTTTGACATCGTGGTTGCTTATAATCAGCGAGACCGGCATCTTCAGTACTCCTCCGCATCCGGTTCGGTTCTTGTCACGATAGAAATTGTCAGCCTGGCATCAACAGCCGGGTCTGAGTCCAGGAATGCCTGCTCCGGTGTGGAATTATTCATACCGGACAGGGAAAGGTCCTGGATAACAAGAGAAGGAAACATGTGCCTGTTTTCCAGTGTTTCGATAAAGCGAAGAAGGTCCGGCACGGTCCCCGAAAGATTAACGCTGACCGGCATGAAACAGTAGATGTTGTCTTCGGTATCCTGTACCTGCCAGTCATCGGTTGTCAGATTATTGCTTTTTAGCCCGCACATACCTGCGGCTTCAAGCAGCGCCTCGATTATTTCCCTGGTATTGACAGATTCGCTTGACAGGGAGGCCATCAGAGAGTTATTTTCACTGCGGATTTCCTCCAGCTTTTCAAGCAAGCCGGGGGACGGGGATTCCATCCAAGCCAGCTCCTGAACTCCTCTTTCTATTTGTAGGCTGATGTTATCCTGTATCCTCATCTGCTTGAAATAGTCGGACAGCAGGAAGGTCAGGATGATGATCAGACCGAGTACCAGTATGGTTACCATCAGACTCGACCGCTGCTGCTGCTTCCCGGTTTCTTTTAGCTGTAAGCTCTGGTTCAACTGAAAGGTCTTTATTTATCCACTCTCCATGTGTCGATTACAGTTACGCCGTCTTCGATCGATACGCCGGCGGAGATAGCGGTTGATCCTGCCAGGGACTTGATATGAAAAACTGAACGGTTGTCCTTGTCACTGTCCTGGTATTTTTTCCCGTCTTTGGCTTTATCTTCGTCTTTACCTTTATCCTTGTGTTTGACGTTGTTTTCGCAGGAAATCCGGGTTACGGTGACAACGGGCTGGATACCGTTGATTTCACCGGACATGGTATATGTAGTCCGGTCATTGACCTCTGGTATTTGAGAGGACAAGTCATCCTCCACCAGCCTCCATATCGCCTCTTCGACACCGGCGTCGGCGCTGTACTGCTCGCACAGCATTTCTTTATAGCTTTGAGTGCTGATCAGGCTGGCGCTGGCATGTCCCAAAAAAGGCGAAACCACCATGGTCCCCAGCGCCAGTATTCCCAGCACGATTGGGAGGGCCTGTCCTCTTTCATTTGCCGTCCGCCGGAGCATTTCACTGCCCGGACGGACGCAGATAGACCTGATAAGTCCTTCTTTCACTTATATTTTCTCTTCCTGCGGGTGACGAAGTAATATCCATTGAAACCAGGCGGCCATCGACTGTAAAAATAACGCTGGAAATATTCCGGGCCAGGGTTGTCATGGAACCGCCTGCCATTCGCGTGAGATGCGAACCATCGAGGGAATACACTATCGTATCTCTGCCGGGTAAATAGAAAGTCAAGCCGTTTCCTTCTTCGGCTCTGACTGCGGTCTGACCATCCAGGCTGAACCAGTGGGACGCGTTTTGCAGTTCATGACCTGCCGTAAGCAAATCGTTGCCATACCCGCTGACACCGGACATCTGGTAGACCGCCGAGCCTACCGCTGTGAAAATGATTCCGCTTATTGCCAGGGCTACCAGCAGCTCAACCAGTGTATAGCCGCGTTCTCTAGAACTGATATTCACCGGTTCACCTTAAAATCCTCGAGTGTGATAATTTCCTCCTCATCGCGTGTTATTGTGACCGATACCTTTTGTATTGTGTTTGTATTTTTATTCTTCTCCTTCACGGCGGTACTTACAGCAATATCGATGTCATAACCCACGGGTGAATCAACAGGCCGGTAAGAATTGCCGGTACTGTCATAAGGTGCCGCCTTGATGGTCTCCATCTGAGTGCGGGCCAGACCCTGGGCGATGTTATCTTCATTCTGGATTTTTACAGCAAAAATACCGGCCGAGAGGGCAGTAACAAAGGAAGTTATCCCTATTCCCAGTATAGCGACGGCCACCAGAGTCTCTACCAGGCTGATGCCCGCCTGTTCTTTCAGCCTCCTGATAATTTTTTTTAATTGCGGAAAATAGTGTAAATATTTCATATTCTGTTGTCAGTGCATACGCCCCATGATTCCGTAGATGGGGATGATCATGGAATACATTACAAAGGCAATACCTATACCGATGGCGACCGTTAAAGCCGGTTCTATCAGGCCAATCAGGGAATGGATCTTTTTGCTGGTCTGCTTTTCATAATAGTCGGCCAGGGTATCAAGGGCGGAGTCCAGCGTACCAGTCTGTTCGCCTACCCCGATCATACGCACCATCATACGCGGGAAAAAGCTGTCGGCTGCCATAGGCCTGGCCAGACCTTCTCCCTGCATCAATCTTTCCTTAAGCCTGCTCAAGGTAAGAAAAACCACCCTGTTTTTTCCGGTAGTCCGGATCACCACATCCATGATGGCGGGCAAGGGCAGGCCGGACTTGAACAGCATTGAAGCCGTGCGGCAAAAAAGCCCCAGGTGATGATGGGAGATAATCGTTCCGAGAACGGGTAAATTGAGCGTAAGGCGGTCAAGCGCCAGTCTTCCTATCTGTGTCCTGCTCAGAAGCGTCAGGGCCGCGGCTGCCAGCAAAAGACCGATTAGAAGTTGCCATCCGGCGTCGGAAAAGAAATTTAATATGCCCAGGGCAAAGCGGGTAATCGGCGGAAGCTCGGTCTGGAAAGAATCGAAAAGCCTGAGTATCGGCGGCAGCACCGTGGTCACAAGCAGTACGACGACGCCGATTGCCAGGAAGATCACAAAGGCAGGATAAGCCAGGGCCCGTTTTATTTTATCGCTGATTGCGGCCTTGCTTTCAAGGTAATCAGCAACCTGAAGAAGACCTTTACCCAGTTCTCCGGTCTTTTCACTGCTCTGGATTACCTGCTGGTAGGAGTCCGGAAATACTTCCGGGAATTCTTTGACAGCTTGAGAGAAGGAAGAACCCTGTTCAAGCTTATAGATAATGCCGGAGATTACGTTTTTCAAAGAAACACGGGTAGCCTGGTCGCCAAGCAGTTCCAGCGAGGTATGGAGTGAAGACCCTGAATCCAAAAAGGCTGCCAACTGTCGTGAAAAATCGATGATGTCGGCGGTTTTAACGCCGTAAAGGGAGGGTATGAGCTGGCTGAGGCTCTGACGCGGGGCCCTGGACTGAAGATTAAGGACGTACTTGTACCCCGCCTGA
>JAFGOB010000180.1 GCA_016926695.1 Dehalococcoidales bacterium | reverse complement strand
TTGTACCGGCAACCGCACGTTCTTCTTTTTCGATCAACTTTTCTTCTGCCATTTTTCAGTCCTTGTCTGTTAATGCCTGAGGGATATTATAACTTGAGTTGAAAAAATTTGCAGTAATGCCAAAACCTGCTTCTGATAATATAATAGACCGGTATATTTTCAAGAGACCTGGGAAAAAAATGAAGCGGTTATAGGACGCAGAGTACTCTTTAAGATATCAGCAGCCGGAATTATTATGGAATTTCCATATCAAAGGACCATTGTATCAGGATACTGCCGAATACATATACGTATATATTCCCATGGATATTATATATATCTTCTTATTAATGAATATTATGATTATTGGGGTCGAAAGTCAATTATGGTCGCAGAAAAGCGAAGAAAGCGGGTATACCAGGCTGATACAGTTTAGAAGGATACGTCTGAAGGCGGGCTGATTGACGTGGATTTAAAGCAAATATTGTTGGATCCGTGGCATAAAAGTATGTATTCGCCAGGTTTATTATGATAGTATATTAGTAAATATTCCATGTAATATTTAAAAACAGGAGGTAATCATGCCTGATTTCAGTAGGCCCTTTTCCGGCCTGGCATATGACCGGCATTTAAGCCATGAGGAGCTGATCCGAGCAGTGAGGTTCCTGATAGCGGCTGAATATGAAGCGGTCCAGATGTATATGCAACTGGCGGAATCAACAGACAATATACTGGCTATCGGGGTGCTCAAGGATATTGCTGATGAGGAAAGGGTCCATGCCGGTGAATTCCTGAGGCTTTTAAAAGAGCTTGACCCGGATGAGGAGCAATTCTATAACGAGGG
Organism: Dehalococcoidales bacterium; assembly: GCA_016926695.1. The sequence continues at coordinate 10,148 of JAFGOB010000180.1, read as the reverse complement.
CGCCAGGGAAGTCGAAGAAGAAATAGGGAAGCTGCAGCAGGACTGATATTACGGGCAGAGTAGGCTTTTTCAGAAAAGAAATGAGGAAAGCGGGGATTAGGAGAAAGAGGCCCTGGTTCCGTCGCTGCCTTATGGCCTTCATGCAGGCCGGTGCATAGTCATTTTATATAAGAAATAATAGAAAAAATTAAGTACGGAGTAACTAATATGACTGATTCAGTTCCTGGAAGCTGGCAGGCTATGCTGGAGAAAGGTTCCCCGGAGTTGTTTAAACAGGTAATGGGACTACAGCAGGCCAACGGGGGAGACGGAGTGTTATCCATGAAAACCAAAACATTAATGATGATGCTCTGCGATTCTTTGCTGGGTCATAATGAGGGCGTGGCTAATCTTGCCAAACGCGCCCGTTCACTGGGGGCAAGCGAGGCCGAGATTGCCGAGACCCTGGGAGTAGCCTTTTTAATGGGAGGACTGCCCGGAATAGTAACCGGGGCTAATGCTTTTCGGAAGTGAGTAAGAGGTGTCTGTTTCAGGCTGCCGGCCGGGGACGGCGCAGGGCCAGGATAAAGGGTAATCCCAGTGCGATTAAGACCATCATGGTGATGAAAGCCATGTCATAGCTGCCGGTTTTATCATAAAAATATCCTGAGAAGATAGGGGAGACCGCGCCGCCCAGACTTTGAAAGGCGTTCAAAACCCCGAAAATCGTGCCATAGGCTATGAGGCCGAAATTATGGCTCGTCAGAAGCGACATGTTGGCCATCCAGCCTCCAATTCCCAGTCCCAGAATAATCGCGTACATCCAGATGAACCAGGCCGGTGAGTCGATTTCAATATTCAACAGCAGTAATACACCGATAACAAGCAGAAGAACAGCGATAATGCTGGTGGTCTTTATCTTTATCTTGTCAGAAAGCCATCCGAAGATAAGGGGGCCGACGGCGCTAACAATGGCCACGATGCTCATGGTCGAGGCCAGAATGCCTGCTGAAAATCCGAGGTCTTCCAGGTGAGGGATCTGGTTCTGCATGATACCCATGTGGGTACTTATAAATAGTATCGCAATTGCGAGAAACCAGAAGGTCCAGGTTGAAAGCGCTTTACGAAAGGGCAGGCCTTCAGCATGATGAGTCCCGGCATGAACCGATTCAGTATTATCCAGGCCGGTATTGCCGTCGGGCTGTAGTCCCACATCGGCAGGCCTGGTCCTTATCAGCAGGGCTCCCAGCGGTATAGTAATAACCGCCGTCATGATGGCAAAGGTCAGGTAGGTATTGCTCCAGCCCAGATTCGGCAGCATTACAACGATAACAAGCGAAGTGAATATCAGCCCCGCGGTGCCTGCCCCCATTGACATGACCCCTATTGCCACTCCCCTGTTGCGGACGAACCAGTTGGAAACGATCAGAGAAGTGATGACAGGACCTGTTGCCGCCACGCTGAATCCGACTATTGAGTAACCGATATAGTATTGCCAGAGATCGTTCATACGGCTTATCAGGAGATACCCGATGCATGCCAGCAATCCCCCCAATGCGATCACTTTTCTTCCGCCATAGTGGTGTACCAGACGTCCGCATAAAGGTCCCCCTATGGCTGAACAGACAAAAAAGATAGTGAAGGCGGTCATTATCTCGGTACGGCTCCAGTTGAGGTCTCTTGCCAGGGAAGTAACGAAAAAGCTGAAACTAATGGGACCGCATCCCGCCGAAACAATATTTAATAAAAAGCTTGCTGTGAGTACCCAGTACCCGTAGAATAATTTTCCTTTTCCAGGACGTCTCTGCATTAATTCTCCGGGAGTCCCCATAAAGTTCAGGGATATTCAACATTTAGTTCGCTATAGAATATCCATGGGGAATTTATTTTTTATACTATATATCATCATGGATGATTTGTATATAAGGGAATTGGTGCAGTGAGGCAATTAATCGTTAGCCAAATCGGGAACCGGGGACTCATAGTCTGCTGCGGAGTGAGTTACTGAAAGCTACCTGTAGTCCTTCGCTTTCCCCCAATTTTCCATGGTATTGTATTTTTGGCTGGCTGAGCGGAAGTAGACATAAATGGGAGTATTATCGATGTCCGGTTCCGTTTCGAACAGCTTCCGGTCGCCATATCTTATAGCTTCCAGTACCAGCGGCAGCTCCGCATGAAATATACCACTGCGAAATCCAGCCGTGCCTATTACCAGGCCGCCGCTGACGTGGCAATATAGCCTTAACTCGAGACGGCCGTCGTTAGCAGCCAGTTCAGCCAGTACTTCATCTCTCATAAGTCGAGTATAAAGGCCGGAGACCTGCCTCTTTTCATAGTCAGGGCCTACTGTCAGAAACAAATCTCCAGAAAAGTCGGAATGAGTCAAAGTATAGCGCCTGGGAAGTTTTAAAGCTCCAGAAGCAGTCCCGGTCATGTCCTTTATATGTAGTTTGTCCGGATTCAGTCTTTTCATCTTTAGCTTTCAAACCTGTATATTTATTATAGTAAGAAAAAGTCTACCTCAAAGGGATGCGGAATTTTATCAAGGAAAAAGATATCATAAAAATAGCGGCGATTCGCCCGGACCTAGTTAGAAAGTAACTAAAGCAAGGCCATTTGGCATCCCGGTCAAAGGAGACAGGATAATGAGTGAAAAAATAGATTTTTATTGCTGGGCAAGGTGAACCACCTGCCGGAAAACGAAGGAGTTTCTTTCGCAGAAAAAAAGGGAATTCAACGAACGCGATTTTTTTAAAAACAAATTTACACGGGAGGAGATCGTAGGTCTGCTGGGAGGAAAGCCCGCCTCCGAGATGTTTAATCCCCGAAGTTCCAGCGTTAAAAGCATAGGACTGGCTCCGGCGAAGCTGAGCGAAGACGAACTTGTCGACTTGATGCTTCAGGAGCCCAGGCTCATACGTCGTCCGGTAGTACGCATCGGGGAGAAGGTCTATTTCGGGGCTGACTACAAATTCCTGGAAAAGTTACTGGAATAATGCGCCTCCCGGTTTTTCCGGATTCCAGGTTCTGTTAGTTTAACCCGAATACAAGTAATGTAAAGAGAGACTTATCTTAGATAATGCTCCTGGCAGTCCGGACACAACCCCCTGAATTCAAGATAGTGGCTTTTTACCAGATAGCCGGTTTTTTGTGCTACATTTTTCTCTATAGCGGGGTCTACAGTCAAATCCAGATCTAACAAGCGGCTGCATTTTTCGCACCTGAAGTGGTAATGCAGGCTGGTATTACCGTCAAAGCGACTGGGTCCGCCGGGTATGTGCAGCTCCCTTATTTTTCCGGATTCTGCCAGAAACTTCAAATTGCGGTAAACGGTACCCATGCTGATATTGGGAATCACTTTTTTGACCTGATCGTAAACCCAGTCTGCACCGGGATGGGAAGCGGTCTCGGTGACAACACGAAAAACAGCTTCCCTCTGAATCGACTTTCTTGACATCAAATCCCCCTGAATTTATAATAATAGTAGCAATTACTAATATTGAATAATAAAATAAATTCAGATGATTGTCAATAGGTTTTAGGGTTGCCGGGACGGAAAAAGGATAGAAAAAAACTGGTTTATTCTATATATGAAACGCTAATCATTGCATGATAACAGGATTGGCTCAGCCAGGCTTCGCCGTCCGTAAATATTTATAACGATTAATATAGTATCGTGTTGAAGTAAAAAGCTCTTAATGGTGGAACCATGAAAATATTATCCGGCTGGTCACTAAAACTACTAATGCTGCTGGTAATGGTAATACTGACAATGCTCATGCCGGGCTGCATCAATGATGTATCGACGAGCGAGAGTCAGCAAATCAATGGCAACGGGGGAGGGGATATGAAGGACAAGGTTGTAAAAACAGAGGAAGAATGGCGGCGGATACTGACGCCTGAACAGTTTGAGGTTACGCATAAGAAGGGCACTGAGCGAGCATTTACCGGAAAATATTATGATTTCCATGAAGAAGGCCTCTATCGCTGCGTTTGCTGTGGCAATGCACTTTTCAGTTCCGCTGCCAAGTTTGATTCAGGGACCGGCTGGCCGAGTTTCTTCGAGCCGGTGTCGGATACAAGTGTTGTTTCAGCTAAAGATTATAGCTATGGGATGTTAAGGACAGAGGTAGTGTGTCGCAGGTGCGATGCTCATCTGGGACATGTATTTGAAGACGGTCCCGAGCCTACCGGTATGCGCTATTGCATCAATTCGACGGCTTTGGATTTCGAAGGTGATAAAACATGAAAAAGACAGTCGATACACTGAAACTTATTTTAACAGGTTTAATACTGACAGCTGCCTTTGCCCTGATAGTCCCGGGCTGTAGCCGGGAGAATCTGGGTGAGGATGAGGTGAACGGGATGAACAGAAGTACTGTAAAGATACCGCCGATTGATGAAATTACTCCCGCTGATATTGAGACAGCAACTTTCGCTCTCGGCTGATTCTGGGGTCCAGACTCCCGTTTCGGGAGTATAGACGGTGTTATCAGGACACGTGTTGGCTATGCCGGAGGGACAACCGATAGTCCTGCCTATTATAATATCGGAGACCATTCGGAAACGGTACAGATTGACTATGATCCCGCTAAAATTTCCTACACGGAACTGCTGGATATTTTCTGGGATAGCCATAGCCCCGTATTTCAATCGTGGTCCAGACAATACCAGTCAATCATTTTCTGTCATGACGAAGAACAGAAAAAGCAGGCTTCGGCCTCTCTGCAACGCGAGGAAGCAGCCACGGGACAAAAGATTTATACGGAAGTGGTTCCCTTGACAAATTTCTATGCGGCCGAAGACTATCACCAGAAGTATTATCTTCAGCAGGAGTCCGCTATATTTAAGGAATTTAAGGCAATTTACCCTGAAATCAGCAGGTTGACCGGATCGACCGCCGCCGCACGGGTCAACGGCTATCTTGGAGGATACGGGAGCCTGGAACTATTGCGGAAGCAAATCGATTTCCTTGGTCTGTCCTTAAAAGGGAAAGAAAGGCTGCTGGAAATCGGCAGCAGGCTGCTGCCTGACAGCATCGAAGGATTGGCTACAATTCCATGCCAGGCCTGTCCGGTGGATAAGTAAAACAGTAAAACAGGAGCCGGTCCGGGGCAGTATTCAAAACCATGAAGCGATAAGAAAGCCCAGCATAACCAGGACTACGGCGATTTTAATAATCATACCCAGGACCAGGACTATCACGGTGCCGAAGCCTATTCTCATGGCCTGCCCGGGTTCCTTTCCGCCGATCATCTCCCCGAAAATCGCTCCCAGGAATGGTCCTATGAGAATTCCCCAGATACCAAAAACAAAAATGCCTGAAAGCGATCCGAACATGGCGCCTAAAACACCCCATTTACCAGCCTTGTATTTCCTTCCTCCCAGCATGGGGGCAAAATAGTCGACAGCTATTGTCAGCAGCATGACCACAAAAAAGATAACCGTGGCGGCGATTGAAATCCTTTCGAATCCGGTGCCGATCGCGAAAATAAACAATCCCAGCCAGGCCAGGGGTACACCGCCGGGTATTACCGGTAAGACCAGTCCCGTCAGTCCGATGAGTATAAGCAAAGTGCTGATTACAGCGAAAAGCACGGTATACATAAAAGCCGGTAATAACTCCTTTCAGCTTGTCTTTAAGCCCGCCGACAGGTTGGGATCAAGTGATGAAAACCAGCCGCCGGCGTAAGGAATGATATAACCGGGAGAGCACAAAGTCAATATGAAGCAGACTCACCACTGCCGCCGATAATGATAAATGACGATATTTGTAGAGAAAAGTAAAATGACATAAAATTGACCTGCTCCAAAGATTGTTCTGCAGTGCGGACGGATTATTGCCCGGGATGAAAATTTCGAGAACTGGTTCTTGGTGTATACGGAAAGGCAATTTGTCCTTATGGATGGCTGTTGAATAAATAATTGATGCCATGCATGGTGAATGGACAAACGCAAATGAAGGAGGGCTTTTATGGCGCTGATTGAAGCGGGCGGATTGATAGTGGGAATACTGGCTATTATCGCCGGGATCATAATTATTGTGTGGCCTCGCATTATCGCTTACATAGTCGGGATCTTTCTGGTAATAACAGGCATAATAGCGGTAATAAATGCGTTCTGACAACCGGTACTATTGTATTATTCTTGAGTAAAGTGTAAAAAAGTGGAAAGATCGGAATCCACTAATACTACAATAAAGTTTACTGCACGAAGCCTAAAAATTGATGTCGTGCTCGAGGATACTGATACACCTTAATTCCAACAATACTAACCTTATAGATCGAGGTACGTTATAAAATATAGATAGGATCGAAATAATAACCTGATAGGAGGTATGATGAAAAATAGATTTTTATGGATTGTTGTAATTGCATTGTTACTCGTGATGTTGGTGGGACTGGCGGCCGGATGCAGCTCCGGTGGCCCAGCTCAGACACAGCCAGTAAACGTCAATGTAGGCAGCCAGCAGACGGGCATCTGGGTCAACGGGGAAGGGAAAATGACGGTAACTCCCGATATCGCCACACTCACCCTGGGAGTATCTTCACAGAAAGGAACGGTGTCCGAAGCACAGGCCGAGGCGGCTGTGGCGATGGATAATGTAATGAATGCCCTGACCGGGGCAGGAGTGGAAAAGAAGGATATTCAGACCCGGGGTTACAGCATCCAGCAAGTGACGCGCTGGGATGATAAAGGGCAGACTGAAGTCGTGCTGGGTTATAAAGTAAGCAACACAGTGGTGGCCAAGCTGAGAGACGTGGATAATGCAGGTGGTACTATCGATGCGGCTGTAGCGGCAGGCGGCGATAATACCCGCATCAGCGGAATATATTTTTCCGTGGAAAAACCAGAGCAGTACAATTCACAGTTAAGGGATGCGGCCATGAAGGATGCTCAGGGCAAGGCCCAACAGATAGCAGATCTAGCCGGAGTAAATCTGGGAGCACCCACCTATGTCAGCGAAAATACATATGCGCCTACCAGCTATCCGGTAGCATACAAGGCCATGGATATGGAACTTAGCGCCGGTGGAGCGGCTACCTCCATCTCAGCGGGTGAGACCGAAATTACACTCAATGTCCAGGTGAGCTATTCCATTCAGTGACCGTAAAATAATAAGGCAACGTGAGGAAAAGGGGCGCAAGCCCCTTTTCCGTTAATAAACGTCCCAAATTATCATTTTAACCCTGTTGTGCTATAATTCAGGCGTGATATTTCGGCGTTCTCTTTATTTTTAGAGGGTGCTGTGGAAGGGTGGCGAAGGTATTCGCAAATCAACGATTAACGATAGAGGGTGCAAGATTGGCAAGAAGTGAAAAGATAACAGGGATAATAGCAGCCAAGCAATATTTAATAGATAGGTTGACCGGGGCAGCGGACTCGGCCAGACAGTCGGGAAAGATTCCGGCAGTCAACCTGCCCGATGTGGCTATTGAACGTCCGCAGAATTCGGAGCACGGGGATTACGCTTCCAGCTATCCCCTGAAGCTGGCGCGGGCGGCCAGGACCAATCCCATGGCTATTGCCAGGGACCTGGTCAGTCTGATGGAGACAGAATTCCAGGTAGCTGATGTTGAAATCGCCCCTCCGGGTTTTATCAATTTTACTTTTAAAACGGGATGGTTGACCAGCCAGGTAGAGGATATACTGGCGAAGGGAGAGAAGTACGGGAACAGCTTGGCCGGTGAAGGAAAACGTGTCCAGCTTGAATTTGTGAGTGCCAACCCTACCGGACCGCTGCACGTGGGAAACGGGAGAGGGGCAATACTGGGAAGCACGCTGGCGAAGGTCCTTTCAGCAGCGGGTTACGAGGTTAAGCAGGAGTACTATATAAACGATGCCGGTACCCAGATACACACCTTTTACCGCTCGCTTTATGCCCGCTATCAGCAGGTCTTGAACATCGATGCGGAAATGCCTTCGGATGGATACCAGGGAGAATATGTTACCGGGCTGGCCGGAGAAATTGCAGCCGTAAAAGGAGACCAGTTTTTAAAAATGCCAGAGGCCTTGGCAATAGCAAAACTGGGGCAGATCGGGCTGGAAAAAATGCTGGAATTGATACGCAGCGACCTGGCTATGCTGCGGGTCGAATTTGATGTCTGGTTCAGCGAGCGTAGCCTGTACCAGGGACTCTATGAAAATGTGATCGGTATTTTGAGGAAAGGCGGCTATATCACGGAAAGGGAAGGCGCGACCTGGTTTGTGTCAACTGCCCTGGGCGATGACAAGGATAATGTGGTGGTGCGCGGCGACGGCACTCCCACCTATTTCGCTTCGGATATAGCCTACCATTACGACAAATTTGTACGCAGGGAATTTGACAGGGTAATAGATATCTGGGGGGCTGACCACCAGGGGCATGTTTCCCGCATGAAGGCGGTGGTCAATGCGCTGGGGATTGATCCGGCCAGGCTGGATGTGATTTTGTATCAACTGGTTACACTCTGCCGTGGTAGCGAGATTGTACGTCTTTCCAAGCGCAGCGGCGACATGATCACGCTGAGAGAGGTTATTGAAGAAGTAGGCCCAGACGCCTGCCGGTTTTTCTTCCTGGCCAGATCAGAGGACAGCCAGATGGACTTTGACCTGGAACTGGCCAAGGAACAGTCCCAGGAAAACCCGGTCTACTATGTTCAGTACGCGCATGCCCGTATCGCCAGTATTTTGCGCCTGGCGCAGGAAAAAGGCATAGACTACCGGGATGGAGACGTCAACCTGCTCACCTCAGAGCCGGAATTGACACTAATACGAAAAATGCTACGTCTATCCGAAATCATAGAAATAATCGTACAGACTTCTGAGCCTCATCACCTGACCTATTACGCCCAGGACCTGGCCACTGTATTTCACAGCTTCTATAAACAATGCCGTGTTATCACGGACGACGCGGCTTTGACCGGGGCCCGGCTGAAACTGGTCAAGGCCAGCGAAATAGTGCTGGCTAAAGCCCTTAACCTGATGGGCATTGAGGCTCCTGAGAAGATGTAGCAGGCATGATGTTGGTCTTTCCGGCAGACAGCCGGTAAAAATATCAGTTTGAGGAATAGTTAATGAAACGAGTTTTTTCCGGGACGCGCCCCACAGGCAAATTACACCTGGGAAATTATCTGGGTGCAATACAGAATTACGTTAAGCTGCAGGATGAATATGAGTGCGTCTACTGCATTGTCGACTGGCATGCTCTGACGACGTTGACTGATACCTCCGAGCTTCAGGAGAATATCCGGGATATGGCCCTTGACTGGCTGGCGGCGGGAATTAATCCGGAACGCAGCATTATTTTCGTTCAGTCCCATGTGCCCGAGGTGACCGAGCTGCATCTCCTGCTGAGCATGGTTACTCCGCTGAGCTGGCTTTTACGCGTTCCAACCTTTAAGGAAAAGGCTAAACAACAGCCTGAAAACGTGAATTATGGCCTGGTGGGATATCCCGTACTACAGACAGCGGATATTATTCTCTATAAGGCGGAGGTCGTACCCGTAGGTGAGGACCAGTTGCCTCATCTAGAGCTGGCCAGGGAAATCGTGCGGCGTTTTAATTCGCTGCTGGGGCCCACCTTTCTGGAGCCCGTGGCCAAGCTGACCTCCTTCCCTATGGTTATAGGTCTGGATGGTAAAGACAAGATGAGCAAGTCCCTCAACAATCACCTTGAGATCTCTGCCCCCGCCGAGGAAATAAGTGCCAGGATCAAGACTGCGGTGACTGATCCCGCCAGGGTTTATCGCAAGGATTCCGGTCATCCCGAGGTCTGCAATATATTCCGGTTCCAGCAGTATTTTAATCCAGCCCAGATAGAGGATATTGCAGGCAGATGCAGGACAGCGGAAATCGGCTGTGTCGAGTGTAAGAAAATGGTTTCAACGGCAATAAATAATACGCTTGAGCCTTTTCGCCAGAAGAGGGCGGAGCTGGCTGCTAAACCGGACTATATCCGGGAGGTGCTGGAGGATGGAGCCAAACGGGCGCGAGTCATCGCCAGAAATACCCTTGATAAGGCCAAACAAAGGATCGGCCTGGAATAGAGCCAGCAACTGAAAATTTCTTGTTGGTCGGTTAAAACAGATGGAAAAGACATATTTCCATCTGTTTTTTTTAGTGTGCTCGGCATGAGCGATAACCAGGTGGTGAAAGACCACTATAGGCTTGGCAGCAGGAACTATTAG
>JAFGOB010000179.1 GCA_016926695.1 Dehalococcoidales bacterium | reverse complement strand
TCTTATATCCGGAATAGTGGCTCTCAAAACGCCGGAAGCCTGGCTCTCTAAGACCGGAACCGTGGCGCAATGTATCCCGGATTATTCGTCCGGGCTCAATGACAGCTTATGCCTTTTTTCCAGGACTACTCATAAGCCAGGATTTCTCTTATGCTCATACGTATAGCCCGGTATGCCGGCAGCATGATAGCCAACCATATCAGCAGTCCCAGAGGGGAAAAGACAAAAGTCAGCGATTCGCTAAACATAATATCACCAAGCATGGAATTGAAAATCAGGCTGACGGGGTTATAACTGTTCGGAACTGCTTAATTTTGCCCGGATATTATGCCATAGCCGGTTAAGTCCCTTTAGCTGTTCATCCTCTGTTTTTTCTTCACCGTAGCGTTCCTTGATATAGGCCTCAGTTAAAGAGTCCAGTTCTTCCGATACTTGATCCGCACTGGTCCCCAGCCGCCGCCGGTATTCAAAAGCTGTTTCCGATCTGCGGCGGGGCGACCATCTATGTCCAGCCTCCCACAACCAGGCCCGGTAGATCTCCCGGATACTGTAAAGACGTCCTGAAGCCTCTTCTATCGAAGGTATGCTATAAATGTTTTCTGCTTTATCAGGACATGGGGCTTTCCTCCTGCGCATCCACCTGAAAAGCCATGCCAGCAAAGCCCGTAAGTCCTCGCTGATAAGGTTCCACGACCAGAAGTTCTCGTGTTCTTCTTCGACATCTTCCTGGCTCTTTCCCTGCGAACGCCGCACCAGTATTCTGGCCAGAAAGAATACTATCAGGCTGATTACCAGTAGAATGGCTATCCACTTCAAAGCCAGCAGGACTGCTTCGGGAATCTGAACCGCGGACTCTCCCTGGGTCATGTCCTTCCATTCCTGCATTCCCATACCTTCCATGGGCTTCATTTCCTGGTCGTTCCTCAGCAAACCGACGATCCACCTGGCCAGATAGTAAAATCCGGAGGCAATAAACGCCACAGGATAGAGCAGATATATCAGGGCAGTTAACAGCCAGTCGCCGAAGATACCCAGGGCGTGGGCTATTGTCTCAACTGTATCGGAGGAATAGATGGCGGTAAAGGCAATGCCAATACCCAGGATGACCAGCACGAGCACAACCAGCAGCGACACCCAGCGGCGATTAAAAGCCGCGACCGCTTCCTGGTGCTCCCGCATCTCGGCCCTTAATGCCTCCAGATTGGCACAGGCCATGGCCAGGAGGCCTGTCCCGAAAAACAATATGGTGTATATCCCCGCGCTTGAACCGATCGTGCTGATCTCTCCCCCGGTTATCCCCCAGATAACCAGCAAGAATATAAGGGCTGCGAGACCAAACAAAAAGCGATTATATATAGCCCTGAAAGGGTTAGGCTGCCCCCCTGTGCTGAGACCTCTCCAGATTAAATAGACGCCAAAGATCAGTCCGATGGCAATTTCCGTAATATGTTCCGGGGCATAGCTCATCCAGCCCGGCTCCGCCAGCCCGTAACCTCCGCTTACATTAAGCCTGACCAGTAACAACAGCAGTAAAAAGTTAAAAGGAAGGACTATCAGCCTGACCCGCTTTAGCGACCATTTTCTGGCCAGCGAAAACCGTGTCAGAATTTCACAAAAAACCGCCAGCACAAGGCTGCTTATCAGATTAAGAGGCGGTTGCGTCCAACCAAGCGTGGATATGCTGCCGATCCAGACCAGCCAGGCATAACTCCAGAAGACCTCCATTAAAATGGATAAAACAGGTACAGCCTGGGTTAAGCCGGGTACCTTCTCGTTCAGTATTTTACTCATGTCTGTAATGTCCTGTTACTGCAACCGGACTACTATTTCTCCTGTACCAGGCGTAATGAATCAAGCTCCTTCCGGTAGATTTCGGGTGAAACCCTGTATATCATTATGCCTTCCCCCTTTACCGCAGCAGCCGCTGTCGTCCCAGCATCCCCGATCAGGATCAGTGCTACCCTCCTGCCGGCCCGCTGATATCGTTTCAGAGCGGATATCAAGCCGCTGGTAGGAACAGCACTGATCAAGACCAGGGTGGTTTCCCATGATATTAGTCTTGCTTCCCTATCCAGCATTTTTTCAGCACTGATCGAGGACAGACCCCTTACCTGCGCCAAAGCTTCCAGGACTTCTTTTAACTGGTCCGGATGATTGGAAGGAGGCAGTTTAATAAGGCGATCCGAGTACCAGTAATATTCATTAGCGTAAAAGCCGGTTTTAAAACCGTTTTCAGAGGCATAATTTGCCAGTGAAGCAGCGACAAGAACCCCGGTTTCCAGATAATCCGGGCTGATCAGACTCCAGTATAAGGCATCTGCCACCGTCCGGGTATCCAGAAAAATAGCCATATCCATGGTGGTTGTATGCTCGAAAACACGGCTTTGCAGTCTTTGAAGGCGGGCTGAAGATTTCCAGTGGATATGTTTCATGGGATCGCCGGGTACATAGTCCCGCGTGGTCATTACCTGGACCGGGTCCTCGAATATATGTCTTCTTACCCTTAAATCCCCAAAAGGGTGGCGTGAGGGTATACCCAGGTCCTCAAGCGGCATGATTCGAGGGAAGACCAGCAAACGATCTTGCTGTTCCAGCTCCGTCCGGTTGCGAAAAAAACCGAAAGGGTCACCGGAGCTGATAGCCACGGGGCCGAATTCGAATATGCCTCTTTTCAGGCATTGCAGGTGATATCTGCGGGTAAGCCGGTGGTACCATCCCATGGATAAAAAGTTGGAAAGAATCGCCCTGTTGACTTTATGTGAGGTTGAGGTTTTACCATTCAAAAAAGTAACCTCCACCGGAATTTCCTCCTGAATATGTATCCAGGGCAACGGAATGAATTTACGGTTTGTAATGGTTATTTCAAAGTTAATATTCTCTCCGAAAAATACCCTGTTGGAGCTTAATTTACGCTTGAAATCAAGACGCTGTAAGGAGTAACGCGACCATAGACGGGCTATACCGGAGGTCAGGAAAAAAAGCACGGCTACGATTAACAGCGGGGCCTGTTTTAGTATTACTGCCGCGATTAAAATCAGGAAGGTCAATAAAAGCCAGGCGCTTCCCAGCATGGCTAATTTCCCGCACGGGAGGCCATCTCAGGTTCTGCTTCAACCGGCGCCGGCACCACCTCCAGCACCTCCCGTATTATATCCTCTCCCTTTCTTCCTTTGAGTGAAGCCGACGTTTCTGTGATTATACGGTGTGCCATCACGAACGGCGCCAGGTACTTGACATCATCGGGCATAACAAAAGCCCTTCCGCGGATTGCAGCCAGGGCCTGGGAGGTCCGGTAAATACCCAGCATGGCCCTGGGACTGGCTCCCAACTCGATATGCGGCTGCTGCCGGGTAGCATGCACCAGACGGATCATATACCGGCGGATATCATTTGTTACCAGCACTTTCCGGCAGGCTTTTTGCAGATTGAGCACTTCTTCAGCCTCGATAACCGCAGTCAGGTCTTCAATAGGGTTCTGTGCAGCGAATCTATCCAGAATTATCTCATCTTCACTTTCAGTGGTATAACCCAGGCTCAAACGCAGCAGGAAACGGTCCATCTGGGCTTCAGGCAGGGGAAAGGTGCCTTCAAGTTCAACAGGATTTTGGGTAGCCAGTACAAGGAAGGGACGAGGCAAGGACCTTGTCTCACCCTCCAGGGTAACCTGGCGCTCCTCCATGGCTTCCAGTAGAGCGGACTGAGAACGCGGTGTAGCCCGGTTAATCTCATCCGCCAGTACTACCTGGGCAAAGACAGGACCGGGACGGAACTCAAATTCGCTGTTTTTTTGATTAAATATATATGTACCGGTAATATCCGAAGGCAGCAGATCAGGCGTGCATTGTATACGGCGGAAACGGCACTTCAACGAACGGGCTACCGATCTGGCCAGCATTGTCTTACCGATACCCGGTACATCTTCCAGCAGAATATGGCCTTCACAGCATATGGACACCAGTACCAGCTCTATCACTGTTCTTTTCCCCACGATGATGCGCTCAATATTGTCCATAATAGTGCGGCCGATTTCAGCTACGCGTTTGATATCCGGGTCTTTCATTATTTCCTCCGGGCTATTGGAATTGTAGCAGTCTCAAACAAATTTAGCTTCTGCCCTGAAAATACAAGGCAGAAGCTACACAGTGCTTAATACATAATATCCGGAAACATGGTTCATCCCCTGATTGTCCCCGTACAACTATTTGGCGATGTTTTGTTTAGATGTTTAAACGAAACTGCTTGAGCGTTATTCTAACAGCATTCTTCAAATATATCAAATCATGTCCCGGTTATACTTTCTCGTTTTTTCCCCTGTATCAGCATCCAGTATGCTGTATACATATGGTTCGTACTAATGCATGGAGTGGCCTCCATCCACAGCAAAGACCTGCCCTACAATGTTGCTGGCCAGGTCGGAGGACAGGTAGGCCACCATATTGCCGATTTCTTCCGGTGTGGTAGACCTGCCCGTAGGAACAGTGCTGACTGCTTTATCCATCTCCCCGGCCGGGAAGCCGCCGGTAGCCATGAACTTGGTATCGCCAACGCCGGGTGCCACGCAATTGACGTTGATTCCGGAAGAAACAACCTCCTTGGCCAGTCCCCTGGTAAAGGTCATCACGGCAGCTTTAGCAGCTCCATAATGTATGAACCGTGGTGAACCACTGAATCCGGCGCCTGATGATATATTGACTATTTTGCCGTATTTTCGGGCGATCATTTGCGGGAGAACAGCTTTTGCGCAATGAAATACACCGTATACATTCAGATTGAAGACGATTTCCCAGTTCTTCTCAGGAGTATCAACAAAAGGCATCGGAGAGGTTGTGCGCCCGGCATTATTTACCAGGATATCTATTTTACCGAACCTGGCCAGAGCTGTATCCACCATATTTTTGACCTCGGCGCTGCTGGTCACATCAGCCTTCAGAGCCAGAGATTTGCACCCGAGGGCAGCTACATCAGCAGCGGTCTTTTCTGCACCGGCCAGGTCAATATCAGCGGCTATAACATCACAGCCGTATTTACCCAGCACCATGCAGATTCCCCTGCCGAAACCAACCTGGCTTCCCGCTCCGGTAACCAGAGCAACCTTACCTTCGAGTTTCAAGTCCATCATTTTGCTCATTGTCTCTCTCCTGTAATTATATTTTTTTCATACTAATTGAAGCTTTCATATCACACTACTTTGGCTAATATATTTTCATAATTGATATTTTTTCAGATTTTCTCGATCATACTTATTGATTTGATTTTTAAATCGCCGTCAAATGATTTTATCAATTTTCGAAAAAGTAAAGTCTTAGAATCATTTTGAATATCAGGTACCGCTACCTTCGTTGGAATAACTCTCACATTAACAGTAAATCCTCTTAATTTGTCCTTGACATGAAATATAGTCTGTTGTATTTGTTCATAAGCTTTATAAACATCCGACCCCTTAAGTTCAATAAAATACGCAGATTTTTCCCTGCTGTTTGCTACCAGATAATCACATGCTGTTTGCTGGATCACGAAGCACCCATCCATCTTAGTGACACATATAAGTTTCTTATCTGGATTGTTTATTTGATAGCGACATCTTTTCTCCGATACTACGATTGCGGTGTTACGCCTGCATTTTGTACAGCGGCTGGATCGTATTTCGTCATATGTCATGTTTATTCATCTAATGTAAATATTTTATCAAAATTATCATTTATACTTCTCGATACGCTATCTATTATGTCCGATTTGATTAGGTGGCTGTTTGGATCGATTATAGGACTAGCCAAACCGTTGGAAATAAAGTACGCTCCAATCCGTTGAGGATCAATCCAGTAATGCTTATCAATAATATTATTTACTTCCGATTTGGTTCTTCCGATCATCTGTGCATATAAAAGATTGTTGTATGAAGAAAGTATATAAGGACTATGGGTGGTAACAACTATCTGATTTTTCGAAATATTAGACAGCAAAGACATTAAATGCACGACGCGTTGCTGAGCTTCGGGGAACAGATGCGCTTCTGGTTCTTCAATTGCAATAAATATTCTCCTGTTTTCAAGTATAAGTAAAAATATCAGTAATAATATCCATACTGATTCTTGTTGTCCCGATGATGCATAGTTGAGTTTTACATATTCCTCTTTCGCAAAATATAACTTTTCTCCATCCGGGTCAAATTGATATTTTGCTTTAAGTATTTCTTCAATTTCATTTTGGGCTAAATTTAAATAGTCAGATTCGATTTTTTCCTGGGTAAGTTTTTTCTTGTCCATTATTAAGTCATCAAAGCTCTTGTTGAAAAGATTTTTTGTTGCATTTATCCTTCTTATGAAAGAGTTCATGAGATAATCTAATTTAATATTTTCTAGATTTTTAAGCTGTTCAGAAAGAGTTGCCAGCAAACTCCTGCCGGCAGGCACAAAAATCATATCTCGATCATCGTTAAAAAGATCATTAGATTGAGCCTGTAGTTTCTTTAAAAAAGCCCTCTTTTCTGTATCAATTGCCAAGAGTTCACTGGAAGACAAAAATTTGATATCCTTTTTCTGGTCACTTCTAGATATTTGATTAGCATAGATTTTTGCGTTCTCTACAATTTCAAAAAATTTATTTTGAAATATCTGATTATAATTTATGTTTACGTATTTCTGTTTTAGATCGATTGTAATTTCTACCCCATTCCCATAAAAATATTGAAGAAATATCCCACTCATATGGAAGCTAGAGCCCCAAAATTCCATAAATTTCCCTTTAATACCTTTTGAGAATGTTCCAAGTGATTTGTCAAATTTATTTAACTCAATTGCATCTAACACATATCTTATAAAATCATCTTTCAATGATTTAAAAAAATAGATTGATTTACTTATGGTGCTTTTTCCAGCAGCTTGAGGTCCTATGAAAAGCATGATATCTTTTACATCCATGTCCACGTCTTCAATAGGCCCAAAATGTTTTATTACTACTCTTTGTTCATCAACCATTCTTTTAACTCCGAACACTACCGACAAAGATTATACAACATTCTTTATTAAAGTATAATCGCTAAATTCGTATTGCTTTAAACATGTAATCAATGCAACCGACTTATTTATTCAGAAAATCCCGCTTCAGCTCTTAAGCGACCTGGCGATAGCGGCGGAAAGATTTGCTGCGGCTGATTTTACCTTTTTCACAATGGCATTCGTTTGTGGACTGATACGGCTTTCCGGTCCTATTATACTCAATGCCACAGGCAGGACATATCCGGTCACCGGCGACGAAATGCAGATGCACCCTTTGATCCTTTCACCATAACTGATGGCATACCCCTTACGTTTTAGCTCTTTCAGCTCGCTTTTCAATTCTTCTTTAGCCGTCTCGCTCTGAACTGCCGGCGTACCAAAGTCTATATTAGCTATAGCTATCTTCAGTTCTTTTTGGCTCAATTGAGAAAGCAATACCCTCGACCCGGCCCCGGCAGGAACATAACCGCTTTTTTTATCCACCTGTACAACCCGCAGATCGTGCTTACTGGGCACCTCGAACAGGTTGACATACTGGATTCCTAGTAAAATACTCAGAAAAACCGTCTCTTCCGTCTGATTTGACAACTGAAGCATGGGTTTGACGGCACAGGTTATCAGGTATTCATGGGTTGTTTCAGGCCTGGCTACCATTTTTGTGATTGAATGTCCCAGATAGTAGCGCCTGTTTACAGGATCCTGAATAGCCAGATGTGATTCCACCAGGGCTTTAAGCAGGCGGTGGACTGTGGCTTTATTCAATTTGCAGATAGCGGCGATATCGGTGATAGAGTAAACTCCCTGACTCATACAGCTTAAAATATTGGCAGCCCTGAAAACGGACTGAACAGTGGCAGATTTTTTATCGCTCTCCATAAGAATGCCTTCGATATTGATATCACGCCGCGAATCAATCATGTCCTTACGCTGCTCTTTCTCCCCGGTTATCCCTTGCTTCATCATCATTTCCTCAATTTCACAGGTATTTTTATCCCTGAGCTATACCTAATTGTAACATACTCCCGTTACAATTCAGTCTTTTTTAGTAAAAAACACCCCTTTATCCTGCTCGATCTATATATAGTCCGACAGGTACATCGTTTGGGTATTGACATGCCTTTATTGTATGTTATAATACGAAAAAGCAGGTTCATTTCGTAACTTTCGTTTCATTTTACGAAATATCTCGCCATAATTTCAATTCGATTGGTCTATGATGTAATCCGGATGTCATTGTTTCATCGGTCAGAAATTAAAGGTATTCCCGGATGTTTGGGAATAAAAGGAGATAAAAATGTTACTATCGAATCGGGTCGCGATCATTACCGGTAGTGCCAAAGGAATGGGCAAGGGCATCGCTTTAAAGTTCTCTGAGGAAGGCTGTGCGGTAGCTGTTGTTGATATCGATATTGTTGAGGCTGAAAATACTGCAGCCGAGATAAAGAGAAAAGAAGGGAAAGCACTGGCAATCAAGTGTGATGTCTCTGATGAAATGCAGGTAAAAGCCACCGTCGACCATGTAGTGAAATCGTTTGGACATATAGATATCCTGGTCAATAATGCCGGCGGCGCACATATTATGGCTCCTATTGAAGAACTACTTGGGGAACAATGGGACATGGTAATGAATCTAAATATTAAAAGTCACTTTTTATTCGGCAAATACGTGGTCCCCTTGATGAAGGCGAATAAATATGGAAAAATTATCGGCACATCCTCTATTGGAGCCATACAACCTCCCGGTCATGTGATTGCCTATAATACCGCCAAATCGGCTATTCTGGGCTTTACCGCAGACCTTGCTACAGCTCTGGCCCCCTGCGGGATTAATGTTAATGCCATTGTCCCCGGACCTATTCAGACTCATTTCTATGATGGAATGACAGGCCAGATGAACGAGCAGCAAAAACAGGGCTTCTTCAATATGCTGGGAAAGAAGGTCCCTTTACAAAGATCCGGAACTCCGGAAGATATTGCCAATGCTGCTCTTTTCCTGGCATCTGATATGAGTTCCTTTATTACCGGACAGACCCTGTATGTCTCCGGCGGGCTGCCGCTGCTTCCTCCCTCTCCTCCTCCCCCGCCAAAATAGTAGCAGCCTCGCGCATTAAGGTTATATATGCAAACGGTCGAATGTAAACCGTTTGTACCGGACAGAGTTTTCAGTACTCTGTCCGGTTTCATCTTTTCATCAGAAATATAATTTTCCGATTTATTCCCAAGACCTCATTTTTTCAACTCGTTTATGCCAATGGAGCCGGGCGTTGTACTAAAGGTTTCTCACCATGGGACCAACTCGCAGCCATGCTTTTCTGCCAGTTCGCCCAGGCCAGGAATTTACGGGAGATCAGTGATGGTCCGGACGCAACCTGCGGCAATCTGAATCATCCTGGCTAGAGTAATGCTCCGGTAAAAAGTACTATGGCTTATGCCAATCCACATCTTCCTTATGAGCTTTTTATCAACCTTTTCTATCAAATACTGAATATCTACCGTGGGGAAAGCCCGGGCCATTTGTGAATAACAATACTGAGTTACGTTATACAATGCAATTCAATATTTTTTCTATTTTTACCAACATGTCATAGTGTGCCGTGTAAAGGAAATCCGTTTTGTCACAAGGTTCGAACATAAACCGGCGTTAGAAATTAATTACTACAGGTTTCAATACGTATAGAATATACGTGTTATATAATGTAATCCGGATAGGTCACGCAGTAACTTAAAAAATCAGGGGTAAGGAGGAACTATCATGTCTGATGGAGACGCGGGAACCAGCACCGCCAATACTCAAGAGAAGACAGAGCATGAACTCAACAAAGAAAAAGCTGAAGCAGAACTAGCTTTGTTAAAAGCAACACTTGATAAGCAAAAACTCATAGAGACTCAACAACTAGACCTTGTTAAGTCTCAATCAGACCTGATCGGCCAGATAATACCCAGAGGAGAAACAAAGCCGTTAGAAGGCAAGATTGAAACGAACGACAAGTTCGGATATCTTGCGGAGCAAGTCGCTTATTCATCTTTAAAAGGTATCGCTGATAAAATTGCCGATAATCTGAAAAATGACGAGGCTATTCCCTCAAATGCTTCGATTCTGATAGTCAGTCAACTGGATTACGCTTTGGGTGATCTGCCTTTGCTTGAAACCAATATACAATTACAGTACTATAAAAAAACGCTTTCCGACCAAATAGTAAAATTTATTAATAAACAACCGCCGGCTATCACCACCAAATTTGCACCTGGACTAATTATCGGGGCTATATCGGCTATTCCGGGAGCGATATCATCAATTGCCGATATATTCGGCTATTTCAAGACAGATTATAATATCAAGGGAGTCGAGTTCAATCTAAAACAGGAAGGCATAGCTGCTGCGATTGCTGGCAGACTGAGGACATCCCAAAGGAAAATTTATCTCGAAAATTTTTACATGATCTCGGACTCCGTTATTATGAAAGGGTTTTTGGAGTTGTATAACTTGGCGATAGAACTACAGAAACAGAGCAATCTGAAGAAGGCAACAGTGATTGACCCTCTGAACAAAGATATTGCTAACCTGCAGAAGGAGATTCAGCAGCTTCGAGATAATAAATCCAAACTGAATCCTGATACACAGAAAGATGAGATCAGGCGTATTGAAGGTCAGACAGACAGCAAGCAACAGGAATTGAAAAGCAGACAAAGCGAGATAGACGAACCAAAAGCTCTGGTTCAGGAAGCAACGACTATTTTATCGGCGTTCACTGATTTTTCTAAGGTTATAACCACGAATTCCGAAGGTCAAGTTTATCCGAAATTGGTTCAAGCCATACTCAGAGAAAAGGTCAAAGACCTTGGAATAACTCATCTTCTTTACCTGGAGATTCTTGCCAGCGGCGGAGAGGCTATTTCTCAGCGTAATTTTTTTAGATCTCCCAGGTTAAGTTACACCGGCGGTTCGGTAGCCTCCTATTTTCTCGCCAGTGTAAATGGTGAGATTATTTCTTCCAATACTATATCGACGATCTCTTCTCTTGACTATAAACTGCCGGATTTATTTACCCGGGGGAAAAAACGGATTCGAGTGGAAGATTTTTGAGTTTCCAACACTGCCGTAAGCTGGCAACGCTCACTTTAGGCTTTCATGACTGAAAAAAGCAATTTTCCAGTCCCGGTTTGGAGAAAATAAGACCGGTATAACAGGTCAGCTATATACCGCCTTATCAGGGGGGTACACAGCTATTCCTGTTCAATTCAAGCGGTTTTGCAGCTACATAAAACTGGGCAACAATAAGCTTATTGAGGGGAGCGCTACCAGCAGCGCCACATGTACCACATCGGCTGCCACAAAAGGCACGATGCCTTTGAATATGGTTCCCATTGGAAC
This sequence comes from Dehalococcoidales bacterium, assembly GCA_016926695.1. The sequence continues at coordinate 65,597 of JAFGOB010000179.1, read as the reverse complement.
ATCCGGAGCCATACCTTTAATAACGTATACGTTCATACCAACGGGCGGAGTTATTAGTCCGATCTCGGCAATTCTAACCACAATGATTCCAAACCAGATCGGGCTAAAGCCCATGGCTGTAATAACAGGAAAGAAAATCGGAACGGTCAGCATGATCATGGCTACAGTATCCAGAAAACATCCCAGAATTATGTAGAAGATCAGGATACCGGCCAGAAGAATATAGTTATTCAGGTTAAAAGAAGTGAGAATTTCGCTTATGTTATACGGCAGTCTGGTTACAGCCATGAAATAAGTAAGCAGTATTGCTCCTATCATCATGGTAAATACCATGCCTGTTGATTTCATGGTATCGAGAAGACTGTCTTTTAATGCCGCCCAGCCCAGTCTTCTTCTTGCAAGAGCAAACACGAAAGCGCCGAATGCGCCGATGCCGGCCGCTTCGGTAGGGCTGAAAACACCGAGGTAAATGCCTCCGATCACCAGCAAGAACAGGCATAAAACTATCCAGGTATTCTTCAGTGAGACGAGCTTATACATGAAGGTAGTCCCGGGCGCCGGTGGGGCTATGTTGGGATTGATCTTACACAGGATCAGGATAGTAATAATATAAAATACTGCCTGAAGTATACCGGGAATAAAGCCAGCCAGAAACAACTGTCCTATAGATGTTTCGGTGATAATACCGTAGAGTATCAGACCCACACTTGGGGGGATCAGGATGCCTATGGTTCCACCCGCAGCAACACTGCCGGTAGACAGAGAGGGACTGTAATTATATCTCTTCATTTCAGGCAGGGCTACCGTACCCATAGTAACAGCGGTAGCTACACTTGAGCCACTGACCGCCGCAAAGGCTGCGCAGGCTCCGATTGTAGCTACGGACAGTCCTCCGGGAAGCTTTCCCAGCCAGGCGTGTGCGGCATGGTAAAGGTCTTTGGTCAGTCCGGCCTTAAAGGTAAAGGCCCCCATCAAAAGGAATAAAGGCAGCACAGTCAATCCGTAATCAGAAACTGTGCTATATGGAATGGTTCTTAACAGGCCAAGCGCTGCATCGAAATTAACCAGAATGGCAAAACCGGCGAAAGCGACCAGGGTTAATGAAAACCCCACCGGTATTCCTATGAAGAGCAGCAGCAGCATGACTGCCAGTCCTATAAAACCAATTTGCATCGGCGTCATTTCTTACCGACCTCAGAAACAAGCTTGAAAAAGTCAGCCAGCAACACAATAACGAAGCAAACATATCCTAAAAACAGCAGACCTATGAAAGGATAACGGGGTATTTCCAAAACAGAAGAAACAATGCCTGTCTCCTGTTGCATCAGTGTAGCTATGATAGTTTGCCAGACCAACAGAGAGAAAAGGGCCAGGCTTAGAGGAGCGGTAACTAAATTGATAACAGCCTGGACCCTTTCGGGAAAACGCGACATTAGAATATCCACGGAGATATGACCTTTTTTAATAGTACAGTACGGGAGGGCAAAAGCGAACACGACAACCATCAGGTATTCAGTCAGGTCAAAGGCTCCGCTTATAGGTCTATTGAAGAAGTACCGCATGCAAACATCCACGGCTGTAAGCAACATAATACTCATCAAGCAAACAGACCCTATAGTTACGAGCACTTTGCTGAACGGACTCAATATCTTATAAACTGCATTTGCGATCTTAGACAGCCACACCCGTACAGGTTCTCCTTATTTTCGATAGACCTCTACTAACTCCAGCGTTTTATCGAGGATTTCCTGGGCTTCCGGATGACCGGCTGCTTCCATTTCACTGACCCAGTCCTGCCAGATCGGCCTGGCAAATTCCTGCCATCGGGCTATTTCCTCCAGGGGAGGAGTGTACTCAACTACATCATAGCCTGCGGCCTTTACATGGGCCACGTGCTCATCATATTGAGTCCTGCTAAATTCTACTCCTCTCTCAAATCCACTAACGCTATTGATGGCTTCCTGGACATCCGCTGGTAGACTGTTCCAGACTTCGAGATTCATAGCTCTTGCGGCAAACGGAACAGAGCAGGGAACGTTGGTGATGTATTTGGCGACTTCATGGAATTTCATGCTCTCTACGCTTGCCCAGGACGCCAGCACCCCATCCAGTACGCCTTTTTGTAAATTCATGTAAACATCAACCATGCCTACCATCACCGGAGAAGCTCCTACTGCCTGCAAGTATGTGGTTTGAGGTCCTCCCAGCGCTCTGATTTTCATACCTTTGACATCTTCCAGTGTCTTTACCTGCTTCTTGCTGGTCTGTAACACATAAGGATCTCCGGCAGGGATAAACAGTACGTGTACATCCTTGTATTCTTCTTGAATAGCCGGGAATGTCTCATACAGTTTCCCCAGCACAGCACCGGCATGCTCAGCGCTTTCAAATCCAATGAAGGGCAGTGATACTACATCAGATAGAGGCGCCAGCCCCGGCCAAAAAGCCATTACGCAAACCGCGGCATCAGCGATGCCACTCTTCAGCGCTTCCCAGTTTTCTGTCTGCTTACTCAGTGTATTACCCCAGTATGGCTCAAATTTGACCCTGCCGCCGGTAGCCTCTTCAACAGCATCCATATAGGGTTTGGTGCTGTGTATGGTAGTCCAGCTTTGTTCCTGGTCCATATCAGCCCACCTGATGGTATACACCTTTTCGGGAGCGGATGGCTGAGCCGCTGATGAGGCTGGCGCCTGAGCAGTTGCCGCAGGGGCACTAGTTTTCGCCGGTTCAGTTGTTGTTTGAGAACAGGCACTGAAAATCAGGGTTGTCGCCAGCACAAGTGCAAGCACTACCAAGCAAATTTTTTTCATCAACCTTTCCTCCTAATCTAAATAGATTTCTTACAATCGTTTCATATGTTCAGGGATAATCACAGAAATATTTTTGTTACAAATTTCATCAAATCGCGCGGGGCTTCCAGCAAATATTATCAGTTCACCCCTGCTTCCCCTTTCATCTCTTGCCAGAGAATAATAAATACAAATATTTAATGACTCATTTCCTTGATTATCGGTTATAAAAATAAGGCTCTTTAAGAGACAATATAAGAAGTGAGGAACATCCTCCTCGATTGGCTTGTTTGAATTGCTATTATATTTGCTTTATAATATGCCAAATAATCCTGTATGTGAATGGACTTTGGTGCTACCCTTTGGGGCAGAATACATGAATCCTATGTCTACGGATACCGGTTCAAAAAACAGCAATCTTAAAAAAATCAGGATAGTCCTGGTTGATGACCATCCCTTGATGCGCCAGGCAATCAGAATGTGGGTGGAAAAGAATCAGGACATGGAAATTGTTGCCGAAGCCAGCGATGGGAAGGAAGCAATAGAAATTACTACCATGCTCCAGCCTGATATTGTTATCATGGATATAAGTATGCCGAAAGTTAACGGACTGGAAGCCACCAGACAAATCGTCTCCAGATGCCCCGGAACCGAAGTACTGGCAATGACCGTTCACACTGACATCGAGCACATTCACGGTATGCTCCAGGCCGGAGCAAGCGGATACCTTACAAAAAATGCCTCAGGGGAAAATGTAGTCCATGCCGTACGCGCTATCTATGCCGGAGAAAATGTCTTGCCACCTCTTGATACCCAAAACAGTCCGGGATCGTGGGAAGATACCGAACATTACCATCCGGACAAATTGAATGTTCTTACCCCGCGAGAACTTAAAGTACTAAAATATGTGGCAAACGGACTGACCAACAAGGATATCGCCCTTAGATTAGACTTGAGCCTGCGCAGTATTAAATCTATTCTAACCTCTATTTTTATCAAGCTTGGAGCGGCATCACGTACCGAAGCTATCTCTATCGGACTCAAGTCCGGTATTCTTACCCTCAAAGACCTGAAAACAGAGCAGGTTTGAGAGAGCCATGAAAGAATCATCCCAGGCTAATATCATTGAACTGACATTTAAGAACCATCATTTCTGGATAATTCTTGCGATTACGGTCTTGCTTATATTTTTTTACTCGATCTGGCCGTGGCGGGAATGGGAATTCACTCACGGCTTCTGGAAATGGTTCCCCTGGCTTTCCTCATTCTACTATCTGGCTGTATTTGAAAGTTTTAACAACATTATCGGCAGTCTCTTCATGATACCAACCATATATGCTACCATTATCTTTCGCTGGAAAGGCGCCCTGGTTCTTTTTCTGCTGGCTTTGATAGGTATTGCTCCGATATTGCCTTATTACCGGAATGACAACGGGGCAATGTTATCTAATATCAGCATTCTTTTGTTACCTGCGCTAGTAATGCTGGTAGTCAATTTCGAGTTTGAATTACGCAGAAAAGATAAAATGCAATATCTTGAAAGAGAAAAGGAAAGGCGGGAATATCTGTCAAAAATTCTGGATGCCCAGGAGAAAGAACGCCATCGTCTGGCTCAAGAACTGCATGACCAGAGTGTTCAGACCTTGCTGGCAGTGGCTAGTTACGCTGAATCTATAGAGTTATCTGACGAAAATATAGATGAAATTAAGAAAAAGGCTGCCTTTATCAAGGAAAAAACCCGCAGCACCGTAAACGATCTTCGCCAGATCAGCGTAGACCTGCGTCCCAGCGTCCTGGATGATATGGGGCTTATTTCAGCTTTGAAATGGTTGACCTCGCACATTATCAGAAATAGTCATATCCGTATACATACTTCAATAAAAGGTTTGAAACCGGAGTTAAGCCAATATATTGAAGTTAATGTATTTAGAATCGTTCAGGAGGCCTTATATAATATAGAACGTCATGCCAAAGCCAGCGACGTATTTATTACACTGGATGCCTGTACCAAATCTTTAACTATACTAATAAGGGATAACGGCTGCGGTTTCATTGTTCCAGGGAAAATGGCAAATCTGGTAACAGAAGGAAAACTGGGAATAATTGGTATGCGCGAAAGAGTCAGGTGTCTGGGCGGCACTTTTGTAATACAGTCTAAACCCAGGGAAGGGACCATGATAACAATAGATATCCCTCTTAGCGCCAATACTGACCAGAATGAAAATGAATTACTAATATGACTGTTCTGACACCAGGGCAGGTATATACAGTACCTGCCCTGGTGTCAGCGGAGACTAATATATCTTGTTCTCTATTTGAACATGATTACGTTACGCAGGGCCTCACCCCTTTCCACGGACTCGATGGCCTCATTGATCTGATCCAGGGTATAGTGTTTGGTGACCAATTCATCCAGTTTGAGTTTTCCCGCTTTGTAGAGATCTATCATCTCGGGAATATCTCTCTGCAAATTGGTTGAACCCATATATCCCCCCGTTACTACTCTTTCGGTATCCAGTAGTGCAAAAGGCGATATGGAAAAGAGATCCTGCGGTTTGGGTAGGCCTACAAAGACCGTCCAACCGCGTTTGTCACTCATGTTAAAACCCTGCTGCATGGCTGAGATGCTGCCTACGGTCACGAATACATATTGCGCCCCTCTCCCTCCGGTCAGTTTCTTTACACCTTCAACAGGATCTCCTTCCTTGGCATTTACGGTGTGAGTAGCTCCGAAATCCCTGGCTGCTTTCAACTTGGACTCCGCCACATCCACGGCAATTACAGGATAAGCTCCGGATAAAGCAGCTCCCTGGATTGCATTCAGTCCCACTCCGCCGGCGCCGATCACGGTTACACTTTCCATAGCCTTGACCACGGCACGTTTTACCACCGAGCCAAAACCGGTTATCACACCGCAGCCCAGCAGCGAAGCAGCATCCATTGGCATATCATCGGGAATCTTTACCACCTGCGATTGATCAACGATGGCATATTCAGCGAACGTCGCTGTTTTAAAGATATGAATAATATTTTGTCCACTCATGGTATGAAGACGGCTTTCCGTCGCGAGAGGAAATTTATTACCGCAAAGATGGGGCATCCCGTGGATGCAATAATAACAATAACCACAAGAACTCACCAGGGAAACGATAACCGGATCACCTTTTTTCAGGTTGTAAACGCCTTCTCCTATCTCATCCACGTAACCGGCGGACTCGTGGCCGGCGATCATGGGACCGCTGGGAGGAAAAAGTTCACCCCGGATGACATGAATATCGCTGTGACAGACAGCCGTCGCAACCATCTTAATCTTGACCTCTCCCTTCTGCGGTGGATCGAGCTTGACTTCTTCTACAACCAGGGGCTTTTTGAATTCATAACATACTGCTGCTTTCATTCTACCCTCCTTTCAAAGTACAAAGCTTTCCCTAAGTATATTATTAAAATTGGCAGGTGTAAATAACGTCTAGAGCTATTTCCTGGTAAGTGCCGCCATTTTATCCAGATGGAAATTTACATCCCCGAAACTGAACTCCTGGGACCTGGCCCTGCGGGTAAACCAGTGTAAAATGTGGTCCTCGGTAAAGCCGATAGCACCATGTACCTGGTGTGCCGAAGTCACGACCCTGCGATAAGCCTGGCTGACCCAGGCCTTGGCAATAGCCGCTTCCCTTTCCGAAGGGAGTCCTTCATTCAATCTCCAGGCAGTCTGATAGGTGATAATACGAGAGGTATCCGTATCAATCAACATATCTGCGCAACGATGTTGAACGCTCTGAAATGCCCCGATGGGATGACCAAAGGCATTCCTGTCCTTGGCATAAGTGACTGCCAACTCCAGGACCCTTTCCATGCCGCCCACCATCGATGCACAGGTAGCCACGGCGGCTTTATCCCAAACTTTCTCCAGATAGGTCCAACCCTGGTCGACCTGACCCAGAATATTGTCTTTCCCTATATTAACTTCCTTAAAGACCAGCTCACACTGCTTATCCGGAGATATTGTGTCCAGTAGATTGCAGGTTATTCCCGGCGTACGGGCATCCACCATGAAAAGGGTAATTCCTGGCTCTCCGGAATCACGGGTCCGGGCAGCGCAGATAATACAATCAGCCGAATTGGCATCCGGCACAAACATTTTCTGGCCGTCAAGAACGTAACCGGCCCCCTGAAGCGCAGCCCGCGTCTTGATAGCTTCCGGAGCGAACAGGGCTGAAGTTTCCAGCAATGCCAGTGTCACCACCTTTTTACCTTCAGCAATGTCCGGTAAATACTGCTGCTTCTGGTCCTCGCTGCCGGCTTCGATTATTGTAGAAGCGCCGAGCCCCATAGTGGAAAAAAACGGACTGATCAGTCCGGACCGGCCCATTTCCTGTAGCACCAGGATCAAATCAATAAAATCACCGATGCCGCCGTATTCCTCCGGTATCGAAAGGGCCATCCAGCCCAATTCCGCCATTTTGTTCCACAACTCAGGCGTATACCCCCGCGGGTCTTTAGCCATTTCTTTCAGTATTTTATCGGAATACTCATTGCTCAGAAAATCCCTGGCGGATGTCTGCAGCATTGTCTGCTCTTCGTTTAAACCAAAGTCCATTCTTTTCCTCCTACCTTAACCTGGGCAAACCCAATCCGCGTTGAGCGATGACATCACGGTCTATTTCGGAAGTGCCGGCCTCCATACTATGTCCATATGACCGTAAATAACAAGAAGAAACGCGTCCGAAAATAGGGGCCAAAGCCGATTTATCGGTCAATAGTCCGTACTGTTTATACAACTGCATACCGAATTCAGCCACATGTTGAATAGATTCAAAACCCAATAGTTTGCACATTGCGGCTTCATGATTAGGGACTTTACCCTGGTCCTGCATCCAGGTAACGTAATAATGTATGGACCGGGCTACTTCAGTCTCGGCGATCAATTCAGCCATGCGGTTTTCCAGATGGGCATCAAAAAGACCTCTCTCTCGGGCATCTTCAACCAGGTCATTCAATAACGTACCGGCGATGGAATAACCCAGATCCGCAGTACGTTCGAAGTCCAGTAATGACATGGCGACATACCAGCCGCGATTAACACCCTCGACAATATTTTCTTTGGGAACGCGAACGTCATCCAGAAATACTTCGTTGAAGTCGTGGTGACCGGCCATATTTATTATCGGAGAGATGGTTATTCCCGGAGTTTTCATATCCACCAGGAAAAAAGTCAGACCTCTATAATTCGGTTTGGCGTTACGGTCAGTACGCGCCAGGACAACGCCCCAATCTGCGAAATGGGCATAGGTATTCCAGGTTTTCTGCCCGTTAATTACAAAACAATCGGACTCCTCTTTCGCAAAAGTTTCCAGGGCTGCCAGATCCGAACCATGGCCGGGTTCACTGAGCAATTCACACCAGAAAACTTTTCCGGAAGCAATTCCGGGAAGATGTTGCTTTTTCTGCTCTTCAGAAGCTTTGAGCAAAATAGCAGGTGAAACAAAGTCTACACCCAGAGGATCATAGCCCGGAGAATGGTGTTTAAAAAGCTCTTCCCTGAGAATCAGGCGATAAAAGCGAGACAACCCCTTACCGCCGTATTGCTCCGGCCAATGCAAAGAAAGCCACCCCTTGGCCCCTAACTTAGCGGCCATCTCCTTATGCACCTCGATCCAGTTTTCCTGTCCTGACATTTCAAAGAAACTGACCCTTCTTTTATGCCATTCCGCAGGACCTTCTTTCTCCAGTAAATCTGCCACTTCACGGCGGAAAGCTTCTTGTTCTGGTGAAAAATTAAAATCCACAGGACTGGTCCTCCCGTATTATTTTGAGATTCCTCGATAACCTATCATCGAATAAGACTCTTGCTGTAGTAATTTACTTATACTCCTCTGTAATATCAACGTCAAAATAGCTATAGGTGAAACTAACCTGGTTAAAGTTGGCCGGTGACGGCCCCGGTTAAACCGATTGCATTCTTTATCTTTTTACGGTGTATTTGTATATAATCCGGTCTTTTACAAAAAATATCTATCCGCAGCCAGCTTGAAGCCGGCTGCGGATAACTGTTATTTACTGCCCGATAAATTTGGGTGCACGCCTGTAGTTCATGGAAGTCAGACCTTCATTCAGGTCTTTGGTGAACATAAGGTCTCCGGAAACTGTAGCTTCGATGAACAGACCGGTCCTTTGATCGGCCTGAACGCCATAGTAGAAGGCTTTCTTGGCCATCTTCTGGGCCAGCGGAGCGCCTTTAGCCAGTTTGGAGGCAATTTCATCAACTTTTGCCTCGAATTGATCCGGTTCAGCGATGAAGTTGACTATACCCCATTCAAGGGCTTTATCAGCCATAACAGGATCAGCCAGCAGGACTATTTCCTTAGCGCGAGCGGCGCCGATCAGACGGATCAAACGCTGAGTGCCGCCCAGGCCGGGGGTAAGACCCAGACCCAGCTCAGGCAGCCTGAGCTGGGCTTTTTTGCTCATGATACGGATATCGCAGGCCAGCGCCATCTCGAAACCGCCGCCCATGGCAGGGCCGTTGATAGCGGCAATAACCGGCTTGGAATAGGTTTCCAGCCGGGTTGAAAGGTCTTGTCCGGCTTCGGTAAAGACCAGGACGCTGTCCATTCTGCCGGCAGCAAAACTGGATACGTCGGCCCCGCCGCTGAAATTGGCGCCAGCACCGGTAATAACCACACAGCCAACGTCATTGCGGCTTTCCAGCCAGTCAAGAGCGGCATCGATCTCTTTGATGAGGTCCAGGTTCAGGGCATTGGCCCGATATGTACGGTTCAGAATGATTTTAGCAACTCTGGTTTCCCGGTCAACATTAACAATGAGGAATTCATACTCGCCGACTCCATAGGAGAAGAAGCCTTGCCCGCTCTTGCGGCCCAGTTTGCCTTCCGCCACCATCTTGACCAGCATGGGGGCAGCTTTGTATCTTTCTTCCTTGTACCTGGCTTCAAGACGGTTCAGCTCGGCCAGGATATTGTCCAGACCTACACTATCAGCCATCCTGAGAATACCTCTGGGATAATTCAATCCCTGGATAACGCCGCGGTCGATTTCTTCTTTAGTGGTGGAATTCGATTCCAGCAGCTTGCAGCATTCATTCACACCATTGGAAAGAATGCGTATAATATCAAAATCAGCTCCGGCATTCATCTGGATCTCATTGGTCTGTCCCTCCGACCAATCGTAAAAACCCTTACCGCTTCGTTTGCCGTAATGACCGGCTTTAAAGGCTTCCACCGTCAAGGGAGAAGGACCGTAACTCTCTCCCAGGGTCTCTCTGAAGTGTTCCATAACATGATAGCGGGTATCGATGGCTCCGCCCTGGAGAATATCATCCAGTTCCATTACCCCCATGGGCAGTCCCATCTTGTACCTGGCAGCCGAGTCAACCTGCTCTTTGCTCTTGGCCTCGCCCTGGACTACCGCCCATTCGCCTTCATTGGCCACCATCAGCCAGATACGGTTGACCAGGAAACCAGGAACATCCTTGACATGTACAATTTCCCGGCCCATTTTTTTGCCCACGATATCGGCGATGGCCAGTGTATCGGCGTCGGTCTTTTCGCCCTGGATGATTTCCAGCAGAATCAAGGTGCCGGGAGGATTGAAGTAGTGGGTACCGACCACTTTCTCCGGGTACCTGGCGCCTTTGGCTATCTCAGAAATGCTCAGGGAAGAGGTATTGGTGGCAAAAACACAGTCAGCCGGACTCAGGGCAGAGGCTTCGCCGAAGACTTTTTGTTTCAGTTCAAGGATTTCAGGCACGGCCTCTATCACATAATCAGCATCCTTCATCGCTTCCTGGAGGTCGGTAACGAACTTCATACGGCCAAGGACCTGCTTTTTGCCCTCCTCCGTAAACCTGCCGCGCTTGATCCTTTTGTCATAATTACCCTCAATTATCTGGCGGCCTCTCTCGATATATTTCTCGTCCAGATCACGAATAGTGACATCGAAACCCGATTCTGCAGCCAGAGCACCGATTTGGGCCCCCATTGCCCCGGCTCCCAGGACTACAAATTTTTTGATCTCTTTCATTTTTCTCTCCTTAATTGGTTAGTTTATTATCCAAGACTATTTTTCCTGTTTAGTTATATAACTCCTTTATTGGAAAGCTCAATAATCTTCTCCTCGGAAAAGCCCAGGTATTCTGAAAGGGTTTCCTGGGTATGTTCGCCCAGGAACGGAGCCGGGAATTGAATATTGCCCGGAGTTTTGGACATCTTGAATAACGATCCGGGTACTTTAACTTTTCCGGAAAGTGCTTGCTCAACCTCGACTATCATATTCCGGCTCTTCAACTGCTCATCATTACATACTTCAGAAAATTGGGGTAAGCGGGTGCAGGGTACATCCGCCTTTTTCATAATTTCAACAATTTCATCGGTCCGCCTGGTCTTCGTCCAGGCGGAAATAGCATCATCAATCTCCTGCCGGTGCGGGAAACGCTCATTTTGATTGGCGCCCAGAGGAGTATCGATCAGGTCGGCCCGTCCGATCGCGGTATAAAGTCGGTGGACCTGGGAAAGTACACCGGCGGAGATAATTACATAACCGTCTTTGGTTGGATACAGGTTGCAGGGAATCATGGCGGAATGCCCGTTGCCGTAACGCGGCGGCTCAACTCCGTTCAGGAAATAGTAGCCGGAATACTCAACAGAGGTCAATTGCCAGATACAGTCCTGCATCGAGATATCGATCGTCTGCCCCTCTCCGGTGGCCATGCGATGAAATAAAGCCGAAACGATGGACAGGGCGGTAAAGAAACCTGAAGAGAAATCGCCGATGGAAACGCCGGTCCGGGTCGGTCGGTCCTGGAAGCCGGTAACTGCGGTCATGCCGCCCATGGCCTGAGCGATAGGATCGAACCCCGGATAGTCGCGCTTGGGGCCGGTTTGCCCGTAGGCGGAGATCGAGGCGTATATCAATTTAGGATTGACTGCGCACATCACTTCACTGTTCAGGCCCAGCTTGTCCATGGTGCCGGGACTAAAGTTTTCCACCAGCACATCTACTTTCTTGACCAGTTCCTTGCAGATATTGCAGCCTTCTTCACTCTTCAGGTCTACCGTCAGGCTTTTCTTGCCCCTGTTGAGAATGATGTAGTTGCCGCCTTCCAGGGCCTCGGTGTGCGGAATATCGTTGCGGGTCAGATCTCCTGACCCCGGTCTTTCGATTTTAATAACCTCGGCGCCCAGGTCTCTAAGCAGCATTGTACAAAACGGTCCTGAATAAACCTGAGTGAAATCCAGTACTTTAATGCCATCCAATACCCCTGCCATGTTGTCCTCCTGAATATTTATTAAGGTAGGAAGAGATACGAAATTTCTTCACCTGTATATCTGGATGGAAAATATCAATATATGATTATTGTAGCATTTCATCATCATCTAGTCACGAAAACCGGCCTGCCGCTCCTGATAGGCATCATTTCCACAGTACGCCGGAAACGGTTTACGGACAATCCCTGCCTGGATTATTAACAAGTTCTACAGGGAATCATTCAGCAGAACAAAGCAGGAGGGCCCCCGGTCCGGGATCACTGCATCATTCTGAACATGTTTGGGTTCAGCTTGCCTTTCATCCCCATCTTCATCAGTTTCTGCATCTGACGGAACTGGTTTAAAAGCTGGTTGATATCCTGGGGTTGGGTCCCGCTGCCCCTGGCGATTCTGCGGCGGCGGCTTCCGTCGATAATGTTAGGATTATGTCTCTCCAGCGGGGTCATTGAAAGGACTATCGCCTCGACCTTCTTCAATTGTTTTTCCTGGGCGTCTTCATTTATTTTGCTGGCCACCTTGGAAAGACCGGGAACCATTGAAGCGAGCTGGGCCAGCGAGCCCATTTTCTTAACTTCTTTCAGGTTACCCAGGAAGTCTTCCAGGTCATAGGTAGCCTTTTCCATTTTTTTCTGGAGTTCTTCAGCTTTCTTCTGATCAAAAACCTGTTCCGCCTTTTCAATAAAGGTCAGCATATCTCCCATGCCCAGTATGCGGGACGCCAGCCTGTCCGGGAAAAAGGGTTCAAGCTGATCGGCCTTCTCCCCCGTGCCAATATATTTTACAGGCACCTGGGCCACCCAGCGGATGGAAAGCGCCGCTCCGCCCCGGGCATCACCGTCAAGCTTGGTTAGAATCAGACCGGTGAGATGGACCTTGCTGTTAAATTCTTCAGCCACTCTTACCGCATCCTGACCGGTCATTGAATCCACAACCAGGAGAATTTCGTTCGGTTTCACTTCTTCTCTGATCTGCGTCAGTTCCGCCATCAGCTCTTCATCTATATGCAAACGGCCTGCGGTATCAATAATGACCCAGCTTGCCGCCATCTGTCTGGCCCTGGCTACTCCATGAGCGCAAATATCTTTGACAGGTACGGACGGGTCCTCGTTGTAAACAGTAATACCCTGCTGTTTGCCCAGGGTAACAAGTTGCTGGATAGCTGCCGGCCGGCGTGTATCGGCGGCTATCATCAATGCATTCTGACCTGAGTGCTTCAGGTTCAGGGCCAGTTTGGCCGCGGTAGTGGTCTTGCCCGAACCCTGTAAGCCCACCAGCATAATTATAGAGGGCGGATGACCAGCCGGATTGAGCTTGCTCTGTCCGCCGCCCAGGATAGCGGTCAGCTCCTCGTTGACAATCTTGATCATCTGCTGAGCGGGGGTCAGGCTCTCCAGCACATTCGCTCCAACAGCACGCTCGCGTACCTTGGAGACAAATTCCTTCACCACCTTAAAATTGACGTCAGCTTCGAGCAAAGCCAACCGGACTTCCCTCATGGCCTCATCAACATCTTTTTCCGTGAGTTTTCCCTTGTTACCCAGCCGGCTGAATATCTTCCCCAGTTTTTCGGTCAATGATTCAAACATATTTATTCCTAACCTTTCCCTTTCTATCCCGTTATCCCTATGCGGCTGCGGGGATGGTACAAGGGATTATTCGCACTTTCCGTTCAGGTCATTCTTCCGCCCGGGATAGAGGAATAGTCAGCCGGAGAAAAATCCTGCGCCAATCCGGTCTATCAACAAGTGTCTGATAGTAATTAATGAAGAATTAGTCATGCGATATTCCGTTTCATTCCATTATAAGAAAGACAGAAATTAGAAGCAAGAAAAGGAGCAGATCGAAAAACGGTAAGGCAATTGCTGACCGGATATCGGAACTGGCTAGTTCCTTGATATAAAACGACTTACAGATGCCAGGGTCGAATCAGCGAGAATTATTTTCACTGAAAATTATCAAAACTGCGTTCGCCGGGTATTTTCAGGATGACCGGTTTGCCTTATGCCGGTTTAACACAGCGTTACTATCCTGCGCAGAATATATTTTTAGCAAAAGCGTGATCTTCAGTACCTAAATCTTCAGCCGCTTTCCCGCCTGAATACGATAGCGACCCAGATACTGGGTCTGGATAAAGGTCTTGTTAAAGCTGGGCGTGCCTGCCAGTTCGATATAGCGAATACGTTCGGCAATTGATTGCTCCAAAGCCCGCTTGCGGACCGATAATAATGTCTGCCTGGCGCCCATGCCGGCAGCATTGCCCACCTGTTTATAACGTCCCGGGGGAATCGCCGGAAGCATACCCAGGTCGATGGCACTGCCGATATCTATATATGTGCCGAATGCTCCGGCCAGGAGTACCTGCTCGATATCATCATCATCACAATCAGCGGTCTCCTCCAGTACCTGGATGCCTGCCCGGATCGCTGCCTTTCCAAGCTGGACTTCCCGGACATCCCGCTGCGTAATTACTACCGCGGGATTACCCTCCTGTTCCTGAAAGAGCACAAATTCCAGATATTCATTGTTCCGGCGCACACCGGGGAAGCCTTCCTGCATCCGGCCGCCTTCATTCAGTATGCCTGCCAGGTACATCTGCGCTACTGAATCTATAATCCCGGACCCGCAGATTCCGATAGGTGTAATATCATCGATTGTCTCGAACTGAACGGTACTGTTTTCTATTCTCAGTCGCTCAATGGCGCCGCTGGCAGCCCGCATACCGTTGCTGATATGCCCGCCTTCAAAGGCCGGTCCTGAAGCACATGAGGCACTGAAAATCCTTTCTTTGTCAATCAACGAGACTTCCGTGTTGGTACCAATATCTATGGCCAGCGTTAATCCCGGTAAGGAGAGGGCATCTATCGCTACCAGCATAGAAACATGATCGGCGCCTACGAACCCGGCAATATTCGGCAATACATGTACGTATGCTCCCGGAGATATCTTCAGTCCGAAATCACGGGCTTTCAGATCGATAGCATCCTGTACAGCCGCGACGAAAGGCGGATAAGCCAGGGGATCAACCGGAAGTCCTAAAAAGAGATGGTCGATAGCGGTATTGCCGACCAGTACGGCATCTTCAATATCCGTAATACTGGCTCCGGCCTGCTCGCAAAGCTCCTCCGCCAGTTGATTCAGTCCCTCAACTACTACATCGCGCAATATCCCGGCCTCACCTTTCTTGAGGGCATGATGGATGCGGCTGGTGATATCTTCACCATAGCTGATCTGAGGATTCATCAGGCCTTTGCTGGCCAATGTCTTCGCTTCTTCCAAATCCATCAAGTACCCGGCTATTTTGGTAGTTCCCACATCCATCGCCAGCCCCAGGTGGCGGCTTCCGGGGGCATTGAGGGCTATTACTTCATCATTCCGCACCGATATTTCAGTCTTCCACTCTCCTGACCTCAACTTCGGTGAAAAATTCCTCATTACCTCGATGTCAATACTCTTGCACTCTATCTCCCGTTGTTCTTCAAGCGTTTCAAGAAGCCTGGTGGCATCCGATCTCAGATCTCCAAAATTGGGAGGCTGTAATTCCAGAGAATAGTTTTTCACAGCAGGTTCACGTGAGTTGTCTACGAATTGACTTTCAACCTGCATTCTCTGCAACGTCGTTAAAGACTCAGGGGGAACATATATTTTGCAATTGCCTTGCGGAAAAGCCAGGCATGCCAGACGCCATCCTTCCCGGATCTGATCGGCGGAAAACACTTCCAACTCTAAAGGGCCAGGCTCTGTCAGGCTCCCTTCGACGACACATACTTTACAGGCTTTGCATTTTCCGAAACCACCGCATATGCTAACCAGACCTACACCCAGGTAGCGGGCGCACTCTAGCAGGCTTTTTCCTTCGGGACATTCTCCCCTCCTCCCCACCGGTTCAAACTCAATGTAAAAAGCCAATAATCACCTCATTAATTTCTTTTTGGGAATAGCGGTATACAGACCAAAAACCATCGTCACTGGTAACCGGAAAGAAAACATTCCTTCCCGGAAAGAAGTGAATCCGGGTAAGAGTCCTTTACAGGCTGGTTACCAATGACGACTACCAAAAAAATAGTAATATATACCTGTTTTAGCTGGCCCCGATCCATTCCTTGGCCAGGGTCACTGCCGATACGGCATCCGGACGGTAGGCATCAGCTCCGGTATATTTCCTTACTTCCTCATCTATCTGCCCGCCGCCTATCATGATCTTCACAGCGTCTCTTAACCCCGCTGCCTTGATTGCGTCTATGGTCTCTTTCATCGAATCAAAGGCCAGTGTCAGGAACCCGCTCAGCCCTACTATCTCCGGATTAGTTTCCTTGATCTTGGCTACTATCTTATCCTTGGGTACGTCTATACCCATATCGATAACTTCAAAACCGCTGATGTCCATCATAAAACCCACTATATCTTTCCCGATATCATGGATATCTCCGGCTACTGTCGCCAGCAGGAACTTACCTATCTTCTTACTTTCCTGCCCGCCGGTCAACTGTGGCTTGACAATATCGCTGATCTGCCTCAAGATTTCACCGGAATAAATCAGGTCGGGAATAAAATACTCACCACCGGCGAATCGCTTTCCCACCATCTCCATGCCTTTACGGCTATCCTCCAGAATCCCCATCGGGTCGGCGCCGCTTTCCAGTCTTTCCCTGGTTACTTTAATTGCTTCTTCTTCCTTTAGGTCTGCCAGCAACGTCGCTAAATCTGTGGTCATCTGCTACTCCTTATTATTTTTCTTCCCAGTTTTCATACATGATTTCAGACTGATTGGATACTATTATCGCATATTTTGTTACAGGGGACTTCCCGGACCGCTGGTTTGTACCGTTAAAAACCGGATTAAGCGGGCTGTACCTGTCGCTGCCTGAAAGCTTCAATATAACGGCGCGCTCGTTTATCCTTGGCCAGAAGCAAATCCGTAGCCAGGATTGAAGGCCTGACTTTGGCCGCATCCACGACCGGACAGGTTACTCCGGCCCCTATAGTAAGTGCCAGATAGCTGTAATTGATCCATAGTCTGTCAGGCATACCGAATGAAATATTACTGGCCCCCAGCGTCATATTTACTCCCAGACGGGACTTGACCTCCCTTATGGTCTCAAGAGCCGTGACGGCTGAACGGGGGTCCGCTCCTATAGCCAAAGCCAGGCAGTCTATCACTATATTTTCCCTTGATATACCCATTTGTTCAGCCCGGTTAACGATCTTTTCAGCGATTTCAATACGGGTTTTAGCATCTTTAGGAATACCATTATCATCCTGGGTAAGCCCTACAACCGCCGTACCATACTCTTTTACCAGCGGTAAAACCCTTTCCAGAGAGCGCTCTTCACCGCTTACCGAATTGATAAGGGGTTTGCCTTTATATAATTTCAATGCCGCCACCAGGGCTTCAGGATTGGCGCTGTCAATGCACAGGGGAACATCAGTCACCTCCATTACAGCCTGTACGGCCAGAGGAAGTAATGGCGCCTCATCCAGGCCGAAAACGGTTACATTTACATCCAGAATATCCGCTCCGGCATTTACCTGGTCTACTGCCTCTTTACGGACGATATCCATATTTCCAGCTTTAAGGGATTCCGCCAGCTTTTTCTTACCGGCAGGATTAATGCGTTCCCCGATAATCACCGTAGGACGGTCAGCGCTGATGATTACTTCTTTGGCTGCACTGCTGATGATAGTCTCCATAGCCCCCCTCCTTAGTTTTTATAAGTCCCGCTTGCAGATCGATATACAAATTACTTTACCCATCTCCAGCTTGCAAGAACTACCCTTGATCCATAACCTTACTAGATTTTAGCATATCTATTATATTATGTGTCAAATTTTTATACTATATGTCAATGTATTATTCTTAGTTTATATATCCAAAGCCGCCACTTTTCATATCCGGCCAGGCGGCATAAGCTGATTTATCACAAAAATAGGGTTTTCCGGCTTTAAAATTTGATTTTAATATATACTTAAAAACCACAATAATACTCCATATCAACCAGGAGGAGGAGAGGCTATCAGTACCAGGGATACCCTGTTTTTCACACTTCCCCGGTAATATGAAACCTGTATTTCCTGACCAATATTACATTCACGAATAATCCTGTTCAGGTCTTCCGCTGATGCCACTTCCCGGTCATCGATAGCAGTAATTACATCCCCGGCGGTTATCCCCGCCTTGTCAGCAGGACTATCAGCGGCAATCCTGGTTACCATGGCGCCTTTATCTACCGCCAGGCGGTAACGCAGTATCACTATTTGATCGACAGTATAGAGACTCATCCCCATCCAGGGACGTATAATATATCCTACCTTGACAAGGTCCTCTATGATAGGAAGTGCTTCCCTGGTACTGATGGCAAAACCTGTGCCCTCTACTCCTACCTCGGCCACTTTTACGCTGGTTATACCTATCACTTCACCCAGGAGGTTCACCAGCGGTCCGCCGCTGTTACCGGGATTGATAGCCGCATCAGTCTGAATCAGGTCATAGAGAGTTTCTCCCGCCCCAACCGATAACGAAACCCCCAGAGCACTTACAATGCCCTTGGTAACACTGATACCCTGTCCCAGAGAATTCCCGATAGTCACCACCCAGTCTCCCGCACGCAACCTGGAAGAATCGCCCGTTTTAGCCGCCTGTAGATCCAGGGCATTGATTCGTATTACCGCCAGATCGGATATAGCATCTGTACGAACAAGGTCGGCTGCAAAATTCCTGCCGTCATCCAGGGTGACGTTTATACTTCCGGCGCCCTCTACCACATGATTGTTCGTAACGATGATCCCGCTTTGATCGATAATCCAGCCGGACCCGGCCCCTTCCTGTAAAAGAGAACTGCCGAATATATCCATACCCGGGATCCTGGTATTAATGGCTACTACCGAAGGTCTGACATCAGCCACAACGGAGACAAAGTCAGGAATAACCGGGACTGACTTACTGCTTACCGTGGACGGCACAACAAATCCGGTATCAATCGGTCCGGGAGTTGTCGTCAGTGTGGGCGTAGGAGTTGATCCCAGATTAATATAGACGCATCCCGATGCTGCTGTCATAACCACAACCAGCAATAGAAGAACAGTTAAATACCTTAAAATCGTCTTCATATAAGACTTATACCATCCGAACCGAACTTTACCGATCAATTATATCATCGCCCTATATTAATTATAATTCCCTGAACACCTCTTCGTTTTTTTATAGCATGTGAACACACTTTGATCATAAAGAAAACATCTATGATATCATCATCATTTTGTAGCTGAAGCGTTATAAAAAATTCAGGGCAGTCTTTTGCAGCAAAGAGCCGCTGCTGCTTTTATCGCTTCCACCATACTCTCTGCCTGCGCAATCCCCTTCCCGGCAATATCAAAGGCCGTACCGTGGTCCACCGAAGTGCGTATAAAAGGCAGTCCAAGCGCTACGCTGAAGCTTTTTTCAAAACCATACACCTTAACCGGGATATGACCCTGATCGTGATAGAGTGCCAAAACAACTTCAAACTCACCCCTGATAGCACGCACAAATACCGTATCCGCGGGGTAAGGCCCCCTGGCATCTATACCTTTTTTATTTGCTTCATTTACAGCCGGTAATATCTCCTCTATCTCTTCTCTGCCCAGTATACCCCCCTCGCCGCCATGGGGATTGAGCGCAGCCACGGCTATACGCGGATGCTTGTATCCCCATTCAAGGAAAGATCGGTTTATCAAATCAAGCCGGGCCATAATTTTTTCTCTCGTGACATAGGCAAGGGCTTCTTTGAGCGCATAATGAGTTGTAAGGTGGACGGTACGCAGACATCCGCTAACCAGCATTGTGGCGTATTCCCTTGACCCGGTTCGGCTAGCCAGTATCTCAAGATGGCCCAGCTCTCCCAATCCGGCCTGCCTGGTCGCCTCTTTGTTAATTGGAGCCGTGACAATGGCGTTGACCTCTTTCCTCACAGCCATCTCGGCAGCCCGGTAAATATACTCAACAGAGGCCTTTCCGCATGATGCCGAAATACGTCCCGCTGTTATCTGCTGTTCACCCAGATTACTCAAATCGATCAGGTCGATCACATCCGGGCAGAATTGAGCTTCACCCGCATTATTAATCTTGTTTAGCCGTAACGGAATCCCCGCCAGGTCCAGGTTTTTTTGTATGACCAGACCTTCACCGACAACCAGAGGCCGGCAATAATCGTACGTATCACCTGTCATCAGCGCTTTAACCGTCACCTCCGGCCCAATGCCCGCAGGATCTCCCATGGTAACTGCAATAATCGGCCTGGTATCTTTTATCATCTCCACCACTATAAATTCTGGTATAATTTTTCAGTCCTGTACTACGGACGCTATAATTTTATCATAATTATCATTATTCTGAGTTAACATTGCCCTTTTGTATTTTCAGTCATACCGGCAATCTTAAAATTGTCAGCCATTAATACAAATGCTATAATTTTCCTGTATTTAATAATTAACAACAAATAATCTAATTGATATTCTGATCGAACAGGACTGCCTCCGATGCCGGATTTTTCTCAAGCCGCGTTTCTCAGCGCGTTCGATATCCCCCAAAATATAAACGGGCCGGATATGGATCAGTCATGCCGGCCGAAACTCCGGATATAAGACCTGCCGTTTCTCTTCTTGCTTAAGCAGACTGCCAGTCGAATCGAACTATCAGATAAGGACAACCAGGATTAACACGCAAGGCCGTTTTTTTTACGGCTACGTAATCGTAGCTATTACCTTTGTGATATTGATGCTTGTTATGGGTATGCAGGGGTGCTTCGGCCTCTTTTTCGAACCCTTAACGGAAGAACTGGGCTGGAGTAGAACGGAAATTTCCGGCGCCTTTTCACTGGCACAGATCGTTTACGGCGTCTCCGCCATATTCATTGGACTGATTAACGACCGCTTCGGACCTCGAGCTGCGGTATCCCTCTGCGGAATTGCCGCCGGTCTGGGCTGTATGTTGATGTCGCAGGTCAATTCGATCTGGCATATTTACCTCTTTTACGGGGTACTCTTCGGCATAGGCAATGCTATCTTTGTACCGCTGCTGTCTTCCATCACAAAATGGTTTGTAAAAAGAAGAAGTATGATGTCCGGCATTGCTTTCGCAGGAGCCGGATTCGGCATGCTGATGATGCCTATGGTAGTCAACTGGTTTATCCGCTCTTATGACTGGCGGCTTTCCTTCTCCATAGCGGGTATTACCATGTTAACTGTCTCCGTCCTGGCCGCTATATTCCTGAGGGGAAGCCCTGAACAAATGGGGCAGGAAGCATACGGTTATAGTCAGACCAATAAAAGCATCAACAAGCGTAAATTATCAGGTCATTCTATTAAGACCGCTTTCCTCACAGCTTCCTTCTGGATGATATGCGCCATCATGGTCTGCTACGGTTTTTCCTTCGTCTCTCTACAGGTACACGTTGTCCCGTATGCCACCGACAGCGGCATATCAAGCACTATGGCAGCTTCGATATTGACTATCATGGGCGCTGCCACTATCTTCGGTCAGATCGGGCTGGGCGCTACAGGAGACAAAATAGGATATATAAAAGTCTTTCTTCTGGGTTTGATCATGATAGTGCTATCTATCTTCTCAATAATGTTTTCCAACCAGTATTTCGCGTTCATTGTTTTCTCCGTTCTCCTCGGACTGGCATTCGGAGACTGCGGCGCTATGTATTCACCAATTGCCGCCCAGCTTTTCGGACTGGCCTCTCACGGACTTTTCCTGGGAATCTTGTCTTTCTGCTTTACTATCGGTGGAGCCATCGGTTCTCTTGCCTTCGGCTACATCTTTGACACAACGCTGAGCTACAACATCGCCCTCTGGTTATCGGCTGCCTTATCGATAATAGCGGTAGTCCTTATGTTCTGGTTAAATATAAGAGGGATCAAGGAGTCCGGAAAAATCCCTCAAGGGATTAGATGATATGAGCAAGAAAATCCACTCTAAATTCCGCAGCGATGTATAAAATTGTACTTTGCAAAGCGATTTTTCTCTGGTATTATATATGCAAATCAAAAGTACCTTAATTAGATATGGAGGCTTCCGATGAAAAGATTAGTCTATCTTCTAGCTTCCGGCTTAATCATCATCAGCCTGTTCCTGACCTCCTGCAATAGCTCCTCCATACCGGAAGTGACCAAAATCCTGGTAGCCACGGATGCGTCTCTTCCCCCCTTTGAATCCGTTAATCAACAGACTAATACTATCGAGGGATTTGATATTGATATAATTAAAGCTATCGCCGTCAGGCAAAACCTCGAAATCGAGCTGGTAGATGTCTCATGGGACCCGCTTCTTACCGGAATATCAAAGGGCAAGTATGAAGCTGCTATCTCTGCTATTACGATTACTGACGAGCGCAAGGCCGATATGCTTTTTTCCGATCCCTACTTTCCAGCCGGACAGATCATAGTAGTACAGAAAAATAATACCACCATTAAGGGAAAAGACACGCTGACCGGCGATGTGGCTGTACTGGGTGGTACTACAGGTGATAAGGAAGTAAAAAAAATCAAGTCCGTGGATGTCAAAACCTACGAAGATATTGATCTGGCATTCAAGGACTTGATGGAGGGAAAAGTTGACGCCGTGGTCTACGACAATCCTTTTGCCCTGGTATATGTAGGGAAGAATCCGGCCAAGCTTAAGACTGCTGGCGACGTCTTTACCGATGAACAATATGGGATTGCAGTAGCCAGGGATAAGAAAGACCTGGTGAAAACAATCAACAGCGGGCTCAAGACCATCAAGGATGAGGGGCTTATCGACGAATATTCCCGAAAATGGCTGAAATAAGCCCGTTTCTCTTGCTCTCGCCCTGACAAATCCGTTGGTAAAAAAACAATCGTAAAGCCAGGCGGTTTAATAAGTCCTGCGGATTTGAAAAAGAAGCGGTCCTTTTAGAAATAGACCTGGAAGAGTGATTTGTTTCCCGGTCAATAAAGGCAAATCCGTAATCAGGGTATATTGACTTAATCAGATAGTTATACTATATACTGTTTATACTATAGAAGAGAAAATCAAACGCTTTGTGAAAATCATACGGGATTCATCTTTTCACATCGGATTAATAGAATAAAGGATTGAGATACGGAAGGACCGGGAGGATAATACATGGATGCAGCCTTAATGTTCGCCAGAAATTTCGTCAGTGTAAACTACAACGACCTTCCTCAAGATGTCGTGGAAGCCACCAAGCGGCAAATTCTGGACACCCTGGGAGTCATGCTGGGCGGCTCCGCACGGGAAGGCGTCCGGGAACTGGTTGAGCTGATTATCGATTGGGGAGGAAAACCGGAAAGCACTATTATCGGCTACGGGAACAAGGTCCCGGCTCCCAATGCCGCACAGGTGAATGCCACCATGGGGCACGCCCTTGACTACGATGACCTGGGTGACGGCCCTACTCATCCCTCGGTTGTTATCGTTCCTGCCTGCCTGGCGGCAGCCGAGAGGAAAAATGTTGGCGGCGGAAAGGAGTTTATCACGGCTGCCGCTTTGGGAGTGGACATGATGTGCAGGCTGGGAGCCAGTTTCAGAGCGGGACTGAAAGAGCCTCCGGCCAACGGACATCCCGGCGCCGGATGGCATCTTACTCCTCTCTACGGGTTCATGGCTTCAGCCGGTGCTGCCGCAAAACTGGCCGGTTTAAATGAGGAACAGACCGCCAATGCACTGGGCATTGCCTACCATCAGTGCGCCGGAAACGGCCAGTGCGTGGTAGACGGCTCACTAACCAAGAGAATGGGGCCGGGATTCGCAGCCAGAGGCGGCATCACCGCAGCCGCGATGGCGGAAAGGGGCATTAGCGGAGCTAAAAATTGTCTGGAGGGAGAATGCGGCCTTTACCCCGTCTATCACAACGGCAAGTACAGCCCACAGGCCCTGACCGAAGGACTGGGCAAGGTTTTCAGAGGCATCAATGTGCAGGCCAAGCCATACCCCTGCTGTAAAGGTACCCACAGTTTCGTGGATATTACTCTGGCCCTGGTCAATAAACACGATATCCGGGCAGAGGATGTCAGTGAAATAACGGTCTATGCTCACGGGCAGGCCAACTTAAGTCTCCCCATGGAAGTTAAAAGTCACCCCCGCAACTTAATCGATTCCCAGTTCAGTATTCCCTGGGCTGTATCCGCTGCCATCGCCCGCAGGCGGGCTGGAATCGGTGATTTCACCGACGAAGCTATCCACAGTCGCGATATTCTGGATATAGCTGACAAAATAAAACTGGACATGGAGCCTCCCCAGGAAGATCCGCAAGGACAGGAACCGGTTAAAGTCAGCGTTAAAACCCGCCGGGGAGAAGTCTATTGCGGCAGGCCGGAAAGCCCGCAGACCGGGAAGCAGGAACTCCCGCCATTCAGCCTGTATGAGACGAAATTCAAGGACTGCGCTTCCTATTCTGTTAAAAAACTGTCGGGGTCGGATATAGAACATGTCATAGAAAAAGTAGAAGCACTTGAAAAGCTGGAGGATATAAGGGAAATTATCAGTCTCTTAAGCTGAACATGCGTATACGTTCCTAGCGCCTGAGCCAACTTCGAACGCAGAAATTATATTTCAGGTGCTATTTAAACAAGCTGAAAGATGTTTTTTTGTTCCGCTTCGGATATTTAATACACAGTCAATATTCCCCGGTTGCAGTCGACCGCAGCCGGGGAATCGCAATATCATGACCTGGACTTTTCGAAATATCTCCTCATCATTTCCAGTATTTTCTTGCCTTCTTCCGGCTGACTTGCTTCCGCGAAGAAGAGAATTTTATTGAATTTGATATCCCCGTTTTCATCCTGCACCATATGATAATGCACGCTGAGTTGCTTGGGGGGATAGGACTTGTTTATGGCCTCCTCGGTGAACTGGTTTTGCATTTGTACGACAACGACCTTCCTCTGTTCATCCACCACGTAGTAATTCGGGGTGAACTCTTCGTGAAGACCAGGATGGGTCATGGCTTCCAGTATTTTTTGCAGGGTAAGCGGTTCCTCTGACCTGGGATTATAGGAATGCAGCCTGATGTCCGGGGTATAATACTTCAGCATATTTGGCAGGGTCTTCGGGTCACCGCCATAGCGGTTGTAATCGGCAAAATAGGTGTTCATGTGATTTACCATGTTGTCATAGGTCAACTCCATTGAAATATCCCTCCTTTTTTCACCGGATAACGGTTGTAATTATCTTACGTATTTCAAAATATTTTTCTCAACTAACTGCTTATCAAGCGAAGTCTGTCGTCTTTTACGGGACTACCCTTGATTCACTATCTATTGAGGCTAATCGAGATTGAATATTTTCACCAAAACGGTGCAGAAACCTCACGTTCATTTGAAGCTACTTGACGGCGGATCAAGGCTACTTGCTATCCGTGTTTTTCCGTATAATAATATAGGCAAAAATCGCCGCTGCGAGTTCCAGCACGCATTGTACCAGGAAGATGGGAAAATAGCTGCCGCTCAACTGGAACGTAAGTCCGCCGGCATAGGTACCTATTGCCATTCCCACAGCGTGACAGGCCAGTATAATACCCAGTATCGTTCCCAGTCGCAGAAAGCCGAAAAGGTCTGCCGCCATCCCCGCCGCCAGCGGGGCTGTAGTAAACCAGCCAAACCCAAAGAATACCATGGCCAGGTACAGCATCCACAGCGGGCCTCCCCCCAGGAGTACCACGGCCGCTAGCGAGACAAAAGAGATACAGCGGATGATATGGGTCAGGGAAAGCACCTTATTCCTGGCCATGCGATCGGACATCTGCCCGGTGACCAGTACACCCAGCAAACTGACGCCGCCCTGTACGCTCAAAAAGCTGGCCCCTATAATGGCATGATATCCCAGATCAATTGCGAATATGACGGTGTGAGTCATCATCAGCCCGCAGCCTATGCCGCAAAAAAGCTGGGTGGCTGCCAGCAGCCAAAAAGAATGAGACCTGATTGCTTCCGCCAGAGTATATCCGAGGTCTGCCGGGGCTATTGTCCAGGATTCGGACTGTCTGATATACGAGGGCGTTCCTTCCTGGGCCACTCTTTCCTCCCGTACACCGTCGGCAGCCATACCCTTTTCCTGCGGCCAGTTACGGATGAAGAGCAGCAACGGCAGTACTATCACAGCCATTACACCTGCCCAGAAGAAAAAGGTCGTTCTCCATCCCCAGACGGATACCAGGTATTGAGACACCGGGGAAAGCACCAGCGTTCCCAGGGGAATTCCGGTAGAGAGAATTCCAAGTGCGCTTCCCCTCTTGCGTATAAACCAGTGATTGATAAGAACCTGGGAACTGTGTATGGGCTTAAGCTCGAAAAGCAGCCTGCCGGCGAAAATGCTGCCGATACCGCCTGCAAGACCGGTCACTGCATTCGAAAGCACCTGTGCGATGACGCTGCAAAAAAGCATAACGCGCGGCCCGAATCTGTCGATCAACCTCCCTACAAAGGGTGATAAAGCAGCGAAAATCAGCATAGCAGTTGCTGAGATAAGCGACAGGGTCGACCGTTCCCATTGAAATTCATCCAGGATTGGTTTAAAAAAAATACCCAGGCTTGTACCGCAGCCCAAAAAGGCCATGGTCCAGGCAATAGCAACAAGGTACCAGCCGTAGAAAATCCCCCGGCTGCTGCTTTGATTTTCAGGGTTTCCCTGCTTCTCCAATCCCCGCATCAACCTCAAAGATAATCGACTTGATATTTAGTACAGTATATCACGAAGGCGAAATATCTGCGGCAGCGGAAAATACCCGCAACAGCCGATTATATGTTATAATTGGCGCAAGGTACTCACTTATAAGACCATTATAAACACTGTTACTGCCTGTATTATTTCCAACTACCGTACATGCCCTGCCGGGGAAACATAATGAACAGCCATTATAACAGGTCCGGGGATGTTGTTATTACAGCCCTGGCTGTAATACGAAAGATGGGAAATATGGATTCCGGATAGGATCCGGTATGACGTTATCAGTCTCCCTGCTTTTTTGATTAAACCAAAAAAATCAATGAGATTATTTTCAGGTAAAAAAGGAGGCCAAATCATGCAATCTCAGCAAAATTCCACAACGGTATATGAAATGAGACCTAAAGAGACAGTTTATGTTCCCATGCGGGACGGAGTGAAAGTAGCGATCGATATCTTCCGGCCTCAGGCCGAAGGTAGATTCCCCGCCCTGCTGGCCATGTCCGGTTACGGAAAGGATCTTCAATCCGTTCCACAGATTCCCCAGCCCCACCTGTTAGGCAGCGACCAGAAGATCGGTTCGCTAGTCTGGGACGGCACCATGGAAGCCGGAAATACCAGGCAGTTCGTAGGCAGGGGCTATGTCCATATTATCGGCGACATACGCGGCTGCGGCGATTCGGAGGGCGAACATTCCGGCGCTTTTGATCCTAAAGA
This sequence comes from Dehalococcoidales bacterium, assembly GCA_016926695.1. The sequence continues at coordinate 38,121 of JAFGOB010000179.1, read as the reverse complement.
AGCTGAAGACGGCTACGACCTGGTAGAATGGATCGCGAGCCAGCCCTGGTGCGACGGCAATGTCGGCCTGGTGGGTATTTCTTACTATGCCTGCATCCAGATTTTTATCGCCGCGGAACAACCCCCCCATCTCAAGGCTATTTTCCCCTGGGAAGTCTGCTACGACCTTTACAGGCAATGGGCTACGGATGAAGGCGTAATCAACCCCATGATGTACCGTCTCTACGGTGGTCGCCATATGGACCCCGGGCCAACTCACGGCAGCGGATACGCCAACAGGAACTGTGTTCCCGCCACATTCAAGAAATTATCCGGAGATGATCTGGATAAACTCTGGAAAGAGCGTCTGGCAGACCCCGATCTGATGAAATATACCATTTACTGGAGCTGTTTAAGGTATCCACACAAGAGCCCTCTTTTCGCCGATTTTCTTTTTAATCCCAACGACGGGCCTTTCTACTGGGAAAGGACACCCTATAATCAACTGGATAAAATCAAGGTGCCGACCTACGTAGGCGGTCCCTGGATAGACCTCTGGGCCAAGGGCGGGTGGTATATATTCAATAAGCTGAATGTTCCTAAAAAGCTGATCATGGGTCCGGGCGACGAACGGCCCTGGTATCAGACCCATGATGAGGTACTGAAATGGTTTGACTACTGGCTGAAAGGCATTGATAACGGCATTATGGATGAGCCTCCTGTCAGGTTCTACACCACCGGTATTGAAAAATGGCGCACGGCAAAAGAGCTGCCGTTACCGGGTACCCGCTGGAACAAGCTCTATCTGCGCACCCGCGGCCGCCTGATCGAGGAAGCCCCCATCTTTAATGAAGGCCCGGACTGCTTCGTTCAGCAGCCCCTGGACGAGACCAATGAGATCAGCTCCATCAGGTATTCCACTCCGGCATTCAACAAGGAGATAGAAATGACCGGTCCTTCAGCTTTCTATTTCTATGCCTCTATTGATCAACAGGATACCAACTGGAGGGTCAAGCTGTGCGATGTAGATGAGTCCAGCGGACGCCGTTTTGTACTCACTGAGGACTGGCTGAAAGCCTCACACCGGGCTATAGACCAGAGCAGGTCCGAGTCTTACTGGCCGTGGCATGACCATACCAGAAACGTACCGGTTGAACCGGGGAAGGTCTATGAGTACGTAATCGGCCTGGCTCCCAAGTCCCATGTTTTCAGGACCGGACACCATCTGGAGCTTCAAATCGCAAGCATGGATGATACCCTCGGCGGATTGCACGTTTGCAGCAGCAAGACCACGCTGCACAAAGTCTATCATAATCCCGAATACCCCTCATATCTGCTGCTTCCGGTAGTGGAAGGGTAAAAGAGCGAACTATCGTTGGAGGGCTGTTTAGCCCTCCAACTTTTAAGATGCAAACGGAGTGACCGAAATTGACAACATGACAATTCTAATAGTAATATTGGCACAATCGCTATTAATTACATATCACAATGACAATCATTGCTCAACAAACGACTCTTAAATATCTTTAAAGGTCGTTCGGGTTTAGTCCTCAGAGGTTCTTAATAAACAGCAGGAGGTAGCGCGTACTCTTATGGAAACGGAAAAGAAATGGACAGACCTTACCTGGCAGGAAAAACGTGAAGCGCGGTTCAACCGCTGGCTGAATCCAGAAAATATTCAGTTCGTCAGCCCTGAAGCTGAAAAGGCCTATAAAACCAGGGCTGCCCGTTTTGTCAAAGCCATCAAGCTGGAAGAGCCGGACCGTGTGCCGGTAATGGTGCCTGTAAGTAACTTCCCCGCCTATTATGCCGGCCTGGATCTGCGAAAAGTCATGTATGATACTGAAGCATTAAGAAGGGCCTGGCTCAAGTTCATCGACGACATCGGTGATATGGACACCTTCGTGGGCCCGGGACTTATCCCCTACGGTCCGCTGGTTGAGGTGCTCGATCCCAAAATACAGGTCTGGCCGGGACATGGTCTGCCGTTGGATGCCACTACCCAGCAAATGGTCGAAGCTGAATATATGAAAGCGGATGAATACGACCTGATCACCAGCGATCCCTCCGATTACCATATCCGCGTCAATATGCCCCGCACCAGCGGCCTTTTAGCCCCATTCGCCAAACTGCCTCCCCTGCGAAACCTCCAGGCCGCTTCACTGGTAGCTATTTTAACGGACCCCGAGATCCGCAAGACCGTCCAGACGCTGATGGACCTAGGTGATATTTATAAAAAATGGCAGGATAATATTCAGTATATCACCAGGACTACTTTAGCCAGGGGCTTTCCCCTTTTCCAGAGCGGTTTTCCCATGATTCCTGCCGCCTACGATCATTTCGCCGACATGCTGAGAGGAACGCGAGGAATCGCCATGGATATGAACCGCCAGCCGCAAAAACTGCTTGATTCCATGGAACGCTGGCTGACAATGAACCTGGCTATGATCAAGGGCTTCCCCATGACGGATTGCCCGGTTGTCCTGATGCCCCTGCACAAGGGCGATGATACCTTCATGTCCGATAAGCAGTTTTCGACTTTTTACTGGCCGTTCCTGCGCCGTCTTTTTATGGCCATGATAGACGAAGGCCTGGTACCCCTTCCCTTTGCGGAGGGAAAATACAATCACCGGCTCAAGCACATTGCGGATACGCCCAGGAGCGGTGTGGTCTGGTGGTTCGACCAGACTGATATGGCAGAGGCCAAAAGGGTGCTGGGGGATATTTGCTGTATTATGGGCAACGTACCCACATCAGTAGTTATGACCAACACCACCCAACAGGTCAAGGAATACTGCCGCCGGCTGATAGAGACCTGCGGCAAAGGCGGAGGATACATCCTGACCGGGGGTGCATGCATTGATAATGGTAAAATGGAAAACCTGAGGGCTATGATAGAAGCCGCCGATGAGTACGGGACCTATAAAAAGTAAATAGAGGGATCTGATGAAATACCTGCTTTCCCCGTCGAGTAAGTGGAAAGCGGAGATATTAAAATTTATTCGATTGAATATTAATGTATCTGGACCTTCAGCCCGTATGACTCAATAAGGCTTTTATGGGCTTCCATGGTCTCGGCGGGAGGGGGTATTATATCCTCGAGCTGGTACTTCTTTTGCAGCCTCTCATACTTGACAAGTCCCAAACGGTGATAGGGTAAAAGCTGTACCAGGGTAACGGCATCGCCCAATCCGCTACAGAACCTGCCGATAGCCTGCAGGTTTTCTTGCGAATCATTATATCCCGGGACTATGGGTATTCTGATTTGCAGTGAGATCCCCGCCGCCGCCATTTTCCGGGCATTTTCCAGTATCAGATCATTGGGCCTGCCGGTGATTTCCAGCGAGCGGTTTGAGTCCATATGCTTGATATCAAATAATACCAGGTCAGTATATTCCAGTATAGCCCTGTAATGATCCCATCTGGCAAAACCGGTGGTATCCAGGGCGGTATTGATCCCCTGGTCCTTGCACTGCTTGAAGACAGCCGTTGAAAACTCGTACTGCATCATCGGCTCACCTCCGGATAGAGTAACCCCGCCGCCGGAGCGGCGATAATACAGCCTGTCTTTGTTTATCCTGTTCAATACCTGTTCCACCGTCATATCGGTGCCGCACACAGCCAGGGCATTTGCCGGACAAACCACAGCACATTTTCCGCAGTTATCACACAGTTCGCGGTTTATATCGATCACCTGTATCTCGCTCTGGTCTACTTTTGAGACAATGGTCTTCCCCTCTGTAATAGCCCCTCCTGGACAGGCTTCCAGGCATTTTCCGCATACTCCAAGACCTATGCACCTGATCTCAAACCAGGCTACCTGCATATGGGGAGATTGTGATTCAGGGCTATGGCACCAGAGACATTTTAAAGGGCATCCCTTTAAAAATATTTCAGTTCTGATTCCCGGCCCGTCATTCACCGTAAATCCCTGTATATCAAACACTTTCCCTGTCAGCTCATCATTCATCCACCAAACCCCGGATAAAGCCGAATTTCTGTACTATTGGCGATAATCACAATAAAGCATTACACACCAATTATATTTCCGGGGCCCCTCTCTTTCAAGGTAAACTGGTGTAGTGTCTCATACATATCTTTACAGTGGTTTGAAGCTAAAAACTCGCTGAACACTGTAAACTTAATTAACTGGCACTACACTAGCGTATTCGGACCTTGTTTTTTCTGGTCAAACCGGCAATTGACAGTATTACCAGAATATTCAGCAGTCCCAGCCATGGAACTATCAATCCCGTACGATCTACACCCTGTACTTCTCCACCCACCACCGATTTCAGTCTTATCTGCGTAACAGTCGGGTCCCGGCTATTCGCCGTATCGGGATCATCCGTGAGAATATCGGGTAATTCATAGCTTGAGACCAGCCCCTGGTTGGTTATAATTCCCGGGTAATTCACTGTGGCGATTACTACCCTGAAGCTGATTTCAACGCTTTCTCCCGGGAATACTTCCCCTACTGACACTATTACAGGCGGAATCCCTTCATTCCCTCCGGTTATTATTCCCCGGCTGGAATAAACAGATCCTGGAACCAGTGTTGTAGCGGGATCAGGAGTATCACTGAATACCACATCGGTAGCTTCGCCTTCGCCGTTATTGATGATAGTAATGGAATATTCAAGCACGTCACCCGACGAGATTGTTCCATCCGAGTAAACGTCTGTATACAACCGGTCAACCTTGGTAACCACCAGATCAGGGATGTAGCGTACCTCGTTCTTTTCTTCATCACGGCTCTCCGCTTCCTCAGAGGCATTAATAATGACATCATTCCTCAGGATAACACCTTCAGAAAGAGAAGACTTGACCATTACAACTATCTCAATTGTCCCGGATTCGCCTGCCGCCAGCGTCCCTATTGTCCAGGTGTCATCAGTCCCCGTATCAGGCTCAGGATCAGCCGATACATACTCCACATTCTCATCATAGGTCTCTATGACCTTCACACCCGTCAGATTATTCCCGCTGGCATTCTCATAATTGACCGTATATGTTATCGTCTCTCCCGGAAAGGCATACCGCAATACCGCGTTCTTGCTGATCCTCAACGCCGGCCCTACCAATGTCGTGACCGTGTCCGTCTCGGGTCCGTATGGATTATCTCCGGCGTCCTCCCACCTCACCATGGCTACATCTATCAACTGCGTGTGCTCGTGTATCCCGAAGTCTATTTCCGCCGTCACCTCCACCGTCAAGCTACCACCACTGGCTATGTCGCTCAGCCCCGTCCAGCTCACGACCCCACCTGATTCATTCCCGGCAGGATCCGAACTGACATACGTCAGCCCCTGCGGTAATATGTCACTCACCTCCACATCATAGGCCGTCGATCCGCCCGTGTTCGTTATCTCTATCTCATACGTTACCTCGTCCCCTTCCCTCGCTTCCTCCGTCCCTCTCTTCTCTATCTCCAGATTCGGCCGCGTATTCACCTCAGTCTGCCAGTCATCTTCCACCGGCCCATACCCCTCTCCTCCATAGCTCCACTCCACATCCGCCAGGTTGTTCAACACCGTCCCATCACCTATCCCGCTATCAACATCCACCGTCAGCGTTAGATCCACGCATTCATCCGGCTCTATACCCCCAAGCTCCCATACCACCGTATGGTTGACACCATCATATACTCCGGCTGGATCAGAGCTGCCGTAGCTTACCCCATCCGGCAAATAGTCCGTTACCTCCACATCCCCGGCTGCCATCCCCCCAACATTACAGACCTTTATCGTGTAGCTCAGACTGCCGTCAACACAGGCCCTCTCCGGCCCGCTCTTGCTTATACTTACCTCCGGCAGCGTGTAGACCACCGTCTCTGCTTCATCCGTCGCAGGCCCGTGGCTCCTCCCCAGCACATCCTCCCACATCACCACTACACTATTTATCAGCCTCGTACCGTTTCCTCTGCTTCCGCTTCCACCGTTATACTTACACTGCCGTACGCAGGCACCATACCTATCTCCCATATCACCACACCCCCGTTCTCCACCCCCTCCGGACTCGATCCAACATAGCTCATACCCGCCGGCAGCACATCCGTCACCACCACTTCCAGCGCATCCGCATCTCCAATGTTGGTCACCTCCAGCGTATACTCTACTACTCCCCCCACGTGCGCCGTCTCCGGCCCTGACTTGCTTATGCTCAACTCCGGAGACCCGATCGTTACAGGCGTCACCGTCGGATCTCCAGCCTCCAGCGTATCAGGATCGTCTGTCACCACCTCCGTAAAGTTTTCTCCCGTTACACTACCCTGGTTCGATACGGACGTGAACCCGTCATAGCCGATCTTTACCTGGAATATGATCTGCGCCGTCTCTCCTACCTCCATCTCGCCCAGATACACTCCTACAGCCGTATCCCCGGCACTGTTCCCGCTGGTGATCGTATAGTCTATCACTCCAGTGACTTCTACACTGCCGACCACCAGACTCGTATTGATGTCCGGTGTGTCACTGAATGTCACACCCGCAGCAGTGGTATTTCCTATATTCTTCAGGGTAACGGTATATTTTAAAGTATCGTCCGGGCTGGCAACCGTATTGCTGTCCGCATCTATATCAAGTTCATCCGTTTTTTCAGCCAATATATCAGGACACAAAACATCGCCGAAAGAAAAAGGCGTGACCATCCAGTCCTTCTGAACAGGATTGGTATTAGATGCGGATGTACTGTAAAAGAGCCTGACAGGAGTGCTGGGTAATATCATCTGTACCCCGGACTTATTTTTAAAAGCCGTAATGGGGACCTGGAAGTCCAGCCAGACCTGCGAAGGGTCCAGTCCCCCGGTGGCAGGAATAACAACACGGTATAGTTAAAGGTCTGCGGTCCCCCCGTAGCTGTACTGCCGGCGGCATAATACTCGTTAACCCAGTCATTGGTCGGACTGTAGGTCTGTGTGTCAATATTATTGAAAAAACATAAAGCCGGTCGGGTTTGCTGCCTGAATAGTCACCGGAGAGATCAACCACAAACTCTTTCCAGTTGTCTCCGTCTATATCCAGCAGGATGTCCCAATGGTAGGAAACATACCCTCCGCTGGGCCCGTGCTGGGGATCATCTCCCAGCCGAACTCTGAAACCAAAATTATCATCCGCATATGCTGTATCGCCGGGAGTTCCGCCGTCATAATATGCCCATAACACACTGGGTTCTGTCCCCGGACCTGCATCTCCGGAATCCGCTCCAGATGATATATCGATACTATCCGGCTGGACTGCCGCTGAGCCCCGGGAGATATCAGCAGACATTTTCTGGTCATAAATAGGGCTGCCGTTATAAAGATAATTTTTCCAGGTAAAATTGGGCCAGGAAGTCGGTGAATCGGTCAGCGCGGCAATTATAGTAGAAACCGGATAGTAAACGGCCAGTAAAGTCAAGATCAGTACAAGGCTGAGAAATGACGGAAGTACTCGGGCAATACAGACGGAAAGCTAATTCAAGAATGAAATCATTGATCCCCTCCATAAAAACCTCAATCCAGCGAGAACTCCCTTTCTATAGGTGCGGGAGGATGAAATTAAAATACCGGTGAAATTTTCATCTGTATTCAGGAAAAGATATTATTCCATTGTTATAATCGTGAATTCAACGGTATTTTCAGGTTGTTAACTTATTTTCGTTATAGCACCATAAAGATAACATGATCTTATATGTTGTCCTTATATGCATAATACGTACCTGTGTATGTTAGCTGATAACTACCTGGTACTATCGATTTTTTCTTTTCGTTATCAGCCACATGGCAGGCAAAATAGCCGCAAGACAAATAATAGCCGAAGCAAGGAAGAAGTTGTGGAACAGGGCCAGAAGCGAGTCGGTCAGAGTCTCCGGAGCGGACATTATTTCCGTCAGGGAAAGATCAGCGGTCATCAGGTGAAAACGGTCCATTCCCCAGGAGGTAATAGCGGAAAGTCCGACGATCATACCCATCATGCGCATCATTATCACCATGGATGAGGCCAGGCCTTTTTGGTCCTCCCGCACGCTGTCCATGACGGCTGTCCCCAGCGGGGCAATTACCAGACCGAAGCCCAGACCGCAGACCGCCAGATGGATCGTCAGTTGCGGTTCGGCCACCTCCAGGCTCCAGCGGCTCATAAAGAAGAAACCGACCGCGCTTAAAACCAGCCCCAGGAACGTAGGGAAGCGGTAACCGAACCTTTTGGTCATAAAGCCGCCGGCTACCGCTCCCAGCGAAAGCATGACTGTAAGTCTCAACAGCCTCAGCCCCCCCTCAACCGGCGATTTTTCCATGATTGTATCGCTCATCAGCGGGATATTGACCATGGCGATTATCAGTGCAGCGCCTACCAGCAGGTTGGTCAAATTAGCCGCTGAAAAGACCCTGTTTTTAAACATAGACAATTTAATGAGGGGATCGGGTACCCTGTTTATCCGTAAAAAGAAACCGGCAAACAACGCCACCGCGGCAATGGAAAACACCGTCACCCATACTGCATAACCGGACTGTCCGGTCTGCTGCGAAAGCGCCAGGCTCAAAAAAGCCAGGCCGCCAGCCAGCAGTATACCTCCCAGGTAGTCAATCCTCTCCCTGACACGCGCCGCGGGTTTAAAAAACAGGAAGACCACCGCTATGATAATCAGGCTGACAGGTACGTTTATCCAGAAAATCCACTTCCAGCCCCAGTACTGGTCTATTATCGCTCCATAGAAAGGTCCCAGCGCTCCCCCGGCTTCAATGGCAGCCCCGATCACACCTACAGCCACTGCACGCCCCTTCCCCGCATAAAGGTCTCCGGCAATGGCCATCGCTATCGGCACTACCGCTCCCCCGCCTACAGCCTGTATAACCCTGGCCGCCACCATCCACTCCAGGCTTGATGATAAAGCTACCAGTATGGACCCTGCCGCGAAAATTCCCATTGAGATAATGTAAATACGTCCGTGACCGTGAACGTCCGAAACGCGTCCCATCAGGGGCATAGCGAAGGTATATCCCAGCAGATATCCGACCACGATCCAGGCAGCCTGGTCGATCCTGGTAATAGGCAGGTTTATATCCACCATCATACCGGGAAGGCATCCGTAGACAACATTCTGGTCCAGTGCCGAGACAAAAATACCAAGGCAGACCAGCGAAATGATCAGTCCAGGTGAAGAATTTTTTAAAAGATGAGAGTTTAAAGGAAGATGCATCTAATATGCCCTATCCGGTCAGTCCAGTACGGGTTTTTCGATCTTCGTTTCCAGGTTATAGTCAGAGAAGCTCAGAGTCCTGGTGATTCCCTCTTTCTCCTCCTCGGTTATCCTTCCTTCAAGCTTAATTACCTGCGGCAGGAAATCATCCATGGCAATCCAGATCTCAGCCCTGTTCATGATTCCCTGGATTGAGCTGCCCGTTATTGAGTTCAGGTTTCCCGAGTCTATTTCGCCGCTGATATGATAGCAGGTCTTACCTGCTGCCTCTTCGTCAGCCAACCTGGTCGCGCCGGACATGTTCTTCATAATGGCTGCTACCCCCGTGGCAGGATCGAAAACACTCAGCACCTGAAACTCATTGGGCAGCAATTCCCATCTCCCGTTCAGCGGATTGGTCATGTAGGTCTCATGGCTCACGGTAATAACCTCTACCTGGATGGCCATACCCAGGGCTATGCCTGAAATCGTGGTCTTCATTTTATCCGGTTTCACCATGTCTCCACTGGCCTTCAGCATGGCAATTCCCATGGCGATAGGAGAGCCGCCGCCCTCATGATCAAGCTCGAAGTGAAAAGATCCGGCAGCCTCCAGCTTGCTGCTGCTCTCAGCCAGTATCTGTTCGGCTGAGAGTGGAGTCGGAGAGGGTGAAGACGAGGTTGATGATCCTCCTGAACAACCGGCAAGTACTAAAAGACCGGCGCAGGTCAGGAAGATAAACAGCAGATAGTGGGACTTCATGTTTTTCTCCTTAAGGGGCAGATGTATAACCGGGATATTTTGACTCATTGCTGCTATCGTATTTCATCCTCAATTCAATGTCAATACAACGGAGCCTCGTAATGCAAAATATCGCCCGGCTAAAGGTATTGTTTCAGTGCCTCTTGGTAGACTTTCAGAGTCATTGAGTCGAAAAGTACGAAGACAACCTCCTTAACAGACGTGCTTTCCTTGAGAAAGGAAACGACAGTCCGGATAGCTATCCCGGCGGCCTCTTCCAGGGGATAGCTATATGCCCCTGTGCTTACCGAGGGAAAGGCCACGCTTTTAAGCCCGTTTTTGTCAGCCAGTTGAAGGCTTTCACGGTAGGCGCTTTCCAGCGTTCCAGCTTCACGATTGCCGCCCCCGCGCCATACCGGCCCGACTGTATGGATCACATGTTTCGCGGGCAGTTTCCCACCTGTGGTAATAACCGCTTTCCCCGCCGGCAGCCTGCCCTGTCTGGCTACTATCCCTTTGCACTCTTCCAGAATGGCCGGGCCTCCCGCCCGGTGAATAGCGCCGTCAACCCCTCCTCCCCCCATCAGCCCCGAGTTGGCCGCGTTCACAATCGCATCAGTCTTCTGCCGTGTTATGTCACCCTGGACCAGGGATAAGACAGCCTGGTTTATTTTCAGCTCCATTGTTTCACCTCCTGTGATTCACATATATTTTACCAGAGTAACACCGTATTTTCCGTCATTTGCATTTCCGATCGGACAGACAAGTTTTCCAGAAAATACCTGTGATTATTTCCTTTTCAATCAGTCTCCGTTTTTAGCGGCTATCCCTTACTTCCATCTATGCTCCACTCGTAAGAGACCTGTGTTTGCGACGGCAGGTTTTAAGGGTGTATAGTAAGCAAAAGCAGGTCGAAAACCCAGAGGTCAGGCTGAAATTAACGTCTTTGCTCGCTGGTCCGGAAGGTTTTACAGGATTAAGACGCAACTAATACAGCTTTCAAATGATTTAAATCATACGCGGGTCTACCGGCAATTATCAAGGAGGACTTACTATGTCTGCTAAAGAAAACAGGTCTGATATCACGAATCAGGGTTTATCCGTATTCGGTCCGGTTGCGGATAAGACCGTGTACAGGACAATCGGCCTCAGCGGAGTGACTACGGGAGGAGCTGAGGGCACGGTGGATGTAAAAGACGGCAGGATCGTCAGGATCCGGCCCCTCCATTATGATTTGAAATACGACAGGCAGTCCCTCAATCCCTGGAAATTTAACAGAAACGGAAAAACGCTGGAGCCCAACTGGAAATCCCTGCCGGGGCCCTACTCCCTGGCCTATAAAAAGAGGGTCTACTCACCCAACCGCATCAAGTACCCTCTGAAAAGGGTAGACTGGGATCCCAGCGGCAAGAGGAACCCACAGAACAGAGGTAAAAGCAAGTACAAAAGGATTTCATGGGATGAAGCTACTGATATTATCGCCGCCGAGATAAAAAGAGTACGGGAGAAATACGGCCCCTGGGCCGTTCTTACCCAGGGCGACGGGCATGGTGAATGCAAGCTGGTCCAGGGTCCCCACGGACAGCCCGGCCTGCTGATGAGAGCGCTGGGAGGCGGCTGGACCCAGCAGATCCGCAATGCGGACAGTTGGGAGGGATGGTATTACGGGGCAATGCATGTCTGGGGCACAGGCCTGTGCGGTCATTTACTGCCGGCAGCCAATATTGTCAAGGATATCTGCGAGAACGGCGAACTGGTGCTGGTATGGGGCGGGGACCCCGAGACCACTCCCTGGGGATTCAGGGGCCAGATGGCCAGCCGTTTGAGCTATTTCTGGACCGAGGCCGGCATCAAGCAGGTCTATATCTGTCCCGAGCTGAACTACGGGGCTGCCGTACATGCGGACAAATGGATACCCATTTTCCCCAATACGGATGTTGCTCTCCAGCTCGCCATAGCCTATATATGGATTACCGAAGGAAGCTACGATAAGGAATATGTCCGGACCCATACCGTCGGTTTCGAGCCATTTTCGGACTATGTCCTGGGCCGGGAGGACGGCGTCCCCAAGACTCCCGCCTGGGCCTCGCCCAAATGCGGGGTGCCGGAATGGACCATCAAGGCCCTGGCACGGGATTTCGCGGCTAAAGTCACCTCGATCGCCCACTATTTCGGCGGAGGCTACATCCGGGGGCCCTATTCGCACGAGCCTGCCAGAATGGAAGGAGTACTGCTGGCCATGCAGGGACTGGGCAAACCGGGCGTTCACCAGTGCATCATAACCTACCTGGGCATGCCTCGCAGCGTTGAGGCTAAAAACAACCGCTACACCTGGGTCTCCATGGCCACCGACCTGGCCTTCACCGACCGCATATTCCAGCCCTCCTGCCACGGGGCACGCGTCAGCCAGAAGCAGTTCTTCCCCAAGACGCTGTTCTGGGAGGCAATCATGCGCCCTCCGGTGACCTTCTGGGGGACCACCGAAAACATGGCCCCGGTTGAAGACCAGTTCAATAAATACCAGTACCCCCTGCCCGCGGAAGAAGGCGGCACGGAAGTGCATCTTATCTGGACGGATAATCCCTGCCTGACCACCTGCTGGAATGAGGGCATGAAGATGGTGGAAGCCTACCGGAATCCCAAGATCGAGTGCGTGATCGCCCAGCAGTCCTGGCTGGAGAACGACTGCTTCCTGGCTGATATTATCCTGCCGGTCAGCACGCTGTACGAGATAGACGATATCATGACCAACAGCGCCCAGGGCGTGCAGTTTATCAACGTCCTGCTGCAAAACAAGGCCATCGAACCCATCGGCGAGTCCAAAAGCGATTACGAAATAGTGCTGGAAGTAGCTAAAAAGATGGGTAAATATGAAGAGGTAACCAGGGGTAAAAGCGTGGAAGACCTGATCAAGTACACCTATGAAGGCATAGGCCTGCCCGAGTTCATCAAGTGGGAGGACTTCAAGGAGAAGCAGTATTTTGTCTTTCCCGTTGCCGGGGACTGGGAAAAGGACCCGCCCGGACTGCGAAAATTTTACGAAGACCCCCAGGCCAACCCCCTCAAGACCCCCTCGGGCAAGCTGGAAATCTACTCAGAGCGGCTGGCGAAGCATTTCCCGGATGACAGGGAACGGGGTGCCATTCCGCGCTGGGTTGAAAAGAGTGAGACCCACGACGAAAGGACATCCAGCCAAAGGGCTGAAAAATACCCGCTGCTGATGATGTCCAATCACGGCCGCTGGAGGGTACACGCCCAGTGCGACGATATCCCCTGGACCCGGGAAATACGCACCTGTAAAGTCCGGGGTAAAGACGGGTACAAATATGAGCCTTTATGGATCCACCCCTCAACAGCGGAAGAAAGAGGGATCAGAGACGGCGATATCGTCATAGCCTACAACGAGCGGGGAGCGGTCCTGGGAGGAGCAATCGTCTGGGAGAGAATCAAACCGGGGGTAGTCTACATGGACCACGGGGCCAGGGTTGACTGGATTATCCCGGGAGAGCTGGACCGGGGAGGGGCTATTAACCTGATTTCACCCCGGGGCATCGTTTCCAAATATTGTCCCGGCATGGCAACCAGCGGTTACCTGGTAGAGGTGGAAAAGGTCGCACCCGCCCGGATGGAGGAATGGGAAAAAGAGTATCCCGAGGCCTTCAGCCGTGAATACGATCCGGCTTCCGGCCTGCGTTTCAACTCCTGGGTAATAAAAGATGAGGGATAAGCAGCCGGCCCGGTGTAAGCGGATGCTTAAAGCGGGCTATGGGAGACCAGGCAAATACCATAATTACAGGTCCGGAAAACGGACAAGAGGAACATGAGATGGATGAATTCAAACACGGCAAGTATATCATCACCCAGCCCAAAAAGAATGTGGTACTCCCTTCGTGGGGAGGCTCACTGCCCACCGATACCAGTACCCGCATGATGTATCTTGACAGCGAGGTCATAAAAGGTGCCTTTTATGTTGAGTGCGTCTGGTTCTGGCCTACGGACAAAGAGAGCCAGGGAAGTCCCGAACCTCATACCCATAACTATGACGAGGTTATAGCCTTCTTCGGTACGAACTTCGAAGACCCAGGCGATCTGGGGGGAATAATAGAGCTGTGGATCGACGGGGAGCGCAACCTGATGAACCAGAGTTTCATGGCTTTCATCCCGGCCGGGATAGTCCACTGCCCGTTGAAATCACTCAGGATAGACAGGCCGATATTCCATTTCGCTACCGGACCGGGGAAAATGTATTCCTAGAACTATATCATCCGGCAGATACAACCGGAAATCAGGCGCCAGGGCCCTGTAACTCACCCTTTTTATTCTCCCCGGCGCTTTTTCACCAAAACGTACAGGGATTTAATATAATAAAAATTAACCGGTATTTACACATCAGACGGATATTTCTTTTCATATCCTTCAAACACCAGACAGAGTTTAATAAACCCCGGCTATGGATGCCGGAAGGGGATTACTGTTTGTTCCGGCTGAAGGAAAAGTGTTTAAAAGGGGGTCTTCAATGGCCAGTGAAAGGAACCTGAACCGTTTACGAGTTTACAATACCATCATGGGGGTACTGCACCTCCTCCAGGCTGTTTTTATTTTTATCCTCAGCAATAACTTTACGCTGCCGGTCACCCTCAGCTATATCAGCTATAACCCGGCAACCCAAAAATTCTCTACCGCAATCGAAACCCTGGCGGACCTGCGTTTCGGTCCCCTGGTGGCGGTATTCCTGCTGCTGTCCGCCATCGCCCATTTCACAATCGTTCTGCCCGGCGTCTTCAACTGGTACAAGGAAAATCTCAGGAAAGGCATCAACTACGCCCGCTGGTATGAATACTCACTGAGCGCATCACTGATGATCGTGCTGATCGGCATGCTGTGCGGCATGTATGATCTGGGAGCTTTGATCATGGCCTTTGTGCTAACAGCGGTCATGAATCTCTGCGGATTGATTATGGAGGTCCACAACCAAACCACCAGGGAAACCAACTGGACTTCCTTCACGGTAGGCAGCATCGCCGGAATCGCGCCATGGATAGCCATCGCCATCTATTTCTTCAGCTCTCTGAGCAAGTCCAGCGGTTCGGTCCCCACCTTCGTATATTTCATACTGCCTATTCTTTTTGTCTTTTTCTTCACCTTTGCCCTGAATATGTGGCTGCAATATCGAAAGGTGGGACCATGGAATAATTACCTTTTAGGCGAGAGGACCTACATCCTGCTGAGCCTTCTGGCCAAGTCCGCCCTGGCCTGGCAGGTCTTTGCCGGTACGCTGAGACCGATGTAGGTGCTTAATAAACCAGTATTCGCCCGAACGGAAGGGAAGTAGCGGGGGGAAAAGAGAAAGCATGCTAGCGAAAGAACCTGCGGAAAAAGCGCCTGAGTTTGAAGGCAGCGACGCCTCTGACCGCCGCATCAGTCTGGCAGATTACAGGGGAAAGCTCAATATTGTGCTTGTCCTGAACCGGGGCTTCGGTTGACCCTATACGCGCAAGCATATGGCGCAGTTGCGTGATGAGTATGCCCTTTTCGTTGAACGGAAGGCCGAAATAATCGTTACCGGTCCGGAGGACGAAAAAGCCTTTAAAGAGTACTGGCAAAGGGAAAAAATGCCCTTTCCGGGCATTCCAGACCCGGATCATAAGATTGCCGGACTGTACGGACAGGAGGTGAAGATCCTCAAACTCGGCAGGATGCCGGCGCTCTATGTAATCGACCGTGAAGGAAGGGTCCGTTTCAAACACCATGGTAAGACCATGAGCGATATTCCCTCCAACCGGAAGATACAGGATATCCTGGAACAGATAAACCAGACATATACCAAAAGGGAAGAATAGGTCTGGGAGGAGTAATATTATGTCCGCGCCGCAATTGATGCTGCTGATTATCAACGTATTCGGGGGCGCTGCCGTAATAGGCAGCTATGTCCAGGGGCTTGTCTCACATCCCGGCAATACCGATGTGCTGTGGGGCAATATCACAGGAACGGTACGCTCGCTCTATTTCGTTTCCATGATACTCTCAGCCGTAGGCTATTTCCTTTTAATCTATTTTGTTCTTTTCCGGCTGGCACCGGCGGATGTCAAGGTCGCCGGCAACATCGGATTCGAGGTCTTCTTCGCCATTTTCACCGGCATACTTCTTTTTTCAGCACTGTGGATGCCGCTTTCCTACAGCAATTTTGATACCCCCAACCCCAATACCTGGACAGCGATACGCATAGTCCTCTTCCTGGTCGGGTTTTCCTCCTGCGCCCTGCTGTGGGCACTGCTCAGTCTACAGACCCGGCAGCCTGTCCTGCCGTACTGGCTGGCAGTGGCCGGCAGCGGCTACTTCGCCTTCCATACCCTTGTCCTGGATGCCTTTTTATGGCCGGTGTTTTATAAATAACGGGCCGGCAGGTCCGGCTATTTTAGTTTAATAGAGGATTAGTCGCAACCGGGCTGGTTTCACCTAACAGCTACCAGCAGCACACCCGGACCGCCGTGTACACCCAGGGCTGCGCCGAGCTGGCTTACGATGATGTTTTTTATTTCCGCTATCTCTTCTATCCTGTCTTTTAACTCTTCGCACTGGTCTGGGACAGCGCTGTGCACCAGCATAAGCTCGCTGACAGGCCGTTTAGATTCTATGTAGTTGAGAATACGCTGCATGCCCTGGCGCACCGTACGTACAAACCCGGCCCTGACCACTTCACCTTCATGAAAGGTCAGGAGGGGTTTGACGTTCAGGAAGTTCCCGGCCATGGCGATGGCCTTATTGACCCTTCCGCTTCTGGCCAGGTATTTCAGGGTGCCGAACATGCCGAACATCCCGATTTCACGGATGGCTTTTAGGGTATCCTGCTTGATCTGGCGGATGTCCTTACCCTCCCGGGCGCTTCTGGCTGCCGCCATAACGCACAGGGCCAGTCCGGCCGAGTTAAAGCGGGAATCTATCACCTCCACCGGAAAGGAGGAGGCTAGAAGATTTTTAGCCAGCAGGGCTGAGTTGTATGTGCCGCTGATACGGGAAGAGATATGGATAGATACAGCACCGCTGTATTTACCGGCAGCTTCGCTGAATACCCGGCTGAAGTCCTCCGGTGAAGGCTGAGAGGTAGACGGTACCTCCTCCGAGCTCCTGAGCTTTTCATAGAACTGTTCCGAGGTAAGTTCCACACCGTCGCGGTAAACATGATCGCCGAACCTGACATAGATCGGTACCGTTTCGATGCCGTATTCCCGGGCTATTTCAACGGGAATATCCGCCGTGCTGTCGGTTATTATCCTGATAGGGTCAGTCATGCTCCGCCTCCCCGGCCCTCATCTGCTTATAAATATATTATATACACTAAGGAAGAAGCCGGTTGAATCACCCTCATCGTGACCTTTCCCCATCGAGGGGGAAGGGATGAGAGAATTACGTCTCCGCGGCCGCGTAGAGGCCGGTCAGACGCCCGGAGACCCAGGCGAAGCCGTGGCTCAGTCCCGCCACCATGGTAGGGTAGTCAACGGCGAAGCGGTTGCCGACGGTATTGCCCGCCATATAGAGGCCGGGGATGACCCGGCGGTCTTTGTCCAGGGCCTGGAACCTGGGGTTGGTCACAATGCCGCCCAGGACTACCAGGATGTGCTGCTCGACAAGGCTGGCATAAAAAGGCGGCTTTTCCACCGTGGTCAGGCGGTCCGGTCGCTTGCCGTAGTCCGGGTCTCTTCCCTGCCCGGCCAGCAGGTTAATCCTTTCGACGGTGCTGCTGAAGGCATCGAAAGGCACATCCATTCTCAAGGCCAGCTCCCTGAGGGTATTGCCTTTGAGGGCATTGGTTTCGATATTGTTCCTTATTATGTCATTCGGCTGATTGAAAGTGCCCAGTCCGAAGCCCATACGGGGTATGTCTTTTTCCCACTTGCCATCGAAGACCTGCCAGACCTTTTTACCCGGCTGGCGGACCAGCGAGTTGGCCTGGCTCTGGGCCGGCACGTCCTCGTTTTCATAGCGTTCGCCCAGGATATTGACGCGCAGGAAGGCGTTGGCGCCGGCGGCGGGCACGGTGGCATGCGACATAGGAGCGCCGAAGCCCTCCTCCATTATGGCCCCGACCGCCATAGCCATCTGCTGGCCGTCCCCCACATTAATGGGCTCGGGGGCATCCAGCAGGTCCCGGTTGCGGGTCATGTAGATATTGCGTGTGCTGGCGACTTCAACGGCCTCCGGGCAGTACTGCTGCACCATCCAGGGATTGTTGCCGTAATCGCCCGTACAGAGAATGACGGCCTTGCGTGCGTTAAACCTGAGATAGTTGCGCTCACTGTCACGGGCGATCACTCCCATCACCCTGCCGTTAGGCTGCCTGACAAGCTGGACGGCAGGAGTGCGGTAGCGGATCTCCACTCCCAGGTCCAGGGCCCGCTTCTGCACGATTTCAAGGGCCAGGCTGTGATTGAGACCGATGTTTTTGCCATCGCTGTGACAGTGGGCTGTCGGATAGTCCGGGTAGTATTCCCGGCTGTTATCCCAGCCGGCTGGTCGCGGCCACTGCATGGGCAGGGTCTTGATGCCCTCGGGCTCGGTGATATCCATCAGCCAGTCCATGACCGGCCCGCTGTGGTCCGCCCAGACGCGATACAACCGCTGGTCCGGCTTGTTTCCACACCACCTCATAAGCTGAAGGCAGACTTCATCCTTGTCTATTTTAACTCCCAGCTTTTTCTGTAGACGGCTGTCTATAGTGCCTATCATGCCGCCGCCCCACCTGTAGGTAACATGCTTGTCGATCTGTATTACTTTGGCCCCGGCCTGTACGGCGGAAAGGGCCGCAGCCTTACCGGACGTCCCAGCACCCACCACCACCACATCGGTATCGAATGTTTCTTTGATCTCCTTCTCCGCGATGGGTTGGCGGGGAACCTCAAACCTTCTGCCGGTATTCTCAGCCATTTGTTACCACTCTCCTGCTTTTATTCTTCTGCTAATTCGCAATCAAAATCCTATCTGTCCAGGTCATTCCGGATGAAGACTTTACTGATATCCCTGAAATCCTGGCTGCCAAAGAGAATTCGTACAGCGAGCTCAATATCGGCCATATCGTAAAAAGGTCAATTGATTTTTTAGCCTCCGGAGGTATCATGCCGGATACCGACGTCGCCTTCTCTCCCGTCGGGCACGGCAACCCTTGATCGCCGCATCATGACAATATTTTCATGCTCCGTGCTATTTGATTCAATTGTGTCCGTATTAGTTTAGAAGCGAGTGGTCTCTCCGCCGTCCACGGGCAGGGCAGTGCCGGACACGAAATCGGAATCGGAGGAAGCATAGAACAGGGCTACCTTGGCCACATCCTCAGGCTCCCCGATGCGTCCCAGAGGGATCAGCGTTTTGATCCGTGCGGGGTCGATGGGGCCGTGGGCCCGGCTCATGGGCGTATTAATCCCGCCGGGGATAATACAGTTCACATAGATATGGTAAGGGGCCCACTCCAGGGCCAGAGTCTGGGTAAACCTTACGATCCCGGCCTTAGCCGCGGCATAGGGGATAATCCCGGCAGGACACCTCAGTACAGCCAGGGACGAGATGTTGACGATCTTGCCGTGGTTATGCTCTATCATCCAGCGACCGCAGTGCTTGGCACAGAGGAAATTGCCGCGCAGGTTGACGGCCATGACCCTGTCCCAATTTTCCACGGTACAGTCTTTAATGGGACCGAAACCTTCCATACCGGCATTGTTGACCAGGATATCCACCGCGCCCAGTTCCTTGATCGTACGGTCGACCATGTCCATGACCTCTTTTTCTTCGGAGACATCGGCCTTGACCGCTATGGCCTTTCTGCCCAGCGGTTTGATCATCTCCACGGTCTCCCGGGCCCCGGGCAGGTTGATGTCATTGACACATACATCAGCCCCCTCTTTGGCAAAAAGCAGGGCGGTGGCACGGCCGATTCCGCTACCCGATCCGGTAACCAGGGCTACCTTTCCTTCCAGTCTCATAGCTCCTCCTTATCTTTTCCTCTCCGTATCAGGATACGGGGAACGAGGAAATAATTTATATCACCCTCATTCTGACCTTTTCCCATCGAGGGAGAAGGAATGGGAAAAAAGGCGGACCTTCTCTCCTCAAGGGGGAAGAATACTTCGGCGTATAACAACAACTACAGCCAGTATTTGTTTATGCGCAAATAGGTATATTAATCACATACCTTCACACTGATGATGCTGCGGCAACCTGCGGTTGCCGTACCCGACATGAGAGAAGGTGTCGCCGGGCCCAGAATGGCATCTATTTTCATACCTCGTGCTATTTACTCTAACTATTTTTACGCTCGTACTGGTCCCTTGTTTCTTGAACTTTGTTTCTCTATTCTTCTTCTTTTATCACCCAGCCGTTGAAGCGCAGGCCGGAAGCCGGATCGTATTCCCTGTTGAACGCCTCCGGGTATTTCTTTTTCCATTCCTCCATCTGAGCAGCGGATACCCTTTCCACCTCAACTAGGTACCCGTTGGTGGTCTGTCCGGAGATATTCCTAGACGTCACACCCATGGGGCATATCAGGTTTACAGCGCCGCCCCGGTCAAGCTCTCCCGGTATTATCCAGTCCACCCTGGCCCCATGGTCCACGTAAGCTACTCCCGGCATGATCCTCTCCCAGACAATAGCCCCACAGAGAACCGCACCTCTTTCGTTGAAGGCTTTCACGATATCGCCGCTCCCGATGCCCCGTTCAGCCGCCGTACGGGGATTAAGCCAGAGGGGTTCGTACATGTAGCCGTCCGGCCCCTTGATCTTGCCGGTGGGAGTTTCACGGGTCCAGGCTATATCGTCGCACTGGGCGTGCATTCTCCACCGTCCGTGATTGGACATCATGAGCAAAGGATATTTCTCAGCCCTTTTGCTGGAGAGGTTTTCATCGTGCGTCCAGCCGGGCGCTCCCTCGATCCACTGGGGATAGGGAGGCCTCTCCATGTCATCGGGAAAGGTTTGGGCCAGTCTTTCGGAATAAAACTCAAGTTTCCCGGAGGGTGTAGGAAGGGGATTCTTTTCCGGGTCTTCGTAAAATTTTCTTAAACCCGGGGTATCCTTCTCCCAGTCCTCGGCTATGGGGAAGACGGCATACTGCTTTTCCTTGAGGTCTTCCCAGCTTATAAACTCTGAGAGGTGATAATAATCATAGAAGTACTTCAGCCATTCATCCAGGTTTTTGCCCTCCGAGACCTGCTCGTACATGCCCATTTTTTTGGAAATCTCCAGCACGATCTCAAAGTCGCTCATCGATTCTCCGACAGGCGCAACGGCCCGCCTTTGCAGACCCACGCTTTGAAACTCGATGCCGGTCCTGCTGGTGTTGGGAACCAG
The DNA here is from genome assembly GCA_016926695.1 of Dehalococcoidales bacterium. The sequence continues at coordinate 16,911 of JAFGOB010000179.1, read as the reverse complement.
GTCCTCTACCTCAAAGGTGGTATTGCCCGGCAGAATGATATCAGCCAACAGGCAATCGTTTTCCAGCCAGGCATGCTGCGCAATAATACATTCTATTTTCGGGCTCCTCATGGCCTCGACATTCTTGTTGCCTTCATTCCAGCAAGTGGTCCGGCAGGGAGTATCCGTCCAGATCATATGTATCTCCGAGCCGCCTTCTTCCTTGGGAATGGGGAACGTATATTTATTGAACTGGTCTTCGACGGAAGCCTTGATCGACCCCGTGCCCCAGAAGCTGACGGGAGGATTGAGAATAGCCTTCTGTATATATGTCTTGGGGAGGAACTGTTTAGTAATGGCGCAAACGGTGGCAAAGGCCAGCTCGGGCAGGGTTGGAGTGACCCTGTCTTTGAGTGGTTCAGCCTGGGTTTCCTGGAGATTAAAGAGGGTGGCCCTGGGCGCCCTGTTCCTGGGTATCCCGTAGCGAGTGATAGTAAACTGGTGGATGCCGGGGCCGCCCAGCCCCCTCATTCCCAGCAGCACTACCTCCAGCCTGGCCGGCTCATGGGAATAAGGCCCCCGTATCATGCCGCCGCCGTAATAGTGGGTTATGGAGGTCACCTTTGAGGCGAACTCCCTGGCAAGCGCCTTGATGGTCCACTCCGGGACGCCGCACCGGGGAGATGCCCAGGCAGGAGACTTGGGGACGCCGTCCGTTTTACCTGTAACGTAATCGGATATTTTATCAAAGCCCACGGCATGCGTGGCAATATATTCTTTATTATAGGTACCTTCCTTGATCCAGGTATAGATAATAGCCAACTGAAGGGCGGCATCGGTACAGGGCAATATGGGTATCCATTTATCCGCATGTACAGCCGCTCCGTAGTTAAGCTCCGGACAGATATAGACCTGCTTGATCCCGGCTTCCTTCCAGAAATAGCATATGGGACTGCCGGACTGCCCGCAAAAACCCCAGGTAGTTGTTTCCGGATCGCATCCCCAGAGCAGGACCTGTTCGCAGTTCTCCGAGATGTCCTTTAAAACGTTGTCCGCGGGGAACATGCATCCGACAACCCCATCCCCCCAGACATGTTTGGCGCCCCAGTACCAGCCTTCCCAGCTATCAGGGTTCCTTACCTGGACGGTGTAGCCTCCCAGCTTGTCCAGCAGTAAGGTCGGGCAGGCATGCGGTGCGTGGATCTGTTTACATTCCGAATGGCCGTCAACCTGCGCCAGTATGGCGTAACCGCCGTATTGCTTATGCACCCTGGCTATCTCAGCCGCGATGATATCGGTGGCTTCATCCCAGGAGATGCGTTTGTACTTGCTCTTTCCCCGGTTCTGCGGGTTCCTCTCGCCGTTCGGGTCCCAGTCCACCCTTTTCAGCGGGTACTTGATGCGGTTGGGGGAGTAGACCCTTTTCTTATAGGCAAGCTGGAAAGGGCCGGGAAGAGACTTGGTAATGGTTGTCAGTGTTTTGCCGTTCCGGCTGATCTTCCATGGATGATAATCGTCAAGGTTATATTTCCAGTCATAGTGCAGGGGTCTGACCCTGACTACTTTACCGTCCTTGACATCCACAGCACAGGGGACTCCGCCGCCCTGCGTACCGCCCAGACTGAGCGACTTGATGACAGTGTTATCCGCCACAGTAATTGTTGAAGCAGCCATTCTCTCTCCTTTTTACCATTAGTCCAGTTCTTAACAGGTCGATTACCTATATATCAGTTTTTACCGCGGGTATAGACCCAACATCGCCATTGCCGTTAACCGTAAACTCCACTGTTCTCCCTTTCCTCTAGAAAAGCGAACTCCACTTTTTCAGCATTTTCTCCTGGTATTCAGCGCTGAAGCGGTGAATAACCGGGTATCTGTCGCGATGTTCATAAGGCCAGCAGGCGTCAATAATGATCCTGTCGTTGACCAGCGGAGCGCCGGGTCTCTTGGGAGCGCCGGCCTTGGTCAATATGCCGCTGATCTTCTGAATATTGTCGATATCCGCCCTGCGCGTGACGGCCCATATGACGTCCTTCTCATTGGTGATATCGATATCATCGTCCACGACTATGACAAACAGCCCGCCGACCGTGTTGGCGCGGCAGGAAGCGGCTGCCAGGGCGGCCTGCTTGGCATGACCGGAATAGCCCTGCTTAATGGAAATAACACAGAAGACCGGCCAGACCAGGCCCAGCCCGAACCATACGCCAGTCACATCCGGGATGCCGGCGTATTCCAGTACGTTCCAGATTTCCGCCGCCATCAGGGGGATGGAAAAATACTGCTGGAGGTGCATGGTCTGGGGCAAAACGCCCAGTATTATGGGATCGTTGCGGTAGGAAATCGATTTGACTATCATCAAGGGATGTTTGGCCGAGTTGTAAGTGCCGCCCCATTCGCCGAAAGGACCGTCTTCCCTCTTCTCCATCTGCGGCGGGGGCGGGATCTCTCCCTCCAGGACTATCTCGGCGGCGGCAGGTATGGGCAGGCCGGTCAGCGGACCCCGGACGACCTGTACGGGTTCACCCTTCACCCAGCCAGCGAAGTTATATTCGCTTTCGTCCCATCCGGTCAGCGGGCTACAGGCCGACATAAAGAGGGCAGGCTCCATTCCGCAGATGACGGCCAGGGGAAAACCCTGACCCTTCTTATGATACTTCTCCATCATCTGGGTGCCGTGTTTGCCCGGGTTCAGTCCCACACCCAGCAGGTTCTTGTCAAAAACCCGGCACCTGTATGTACCCAGGTTGACCCAGCCGTTATCCGGGTCCTGGCTCACAATGGCGCACCCGGTACCCAGGAACCTGCCCGCGTCCAGCTCATGCCAGACCGGCGCCGGGAATTTGTTCAGGTCCACCTCATCACCGGTCAGCCTGTTCTCCAGAACAGGACCGGAATCCACTTCGACCGGCGGGACCGGTTTGACCTGTTTCAGTCTCCCCCGCCAGGCATCCACCATCTGCACGCTGGACAGACCTTCCGGTATTCCGAGCATCGATGCCGTCCGCCTGTGGCTGAGGAAGGCATTAGCCAGTACCCTGAACCCATCCGGATATCCCGGTATTTTATCGAATAAAAGGGCCGGACCGTTGCGTTCCGCCTGCATCTCGCTTATAGCGCCCAACTCACGGTCCCATGACGCTCCTTCAACGGTCTTCAGCTCCCCCATCCTCTCAACATCCGCCAGCCAGTCTCTTAAATCCTTAACCCCCAATTTAACCCTCCTTGCTATGCAACATTCAGATATTCCAATTCTATGCAATCCGTTTAAACAATTCAAACAGAGGCGGTATTTTTTCAGGAAGGCGGAAGAGAACAATCGGGTCTCAGCATCGACTATAATGTATTCAAAGATAGTATTAATTACTTCAATAAATTGCACGGGAGGGATCTTTAAATAATGAAACGCGCAGCATTCAGGTTTGTTTCTATAGTGACGTTCTTCCTGTTGGCCGTAGCCCTCATACTACCACGGACGGTTGAAGCACTTCCTGCCGGTTTCCAGGAGTTTTATTTACCACTCCCCACTGGCAACAACCCAAGCTCACAGCCCTATAACGGTACGTATTCCGTTTTCAATGCCATAGAACCCCCGATTAATGCGTCGGACGGCATGCATTATGTTGTAGGAGTCACAGCCAGCGCTAATAATACAAAGGTATATTACGATCACTGGGAAAACGGCCTGGGAACAGGTACCGGCAGCGATGAAGTGGTATCGCTCAATAAAGGCCAGATCCATACCTTCGAGAGCGGGTCAATCCCCGTACCCCGGGGTACCACGACGAAATATGACGGAGGGGACAGGATTTTTGTCTCTGGAAGCCTGCTTCAACTGGTGGTATCGACATGGACCGAAGACCAGGGAAGCTTATTCACGGATGCCTGGGAAGTATATCCGGTTCAGGCATGGGAAAATAGCTACACGGTCCCGGCAGGCGAAAACCTGGCCGTATCTCCCCTGCTATACCGCAATTTCACCTATGTCTTCGCCCTGGTCATGTCCGCCTCTGACGGCAACAGTGTAACTATCTCGGATCCCGCAGGACCGGTCACTATCAATACTACCCTCAACCGGGGTCAAACCTATATTTACGAGGTCGAGGGGGCAGGTACAAAAATAACCGGTTCAGCCGGTTTACAGGTACAGCTCATGACCGGCCGCAGGGACTCTACCGGCTATGAGATGCGGGGCTACACCATCACCCCGCAGGCCTACTGGGGATCCGGTTATTATGCTCCTGTTCCTGGATGGTCCAGCAGTAATAACAACCTGTATATTTATAATCCCAACGCCAGCCAGATTACGGTAAACTTTGAAGATCTCAGCGGCAGCGGATCATTCACAGTAGCGGCTGGTGCTACCCGTTCATATCGAAGCGGCGCCGGTCGCTACGTCCCGTTGAACTCGGGAGTTTACCTCTACACTTCAGGCGATATTTTCTGGGGAATTGCAGCCGGTGATGACGGCAACGGTATCTGGGACTGGGGCTACGATCTGATTCCCACTCACTTTATAGGCACGGATAACTATGTTAGCTGGGCTCCCGGCAACCGTACCAAGGCATCCAGTACCGTAAATGGCTCGCCGGTCTATATCACCGCTCTGAATGATAACACCACCGTCTTCATTGACTTCGGACCAAACGACGAGGTATTTGACGCCACTTATAACGTGGACAGGCTGCATGCCATACAGGTCTATGATCCAGACAAGGACAATACAGGCATGCATATTGTCAGTACAGCCCCGGTGGCAGTAGCCTGGGGTGAGAGTCCTGACAGAGCGGGACAAGCAGACCCTTACCTGGACATGGGCTATACCACGCTGCCTTTGCCGGTTGAGTGGATTGATGTAACTCTACAGGTAGAAAAAACCGCCGATCCAGTACAAATCTATCTTGGAGAGGAGTCCATATTCAGTATTTTGATCAGTGTTCCCTCGACAGCCGGAGCACAGGTCACAGGGATAGACCTGGAGGATACCCTGCCTCCGGGGTGGGAATTTATCACCGCCAGCGGTTTACCGTCCGACCCCACCTCGATTACCGGAAACCTGGCTGACGGTTACGTGCTTACCTGGAATGCAGACTGGACTCTGAATCCTGGCGAATCAAGGCAGGTCTCCTATGTTGCCAGGGCCACTGATTTAGCCAATATTGCCAGTCCGAACCGCAACGTCGCTTCCGCTACCGGTCAGTCCCTGGATGCCACCCTGACCGCTGATGACGACGCCTTTGTGGAAGTCCTCAGGGAGGAGGAGTTCCCGCAGATCCAGGCCAGCAAAACGGATGCGCTCTTTCTGGATGCAGACAACAACACAGTGCCCAGCCCGGGGGATACGCTTCTCTATACCATCACGCTGATCAACAGCGGAAACGCAACAGCTACAGACGTAGTTTTCTCAGATACGCCTGACATAAACACCAGCCTTGTAACCGGAAGCGTCACGGTGACCAGTTCACAGGGATCGTATATTACCAGCGGAAATGATCCCGAAGATACAATGGTCGCAGTTACAATCGGCAGCCTTTCACACGAGGATACAGTACGGATAACCTTCATGGTGGTCATAGGCTCCGATGGTTTCACAACCGTATCCAATCAGGGTCTGGTCGAAGGCTCCAATTTTACCGACGTTCCGACCGACGACCCCGATACCCCTGCGACAGGCGACCCAACCGTCACCCCCGTTACAACCCCGCCTCCTGTCCTGACTATTACCAAGTCGGGACCCGCGCAGGCGACAATCGGTTCCACCATCACCTATACCGGAACTCTCAGCAATACATCCGGGAGTATAGCCTATAACGCCGTACTGGTCGACCAGCTACCCGAAGGCGTGGAATTTGTTAGCTCCAGCCATAGCGCTATCTATGATTCCGGCTCTCACATAGTTACCTGGAGCCTGGGGGACATCCAGCCGGGCGCCAGCATTCCCGGATGGGTGACGGTAAAAATAAAGGAAACCGTGGAGGACGGTACAATTTTAACCGATACTTTCAGCCTGGTATGGAAGGACTCCCAGGAGAACGAACTGGGGCCAGCTACAGCCTCCTGCGACACTACTGTATATACTACACCCCACCTGATGCTGGAAAAAGAGGGAGCCAGCGACGCAGCGCCGGGAAAGATTTTTTCTTATCAACTTATCTTAACCAATACCGGCGGTCAGCCCGCTACGAAAGTGACACTGATTGATACTTTGCCGCCTGAAGTGAGTTACATCAGCTCCAATCCGCCCGGCGCCTATTCAGCCGGCCCGCCGGAGTCGGTCCAGTGGGAACTGGGAACCATTAACCCGGGGGGTTCGCTCCTGATTACCCTGACTGTACAGGCAGATGATGATATCGAGGTCGAAACCACCGCTACCAACGCCGCCAGTGTCGAATGGGAAGACGAGGAAGAAAACAGCTACGGTCCTGAAACAGCCGGGTGGGAAACGACTATCTATCCCGATCCGGTGCTTGAGATCACCAAGAGCGGGCCGGAAGAGGCAGCAATCGATTCGCAAATCACCTATACGGGCACACTGAGCAATATCGGGGGCAGCACGGCCTATAACGTAATATTGCAAGATCAGCTCCCGCCCTGGGTTGTATTTGTCAGTTCCAGTCACACCGCTGTGTACAACTCAGATAATAACGTCGTTACCTGGAATCTTGGCGACCTGCCGCCCGGGTCCTCTATCCCCGGATGGTTGACTGTTCACGTCAATCAGGCGACTCCCGACAATACCGTCCTGCTCAACACTTTCGTTGTCACCGGGGAGAACTTTGCAGGAGATCCGCTGGATCCGGCGACAGCCACCTGGAATACCACGGTTCATACTCACCCTCTTTTAACGATTGAGAAAACCGGGCCGGCTACGGCCTCTCCCGGAGAAACGCTGGAATACACTATTACAATTTCCAATAGCGGAGGCTGTACGGCCTATAATCCTGTACTTACCGATGTTTTACCGCAGGGCTTTTTTTATGATAGTGAAAACTCCACTCCTCCAGGTTCGGATTCAGACGGAGTGATTATCTGGGAACTGGAAAATATTCCGGCGTCCGGCTCGGTAACCATCCACCTGTTTGTTACAACCGACGAGGGTATTGCCAATACAACTACCCTGATCAACACCGCCGGCGTAACCTGGGAAGACTGCCTTGAACGAACTTTCGGTCCCGTATATGATACAGCGGATACGACTTTTTATACCTCACCCTTGCTGACCGTCAGTAAAACAGGGCAGGCAAGATCCTGTCCGGGAGATACGTTAAACTACACAATCGAAGTCTGTAACACCGGCGGCACCGAAGCGTCGGCAGTGGTAATCACTGATATTTTACCGGGAGAGGTGTCTTATAACGCCGGCAGCGCTAACTACGGGGGTACATATGAGGCAGGTTCCCATTCCATAACCTGGGACCTGGGCAGCCTGGGCGCCGGTGAATGTATCCCGGATATCGGTTTCGAGGTAACGGTTGCAAGCCAGATAGACAACGGTACGCTGCTTGACAATATAGTGAATGCCACCTGGCAAGATGAGGATGAAAAACAGTATGGCCCCGTTTGCGATTGTTTCCAAACCATAGTGAATACCCTTCCCATGATCAATATCACCAAGACCGGGCCGGCAGAGGCTTTCCAGGGCGATACACTGGTTTATGAGATCGAGCTATCCAATACAGGCGGAACCGATGCCTATAATGTCGTACTCATCGATGTCCTGCCTTTAGGCCTGAGCTACATCGATTCCACCTATTCCGGCACTGAATCTGGCGGCATTGTCTCCTGGGAACTGGGAACGATAGCCTCACAGAGCAGCATCACAGTCGAACTGACCGTCTCAGTGGACTTCGACCTTCCGCCTGATACCAGGCTGATAAATACCGCACTAGTAACATGGGAGTGTGAAAAAGGTATCCCATACGGCCCTGAGTCAGCCACGGCTGAAACCGTTATCGGCCCCGCCTTGATCCTGGACAAAAACTCTATCTCCGGCTCCGTCTTTCCGGGACAGATGATCAGCTTTAACATTGAGTATGAGAACCAGGGGAATTCCCCGTTGTCCGGGGTGGTCATCACCGAGCACTATGATCCCAATGTCATCTTTCAGTCCGCCGATCCGCCTCCGGACACGGGAACTGATAACGTCTGGACTATCGGCACGCTGGGACGGGGAGAATCCAGGACAATCCAGGTTATCGTCCAGGCTAAATGGGAACTCCAGGGAGGCACTGTATTGAGAAATAAGGTAACGATAGTCTCCGAGCAAATTACCGAAGGAGAAGCCGAGGAAAAAACAGAACTGGATGATCCTCCCGTTCTAACAGCAACTAAAACAGACTCGCTATACCTGGATGCAGATGACAGCGGGGAAGCATCTCCCGGCGATATTCTTCTGTATTCTATCAACATCATCAATAACGGAAAAGCTGAAGCTACGGATGTAGTGTTTTCCGACGCACCTGACATTAACACCACGCTCATCTCCGGTTCAGTCACTACCAGCCATGGTACAGTTACCGGTGGAAACAACGGTGTGCCGCCAGTAGAGATATCCATCGGCAGTATACCAGATGGAGAAACAGTTGTTATCAGTTTCCAGGTAAGGATCAATCTTCCGCTTTTTGCGGCTGCTGTAACCAACCAGGGTATTATCACCGGCAAAGAGGTACGCGACATTCTAACAGATGATCCGGATACCGAAACAGAGAATGATGCAACTGCCACACCAATAATTCCCAGATATGTGGCCGTGGGAGGGGAACTCAGAGAGCCGGACCGGCTGGCCCTGATTATGACGTGTTTGGGGATAGCTTCTCTGGTCATCTTGCCGGGACTGCCGGTACTGGTATTAAGACGGCGCAGGAGCGGATAACTGAAGGGAAAAACAGGATGTTTGCATGCTTAATCTACCGGAGCGGCACTTCCGGCGAATATTTTAGCCGGGGCGCCGCCCCTTTTTACACTTGAGAGATCACGGACTCAACCAAATACAGGTGCACCAGAAAAAAGAACCCAATACTAATTTACCGATCGTAACTTCAAGGTAAGGCGCAACTAAGGTCTCCAGGAGAACCAAAACCAGCGGTGGTCGATGAGTGGCAGGCAGAAGAAAAAGCCAGAGGCTCTGGCGGGGATATCCCAACTGAATCCTGTTTGCCTGGCGTCTCAGGCGGCAACGGGTGATATACCATACACTGCAATAAAATATATTTATAACCGGAGATCTCCTCCCATACCGGGCGATCAGCCAGAGTGGTGTATCTAACGCATCGTTAGTAGATCTTTTAATGCGGGAGATTCCTTTATGATAAAAATCGATCATACTTAACTAAAGAAATATCTGTTTCACCACACAAGATAAATATGATACAAGCTGAAAGAATCTCATACCTGAACAGTAAAAAAATACGCAAAGCCGGGTACGTTCTTTACTGGATGCAGGCCTCCCAGAGAACGGAACATAATCATGCTCTGGAATTCGCCATCGACCAGGCCAACAAGCTCAAGCTACCTCTGCTGGTCTTTTTCGGACTGACGGAAGGCTTCCCGGAGGCCAATGAACGCCACTATCGCTTCATGCTGGAAGGGTTGAAGGAGGTCAAGGAGTCGCTGCGCAGCCGCGGTACAGGGATGATCGTCCGCCGGATTTCACCGGAGGCCGGAGCGGTTGAATACGGGCAAAAAGCGGCGGCCGTGATCTGCGACCGAGGCTATCTTCGCAGGCAGGCCACGTGGAGGAGATATGTGGCGGAGAGGATCGACTGCCTGCTTATACAGGTAGAGACCGACGCCATAGTACCGGTGGAAACGGCCTCCCCCGGGGAAGAATACTCGGCAGCTACCCTCAGGCGCAAGCTGCACAAAACACTCCCTCATTTCCTGGTACCGGTAGAGACAGCGACACCGTTGATAGATTCCACAGGTATGGCTGCCGGCAGTATAGACCTGCCAGACGTCTCAGCGGCGATGTCAGGCCTGGATTTCGACCGCACCGTAAGACCGTCTCCGTTTTTTACCGGCGGCAGCGCAATAGCACTGGAGAGGCTTGAGCGGTTCATTCTCAATAGTCTGGACGGGTATTCTCAATACCGGAACGATCCCAACCGGGAGGGCTGTTCCGGTTTGAGCCCCTACCTTCATTTCGGACAGATTTCTCCCCTCCACATCGCCCTGAAAGTCCTGGATGAAGCCGGCCCGGACAACGAGGCTTTCCTGGAAGAGCTGATCGTCCGCCGCGAACTGGGACTGAACTTCGTCCGCTACAATCCCGCCTACGATCGATTTGCTGGACTGCCGACCTGGGCCAAACGTACCCTTGATGGACACCGCACGGACCCGCGCCCTTATCTCTACTCCAGGGATGAGCTGGAACAGGCACTGACGCACGATCCTTACTGGAACGCCGCCCAGAGGGAGATGACCTCTACCGGCAAGATGCACGGGTATATGAGGATGTACTGGGGCAAGAAGATACTGGAATGGACCGCCAGTCCGGAAGAAGCCTTCGATACAGCACTATACCTCAATAACAAATATGAGCTGGATGGAAGGGACCCCAACAGCTACGCGGGCGTGGCCTGGTGCTTCGGCAAGCACGACCGTCCCTGGGCTACCCGCCCGGTTTTCGGCAACATACGTTATATGAACGACCGGGGGCTGAAAAGGAAGTTCGACGCTGACAGATACGCCAGCGAGTACAGCCGGGAAAATACCACCCGGCTTTAAAAAGAACATATATCAGGACTAATTCATGCAGGCTGATTCAATCGATTGAAGGATGACCTAACCTACATAACGCAGGTTCAAGGAAGTTACCTATTTACTTATCTCAGACTTCGTGATTCAATATTAACAATTCGACCTTTTTTATATGGCAGTACCGATGATAACGCGTGCTGAAAATCAGAGAAAGGAGGCTTTATGTATTGTAGAAACTGCGGTAAAGAAATCACGGCAGGCGCAGGGTCCTGCCCAAACTGCGGGGTCAGTACGGGCAGCGGAAAAAGCTATTGCCCGAACTGCGGCTACCAGACCGGCGAGCTGGCCGTAACCTGCGCCAGATGCGGCTTCAAACTGTCTTCCTCCGGATACCAGGGTTCCGCGGAGCTGTCACCAGGTGTCATTTCACCCTATAAACACGGCTGGAACAGGCTGTGGCCCAGTTTCCTGATGCTATTTTTAGCCTGGCTGATATATGTGGTGATTACAGGCGCCGTCGGCGGCATCCTTCAATTAGTCCCGTACATCTCCTTCCTTTCGATATTCGTGTCGATACCCCTGGGATACGGCCTGTCTTTTTGCTTCCTGCGGGCTGCCAGAAATGAAGAGGTCAGGTTCGAGGAGCTGTTTGAAGGATTCAGGTGCTACTGGAACTCCCTTGGTGCCGGGGTCCTTTCAACTTTGATAATCCTGGGGGGATTTATTCTGCTGATTGTGCCGGGCATCATCTTCGCCTGCAAGCTGGCGTTCGTGCCCTACCTGGTCATCGACCGCAAGATGGGCCCTACCGAAGCCATAAGCACAAGCTGGAAAATGACCAGCGGTCACGCCATGGAAGTATTCCTGATTTACCTGCTGGGAATCCCGATTATGATTGCCGGACTGATCTGTCTTGGAGTGGGCGTTATCATATCTATTATGTGGATATCCATGGCCAATGCTTCCCTGTATTATGCCGTCAGCAAGAGCAGAGAGCAGGTTATCCAGAGCCCGGAGATCCTTTAAAACATATACCGCTTTATGAAAAAATCTATCAACAGTGTCATAAGACCGGTGCCGGCGGGAGGGCTTCCGGCGCTGAGCCGCTGGCAAAGACCATAAAAGAATAGAAGAAATTTATAAGTACCCCGCAGAGGAGAAATGAACAATGAAGCCGACCATCACCGACCAGGACCGCGAGAAGGCGGAGATATGTCTTAAAAAATGCCCGGTATGCACGGCGGCCAGGAAAAAGCAAAAGGGACTCAGGTTCTGGTTTGTGAAGAATATCGAGGGCGGGCTATGCCCGGCTTGCCGGGCTTACACCAAGGTATACGGCCGCAAGCCCCATGAACCTTTAAGCAAAAAGACACCGGCCTAGCCCGTCCTGAAATAGACCGGCCCCGAAATTTCCACCGACAGGTGTTTTTCAGGGTACAATTCCGCAGACATAAGTCTGCCGTGTTTAACGTGCCCCGGGAGTGAGTCGTTTCAATTTTTCAGAAACAATTCCCTGAAGAAACGGCCACGCCGGGTTCAATTTTGCCCCGAAAAGGCCCTTTTCGCCCATCAAAAACATTTCAAATCAAAGGCCAAACAGGGGGCAGGGTGGTTCAGCAGTCAATTCCGGGACCGGCCGGGCCAATATGGAACAAAGGAAGGAGAACACGGAAGTGAGCCGGGAATAAACCTCATACTGGTTCATGAGATCGCGACACCGATCACGAGGAGGAAGTAAGGAACCTCTTGAGGTTCGCGATGACAGTCTGACCTGTCATTACGAACGAGCCCGCAGGCGAAGTGTAGTAATCTCAGTCAGTGTACAGCATCAGAAGCCGGAACAACCAGTGAAATATTCGGTTTGTAGGGTGAAGGCGAAAGACGGGACATTTTATTTAATCCAGGTAAAAAATATAAAAACATCCTTGTTCTGGTATTGTAAAGCGTTTTTTGTCACCTTTCGAGGGAATATCTTTAACCCTTTAAAAAAACTTCGGGGATGGAGATATCTGCTGTTATTCAGCTTGAAAATGAAGATTTCAGGAAGAAGTGCATAATACAACTTGACAAAGCAAGCAGCAATACTTAAAGTTGGATTGCCATGTTGGTAATGCCGCTTTTACGACAGAGGCGGGGTTTATTTCCAGTACGGCGGCTGAGGAGCGAGCTCAATGAAGATAGCGGTTCTGAACGGCAATCCGGATGCCGGGAATAACAGATTTGAAGACTATCTTAAGAATCTGTCAGATAAGCTCGCTGTGCACAACCATGCGGTAAACATTTTAAACTTGAGAGACATGGATATCAAATACTGCACCGGCTGCTGGGGCTGCTGGGTAAAGACGCCGGGTGAGTGTGTGGCGGCCGACGACTCACGTGAAATATGCCGTGTGTGTATCAACTGCGATCTGGTGCTGTTCGCCTCACCCGTTATCATGGGCTTCACCAGCGCCCTGCTTAAAAAAGCGCATGACAAGCTGATACCGCTGATCCACCCCTATCTTGAATTCGTCCATGGCGAAGTCCATCATAAAGCCAGGTATGACAAATATCCCCTGATAGGCCTGCTGCTGGAAAAGGGCAGGGATACCGATAACGAAGATATCGAAATTATCTCGGATATATACCGGCGGGATGCTATAAATTTCAAGACATCGTTCAGATTCACCAGGCTTACCAGCGATCCGGTGGAGGAGGCAGCCAATGAGATTGACCGTATTTAACGGCTCTCCGCGGGGCAAAGGCAGCAACACCCAAGTGCTGCTGGGTCATTTCACCAGCGGGTTTATGGAAAAAGAAGGCAATACCTGTGAAACGGCCTACCTGGTCCGTACCAGTGAGAGGGAGGAACTCATCAAACTCTTCCAGGAAGCTGAGCACGTTTTAATGGCATTCCCCCTCTATACCGATGCCATGCCGGCGTTAGTTAAGACCTTTATCGAATCACTGGAGCCACTCTGCGGACGGACGGGCAACCCCGACATCGGATTCATTGTGCAGTCCGGCTTTCCGGAGCCAAACCACTCGCGATATGTGGAACGATATTTAAAAAAGCTGACCAGACGTCTGGGGTGCGAATACAAAGGGACAGCTATCAGGGGAGGGGTTGAAGGGATACGGGCCACACCCGACCGGATGAACCAAAAACTTTTCAAGGCCTTCCATGCACTGGGCACGTCTTACGGAGAAAGGGGGGAATTCGATCAGCGTATAGTGTCCGGACTGGCACGGCCGGAAAGGCTCAACGGGTTCTCCTTCCGGATCGCAAGATGGATGACGCACAAGTTATACTGGGACAAGGAGCTTAAAAAGAACCACGCCTTTGAAAAACGCTTCGCCCGACCGTTTAACTTCTGAGTCTCATTCCACGGACCTTACCAAGTACCAGCAGTATAGCTAAACCTGCTATCAAAAGTCCAACGCCAGGACAGGAAGAAGCAGGCACAGAAGCGAGACCATTTTCATCCACTGTAGCCCTCAGACAGATATTAATAGGAATTTGAGTACCGCCTTCGGAATACTGTGAAGCGTCTTGCCAGGGATCCTGATCCGAGGCTTTAAAAAAACAGACCCCGGTTTGAATGGGCGGATCGGTATAGGGTACTTCCTGACCGTCGCTCGTGATGCCCGTATACTTCTCGACAGGTATGGGATACATATAGCCTGTAGAAGATGTTATTTTGGCATCGATCCTGAACTCCTGTCCGGAGAAGAGAGGTACAGGTGAAGCTAAAGGTATAGTGTAATATCCCATCTCAGCACAGGTCCCGGACCGGGTACGTAATATCTTGTCGGCACTGTTGCGGATATATATTTCATACTGAATATCGCTATCCGTAGCCCAGAAATTCACGCTGGTAAGAACTCCGGCTTTTTCGGCAGTAAAAACGCTTCTCATCCAAGCGGACGCAGTACCAAAACCAAAGCCGGTGACCAGTCCTGCCTCATCCCAGTAATATAGATGTTCGGAGGCATTATAGTCTTCATAACCCGCGCTGCCATGGTAGGAGCCGACCTGCTGGAGATTACCGGCCCCATAGCACAGGTAAAAATAACCGTCGTTACCCCAATCCGTTCCCCAGCTATTTTTAGCTATCCAGGCGCCATAATTCCCGGTACGGGGACTAAGAACCGTATCGTCCCAGCCTATCAGGCTGACCATATGGTTGGCATCATAATAGTCATTCTGATCAGAAAAGCTGGGATAGTCATAAACAAACCCGTCATACATATTGCCATTACCGGGCCACTCCGAACCGACATCCACCCAGAAAGCCGCCATAACCGGGCCGTAGGTTTGAATGGCAGTCTTGATCTCGGCAATATCCGTGCCGCTAATGCCCAATGCAGCCACTATCCTGAAATTAACAATTCTCTGCAAGGGAGGCAGATTTTTATTGCACTGACCGGTATTAAGAGTGGTGATATCATACGGCTGGGTGGACTCCAGCACAGTACCCCATTTGATCAGAGTATCAGTACTGATAAAAGAATCCCCACCGGAATTGGCGCGGTCGGCAGCCTGGTAGACATAGGACGGATCGACAGCAAGCACCAGGTTTTGTTCTGAAAAGTCATATAACTCAGAATAAAGCTGTTCTTCAACAATCCCTGTTCTTGATTCCAGTGAAGCCAGAGTGCCGAAAGCCCAGCATGTACCGGCCTGGCCCTGGTCTTTAACGGGTGTTACCTTGTTCAGGTCCCTCCAGTCCCAAGCGGCAGGAAGAGCATTTACAGGCAGCTCCGTGATGTTCCGGACAAACGGCGGACTATTCAAATGGCTGATGTCGAAGGTGGGAGGAATAAAGCCGAATGATGAGCCCGGCGCTATTTCTGATGTTTGCAATTGGATTTGCTGATCCCGGAAATACTTGATGAAAGCCGGATTCAGGGGAGCGATCCGGGACTCTGTACCGGGAGCCTCTGCGAATATAGAGGGACTCAAGGCTCCCAATAAGAGAATCAGGATCAATAGAGCAGCCAGACTCAGTCCGGCGAATTTCCCTGGACTGAAAAAGAGGTCCTTCATGGTTTACCTCCAGATAGAACGAATAGTAATATCATTCAGTGCTGGATTTCCCATATCGATTGGCAGTAAACTGAACATTCATTGAAGGGATTCCATGCTGAATCAAAATTCGGGGAATGCCTGTATTATAGTGACACAATCAAACGGCAGTCAAGCAATGGTCCATTGCCAACCTATCAAACTGCCGTATAGTATAACACCCGATCTCCAGCAGCCACCAATTTTGACTTATTCTTGCAGTCATTCATCCCGCTGTGAAACAGTATGTGAAAACGACACTGTTATGATAGGCCATGAGCTACTGTTCTATAAAAAACTTTTCTCACTTATGCCGCAAATGAAGGAACGGGTGCTTGCCAAATAATTCCCAGGACACCGAATGTTCCGCCTATTTGAGTTCTTATCTGAATTAGGGAGTGCTTTGCTCAATCCAATAGTATCCCGTAACCGTTTTTATTGCCTCAAAATAGAATTGATCTTGCCTAGTTGGAAGATTAATAAACCCGAAAAGTGGTGTATAATTGATTTCTGCCTTCATTTTGGCAATCGTATAGTCAGATTCCACGGATATTCCTGTTTGTTTGGTCACTCTATGTCCCGGATATACTTTACCTTCAATTTGGTATTCTGATGTTACATCTGATAGCACTATACGATCCTCAATTTGTGCTTCTAGTACAGTAAAGGCGCACTTTATATTTGTTAAAACAAAATGTCCCTCATTTGAAAATGTAAAATACGTATCGAAGGCATTACTGGGGCTTTTTGCTATTTGTGACGTAATCGATGTTCCTATATTGGTTTCACATCCAAAGCTTATTAACGGAAGAATAGCTCCTATTATTATCACTATAACAACATATTTCAAAATACGAAAATATTTTAATGGTACAATTCCTTTCTTGTTCCCTGTAACAGCGCCTTTGTTCTTACCTTTTAATCCTGTTTTTTTCTTCATCCTATTATAACTATGAACAATTTTAAATTTTTAGTGCTAAACTACCTGGATGATCGCAATATTCAGTACTTATGTGATTATATCATTCGATCAGTATATATTAAATACCCATAGTAAAACGTAATATTTCTATATATGCTCTACTTATTTTTTAAATATTTTGCGTACACCGGTCTGAGAGAGCCGTAGTTCCGGTAGGTATAGAGCCAATGTTCCGGAACTGCGGGAACCATCCTTCCGGAGGTGA
>JAFGOB010000178.1 GCA_016926695.1 Dehalococcoidales bacterium | reverse complement strand
TTCCCGTCAACCGGTTCCATGTATGTTCCCGTCAAACAGAGTAGACGCAGACCCGCCCGGTGCTGCGGCTCCGGCAGCCGGAATATCCGGAAAGACCTGTCCACCAGTACAGCCTGGGTAATCGCTATTCTTTTCTTTTGATTCGTTCTCTCAGCACTACCTGTGTGAAAGTAAGACGGTATAATAGGCCTCTTTGTCCTCCGGCGGCACATGTTCCAGTTCTTTTTTCTTCAGGCTGTTGGCGTTTGAGGTGCACTGAGCAACGCAATTGCCGCAGCCGATGCACCGGTCAAGATTGACGACGGCGATGCCGTCAACCATGGCTCTGGCATCCATCTGGCACTTATCAACACATATCTCACAGCCGTTGCAGAGCTCAGGGTCTACTTCCGCATAGTAATTCGTAAGGAAAAATTCCACCGGTCGGGGATGTGCTTTGATCGGCTTGAGAAAAACACAGCAATCTCCGCAGCAAATACAGATAGCTTCCGGTTTTTGTGAATTTTCCGGCTGGAGGACCAGCCCGTCCTGCTGTGCCTTATCTAGGATATCGCCGACCTCCTCTCTGGTGATATAACGGCCGACCCCCATATCAACATAGCGCCTAGCCTGGTCCGGCTCGATCATTAAACATGTCTCTTCAAGCTCAGTCTTTGCGCACTTCACTCCGAAGCGTTTTGTCTTTTGCCGGCAAATACAGTTGGCCACGGCAAAGGGTCCCGTGGCATCTTCTACCATCTTTCTTATGTTGTCGTATGTGCTGACGGGGAATTTTTCAGGGCGAGTAATACTTTTCTCTACCGGAACGGTCCGCAGAGGATTGAGCACCTTTGAACCGGCAGTCCTCTTGCCGAAACTTTCAGCGGCATACCCATTGAGGCGATCATAGAACTCCCTGGTGAGCTTGTGGTCCAGTTGAACACTCAGCATCCCTCCCGCGGTGGGGTCGGGAGCCCGGTAATGCGTTTCATTATATCCCTTATAATAAGGCCTTAATGTTCCTTTATACAGCATCCGGTCCAATATGCTCTGAAGCTCTTCAAGAGAAACAGGATTCCCGCTTCTGCGGATACTCTCGTGAATCCGCTTTACCGGTTCCGGCTTCATGGTGAGATGCACGGCTACCCTGGCTTCCTCCGGCGTGAAAAGGTACTTTAGCAGTTGTATATCCGATCCGGACTCCGTCGCCGCGAAACCTCCCGGCAAGGTATTCAAAAATTCCTGCAGGTCGCGATAGATTTTGTTTTCGCTATCCATCTTTTCCTCTCCTGGCAATATAATAGCAGTGTTCGAAGATATACCCGCTGAAACATAAATACTAAAAACGGGCTATTTGGCTGCAAAATCCCTGGTCATCGAGACCTCCAGGAAAACGATGGGTTTGGCGACGTTTCTAACGGTTAAAGGGCAGTGTTTCAAACCCGGGGGCATCGAGATAATCCCGGCGGTATTGAAGACATGTTCCTCGAGTTCATCACCAAGGCAGACACTGACCTCCGCCCCTAAATCAGCGGGATTTTCGGGATCGCCTCCGATGAAACAAAGCAGCTCATGGCAATCATGGCAATGGGTAAACGGCACCTCATAGGTTGAATTTATGCAGTGGTAGCCCAGAGTAGTACCATTTTTATACTCGTTGTGATGCGCCCATATCGAAGTGCCGGCCCATCCCGGCTCGGCCTCCACGAAAAAAGGCCCTCTGATGATGTTCATCCAGTATTTCTTGCCATTCTGTGTAATGGGACTACCCTGTGTAATAGGGTAGCCCTCTTTCATGGCTTTAATACCAAAAACGGTCGCACTACCGGTAGTGGAATTCAGTTTGTCTTCGTATTCCCTGGTGGTTGATATCCTCAGCAGTACGAAGGGTTTTGAGTATCGCTTGAGCGTAACAGGAGAATGCTTCAACCCGGGCGGAATGGAGACTATAGTGGCGCTGTTGATGGTGTGTTCTTCTTTTTCGTCGCCCAGGCACACACTGACTTCCGCCCCCAGATCGTTAATGTTCTGCGGATTCCCTCCCGCGAAACAAAGCAGCTCCCAGGTATCGTGAGTACGGCTGTCTTTAATCGACCATCCGGCCTGGTTGATGCAGTGATATTCAAAGACTACTCCCGCTTTGTCTTCGTCGGTGTGTGTGAATACCGACCCGCTGGTAAAGTCCCCCGCTGCCTTTTGAAAAGGCTCCAGAATCACATGCCCGCCATATTTTGTCTCCGGCATCTTTCGCTTCCTCCTTTTTTCTCTATACGAAAAATATTTTTACCTGAGCACTCTTATATCATCAGTCACAGACGGCGAAGCTTTATAAACCGTTACTCAATGTCAAAAAGTGAAGTATACCTGATTATATTCTCTTCACCGTACTCAATCAATAGACATCAGCAACACGGCGTCAGTGCCATGCATAAAAGGAAGCTATGACAGAACGAAGATGAAGACGAAACGTCCCCCTAAATAAACAGGAAAATCCCGTGTTTGACGCCATCGGTTCCAGCAGGTAAAATTAGGCCATATCGATCAGGAATACAGGAAAATAATGCAAAACCTAATTATTGACAAATCCAAACTGCCGGCTTTCTGCAAGCGCCATCACATCAAAAATCTGGCCCTGTTCGGATCCGTTCTTCGTGATGATTTCAGGCCGGATAGTGATATCGACATCCTGGTTGAATTTAAAAAGGGCAAAACGCCGGGATTCCTGGGACTGGCTGACATGGAACTGGAATTATCCGCCTTACTGGGCGAACGAAAGGTCGACATGCGTACCCCGCACGACCTTAGCCTTCATTTCCGGGATAGAGTCGTGCGAGAGTCCGAGGTGCTATGCCGTTTATAAATGATATCAGCCGGCTGCATCATATGCTGGAGGCCGCGGATGATGCGCTGGGATTCATCATCGGGAAAGAGCGTTCCGACCTTGACCATGACACAATGCTGGTTTTAACCCTTGCCCGCCTTCTTGAAATCATCGGAGAAGCGGCTACAGGATTGGACTACCATGGGTTATCCCTGATAGCCCGGCCACCCACACCATAGCCTGTTTTCACTACCGGAGAATCTTTTTTGCTTACATATTCCGTATAGTAAAAAAAAACTTCCGGCCGGTTGTATTTTAGTGCGAAATACGATATTGACATTCCTATGAAAAGTGATTTAAACTAATTGCACTATTGTATTTATCTAAATATTTTAATCACTTGCGGCTAATAAATCCGATAAGACTGAGAAAAATTTTATAACAATTAAATAGCAGTTTAGTACTGTTTTCTACCCGGTGAATGTAATAGCAGCAGGGAAAACCGCACTTGTAGATCCGGAGACAAGAGGGTAACTGGAAAAACCTCAGCTCAGCATTCAGGTCAATCCTGGCTCGACCCGAACAGCGCTACAGGCTCCGCTCGTAGATACATACAACAGGGTGTTACTGCGTTTAATGATATTGCTTAATATATTCCATCGCATGGTCTGGTAATGATATCAAAACGGGTGACAAAAAAATAACTATATAGGAGGTCTAATGAAAAAAAATTTTGTTCTTGTGGTATTTTCACTCCTGTGTGTCCTCGTGATGGCTGGATGCAGCTCAAGCGAGACCACAACTCCCTCATCCACCGGTGCGGCCAATACCCCCGGATCAACCGCCGTAAAAACTACTTCTGCCGAAGCCTCATCCGACAAATACGGCGGTACTTTTATCATGGTCCGCAAGGTAGGCATACCTGATGTCGGTGCTCCTTCAGATATTCCCTCACAGACAAATACCCCCTCACTTGTCTCGCCGGTACTGGAACAATTAATCACCACCGATGTCAATGAAAGAATTCAACCCAGTCTGGCTGAATCCGTCGAGACTTCTCCTGACGGTAAAAAGATCACCTTCAAACTGCTCAAAGGCGTTAAATTCCAGGACGGCACCGACTTCAATGCAGAAGCCGTCAAATTTAATCTGGAACTGGTGCTGAAAAACAACTGCAACGCCAGTAGCATTCTTAAAAAGGTCACTTCCTACAACGTAGTCGACGACTATACCCTGGAAGTCAACCTGGAAGAATACGATGCCCGCTTCCTCCAGACCCTGGCCCAGACGGGTATCGGGCAGATAGCCTCTCCTACCGCCCTGCAAAAATCAGATGATCATGTCAGTCATATCGTGGGAACAGGCCCGTTCACATTTGATAGCTGGCAGACCGACCAGTATATCAGAATGGTAAAATGGGACGGTTACAGGATAGAGGGCAGGCCTTACCTGGATGCCATCGAAATCCGCAACAACTCCGACATCACGGTATCTATCATGTCCCTGAAAGCCGGTGAAGTCAATATGGTCGAGGATATCGCCCCGGCTGACTACACCGCCCTCAAGGCTGAGGGTTATCCCGTAGCTATCGCTCCACTGGGTTTTGTTTTCAGTTTTGTCCCGGACAGCGCTAACCCGGACTCACCCTTTAAAGATGTCAGGGTCCGCCAGGCGCTGGAATATGCCATTGACAAGGAGTCCATGGCCCTGGGCATCGGCAAAGGGACCCAGTTCCCGGCCTACCAGTGCGCCGTACAGCCTCCTATGGGACAGGATGCCTGGTATATGCCTGACATCGAACCCCGAACATACGACGTCGAGAAGGCCAAAGCGCTGCTGGCTGACGCCGGTTATCCCAACGGTTTCGAGTGCACCCTTACCACCGATGTCCGGGCTTTCCAGGATACTATCGTAGCCCTCCAGACCTACTTCAAGGGAATCGGGGTCAACACCAAGCTGGACATGGCTGACGTCGCCCGCGCTTCCACCTTCGCTAAAGACGGCTGGGATGGTATTCTCGTGGGTGGATTCCCCAACTTCTCCTCTTTCACCCAGTGGGCCACCGCCTTCAACGATCCTACCTTTGTGTATCCCAGCGCGGAAAAACCGGAAGGCTGGAAAGATGGCTGGGACACCATTATCAAAGAGGTCGATTATGACAAACGAATGACAATGATGAAAGACCTGCTCAGGAAGAACTACGAGGGCGCCTACCGCATCGCCTACCTGGAAGATGGCCCCCGCTATGTCACTGACGGAAAGATCCAGGACCTGGACTTCGACGGACACCATATCAACGGCTACCAGGATTCGGTCAATTCATGGCTTAAAAAATAGTCCGGATCCCGACTAATACTGAACAGGGAAGAGGACCGGCACATGCCATCTCTTCCCTGTTTTTTCTACCCGCAAAATAAATCCGCTATATTACGTTCCGCCTCAGTTTCTAAGGCGCGTAAGCGAAAGAATGCCATACAGCTTGTTCCATCATGGGAAGGTCTGAACCACCCTGGAGATACTCCGGCGGTTTCACCAGATCGAAGACCAGGGCTTTCTGCTCACAACCGATAACACAGAGCCCGCATCCCATGCACTTCTCAGTATTGACGGAAGCCTTCATTTTTTTGGAGCCGGCAACCTTCTTCATCTCGATAGCATCAAAGAAACAACGATCGATACACTTTTGACAACCGATGCAGTTTTCCTCATCCACTCTGGCCCGGAACCGGCTGGGGGTACGCAGCTTATGTGCTTCCCCGGCACGTATGGCAGCTCCCATGACATTGCAGCAGCAGTCACAGCAGTTACAGAGTACCCCTCCGTTATCCTTTTTTAATGCCCCGCTCTTGAGAAGACCGCTCCTCTCGGCCTCGTCCGAAATAGCTATGGCTTCCTCGGTGGAAACCACTTTCAAGCTGGTAGACTGGTTAAGATTGAACTCCGCGTACTTGCCGAATTCGAAACAATTAAATGTCGGCCTGTCGCATCTCTGCGCTCTTCTGCGGCAGGGGCAATCAAACACGGCTATCACTTCCTGGTTCCCCTTCATCCGCAGCATGGCATGGATATCCTCCTCCGGCAGGACATCCTCAGGCTTGATGGCAGGATTGGATTGGATCGCTAACCAGGCCGGGACTATCCTGGTCATCGGCCCTGTCAACGGGACCTTCTTGGCCACCTCTATGGTACGCGTTAACATTTTCTGTTCTACTTCAGGCATGAAATCATCCCAGGCCTTCCAGAACCCTTCAGGAATATCTTCATCCTTGGCTGCGGCAATACGGGCGAAAAACCCGTGCATCGCAAGGTGAAAAAGATACTCGTCATTCTTTTTAAACAGCAGCCTTCTGCGTCTCAGCCCCTCCAGCTTTTCAGAAAGAACTTTCTCATCGACCTTCAGCCTTTCCGCCAGTTGCCGGCAGGTGACCGGGGAAAGGATCTCAAGAAGAAATTCACCTTCTTCAGGCGTAAACAACACCTTCAGATACTTGATCAAATTTGTCGAACCCGGGTGCTCAAATGTTTCCGCTATCCTGCCGTATACTTCTTCGCTAGCCATGACATCTCCCGTTTTTTGAATTTAAGCGCCACCGGTAGCAGGTCAAACATGAAAACCAACAAAAGTGTTGAATTGTTTCCATTCTTTCAATAATACAGGTTATTTTTACTTTATATGCAGGATATTATACCGCTTTCGTATGACATTCCACAAGCGGCCGCAACGATATCACTCCAGTCAGCCAAGCCGGGAACTGCTATTTCTGACCGGGAAAATTTACCGCATATTCCTGACTGTTGTCTTCAGGATTATCCTATGAGTACATTTTCCCGTGATGCGTGGTAAAAGTGAATATGGGTTTATCCACCCGTCTATAGATCAGAGGGCAATGCATCAGTCCCGCCGGGATGAAAATGATACAGCTCCTGGTCAAGATGTGCTGCTCATCGCCCAGCCAGAACTCTACTTCGCCGCCCAGATCATGGGGATCGTCAGTACCGGTACCAAACATGGCCAGGACCTCGTCATAGTCATGCTGGTGGGGTTCGGCCACGGTGCGGGGCTCTCCCTCTGTTTTCCGGGGAAAAGACCAGGCGGTCTCAACATAAAACGCACCCGGGACCAGTTCGCTATCCAGGAATAATAAGCGTCCTCCCTTGCCTTGCCCGGCAGGCTGTACCGGATTGGTCCAGGGCGCTTCCGCTATGTTCTGCTTAAGGTCTGTGACAATGTATTTTCCATATTTTGTCTCATCCATTTTCAGTACCTCCCCTTTTTGCTCGTATCATACTCCAGCTCCGGTACTTAATCAAAGATCATCCCCGGCAACTCATGACAGGCATTTCAATACTTCATGATGATACTGGCAATCAGACGTCTTTAATCATGACCAGCATCATCTTGAATCTTTCAATCGCTTTAAGCGCATGGGGCTTATTAGCCGGCATGATAACCGCTTCTCCGGCTTTCATGCGTATCATCCGGCCGCTTATAGTGATTTCAGCTTTTCCATCGATAATAAAGGCCAGGGCATCAAACGGCGCAGTATGCTCGCTCAATCCCTGCCCTTCATCGAAAGCAAACAAGGTTGCTGTACCCGCAGTGCGCTCAATTATCGTCCGGCTGACCACTGAGCCGCTCTGGTAATCAACCAGAGCGGCCATTTCCGCGGATTCAGCCATCAGAGTACTTCCGGTTTTGTTTTCAATATTCATTGGAATTGACTCTCCTCATCCGGTTGAACTAATATCCTTTAATCACCCTAACATGGCCTTCATATCAGCCTCCGGGGTTGATATCGGCTGTATATTGAATTTTTCGACCAGGACTTTGAGTACGGCAGGGGATATAAAGGCAGGCAGTGAAGGCCCAAGATAGATATTCTTGATGCCAAGCGACAGCAGGGTGAGCAAGATGCAAACGGCCTTCTGCTCATACCATGAGAGCACCAGGGAAAGCGGTAATTCGTTTACATCACAATTAAAGGCCTTCGCCAATGCCACGGCTACCTGTATGGCCGAATAGGCATCATTGCATTGTCCCATGTCCAGCAGCCGGGGTAGACCGGCAATCTCGCCGATATCAAGGTCGTTGAACCGGTATTTTCCGCAGGCGAGGGTCAGTACCACGGTATCGGCCGGAGTTTGCTTGACGAACTCCGTGTAGTAGTTGCGTCCTGGTTTGGCCCCGTCACAACCACCGACCAGAAATATATGCTTGAGGGACCCTGATCTCACCGCTTCAATAACCTTTCCAGCCACTCCCATGACAGTGTTGCGGGCAAAACCGGTCATCAACCCGGCGCCTCCGTTAATGCCGGTAAATTGCCTGTCCTCCTTCCAGCCGCCAAGCTCAAGCGCCTTTTCGATAACCGGAGTGAAGTCTTTCCTGCCATCTTTGTCCGGGATATGTTTTAGTCCGGGGTATCCGACCACCGCCGTGGTAAAGATATTGCCGGCATAGGAATCTCCGGGCGGCATAATGCAGTTGGTGGTATATAGAATAGGAGCAGGCAGATTATCAAACTCTTTCTGCTGGTTTTGCCAGGCCGTCCCGTAATTACCTTTCAGATGGAGATATTTCTTCAATCCCGGGTAGCCGTGGGCCGGGAGCATCTCCCCATGGGTATAGATATTGATTCCCTTGCCCTCGGTCTGCTCCAGCAGATGCTTCAGGTCCAGCAGATCATGACCGGTTACCACGATAAAGGGACCCTTTTCCACCTTCATGCTCACTCCGGTGGGAACGGGGTGGCCGTAGGCTGAAGTATTGGCGTCATCCAGCAGGGCCATGCATTTGAGATTGACCTGACCGAATTCCATTATCAGCGACAGCCATTCATCCATACTATGGTCTTCCCCGACGGCCCGCATTCCCTTATACAACCACGCAGTAACCTCCGGGTTGTCCTTGCCCAGGATATGAGCATGCCAGGCATAAGCTGCCATACCCCTCAGGCCAAAAAGCAGGGTAGAGCAAAGCGAAACGACATCGGTATCGCCGTGGAAGAGCATATCCGGATCGAAGTCTTCAGCACCTCCCAGTTTTTCCTTTTCGGCCTTAACTCGTGTTTTGAGTTCATCGATGCGGACCGGGTCAAAGTTGACATTGGTCAGAGTTGCGAAAAGGCCCTGCATTATCAGTTCATCGGCCTCCTTGCCCGTTGTTTTTCCCTGAGCGGCCCGTGCCAGCCCTATCAGGCCGCAGACAAGCTCATCGTGCTTGCGGGCCACATCGGGTTTCTTACCGCAGACTCCCACTTTTATGCAGCCCGTGCCTTTGGCCGTCTGCTCGCACTGGAAACAGAACATATCAGTCATTTGATTACCTCCTGAATTATTTCTCAGCGGATTATTTGCGCTGCTAAATACAATTTAATATAATGACAATAAAAATGCGGTAACATACGTTACCGAAAAGAAGATTCCCGATGTATTTGGAATGGATTGATACTTTAAAGTCAACCTTACTTTTTCATGGAATAGGCAGCGAGTCACTTAATATTATGCTCGACTGCCTTAAACCAACGGTGCGCCGGTGCAAGCCGCGTGAGATCATCGTAACTTACGGTCAGCCTTTTCAGGGTATCGGGATTATCGCCGGCGGCAAGGTGGCACTTACCAAAGAAACGTATTCCGGCAATCGTATTATCATGGGGATTCTGGAAGCCAGTGATATCTTCGGTGAAACGGTAGCCTTTTCCGACCGCAGAATCTGGCCGATGACCGTAATTGCCCAGGAAGACTGCGTCTTGCTTTTTCTGCCGCCGGATAAAATAACCGGTACATGTTCAAACATCTGTGCCTCTCACAGTACGTTGATCATGAACATGCTGCGAATATTATCCAACAGGGCATCGATGTTAGGTAAGAAAATAGAACATATATCGGCCAAGAATATTAGAGGCAGGATCAGCAGCTATTTGCTTGATACATACCTTCAGTCGGGTAACAACGATTTTACACTAGCGATGAAAAGGCATGAACTGGCGGACTATCTCAATATCCCGCGGCCTTCACTGTCCAGAGAAATGGGCATGATGCGTGATGATGGTATTATTGAGTTTGAGGGCCAGCGTATCACCATCAAAAATGTACTGAAAATGGAAAGTTCGATCCAGTAGGATCGAGATACGCTAGGCAGGCCGCTCTGCGATCTCCTCCAGAATATCCTCAATGAAGAACTGGGCTTTAAGCAGGTCCTTCTCATTCGGCCTGTCGCGGATGTCCCCATGATAGGTGCGCGGCATGGGATCGTCGATGAATTTTCCAGGGCAGCAGAACCGTCCCATGCATTTAAAGCCTATGTGCTCCAGCTCAAGCGCCAGCACCATCATGGCGGGCTCAGCCTCTTTGGGACCGAACTCATATCCCCCGTAGGTGGCAAATACAACCGCCTTTTTGGCATCCGGACCGAGGACTATCTTGCGGTGAAAGCTGGGTACGTTAGCGCCCGGTCCAACAGGCTTGATCTCCGGCATTGGTTCTGTGATGTAGGGAATAGTCTCGTCCCTGTTCTTCAGTGCAATGCGGGGGTCTCCCCCGATCCTGAATCCTCTCAACATATTCAGTATTTCATTATACGGCAGGTGAGCTCTCAAGCCCGTACCCGCACATACGAAATCATATTTGGTGACATCGTAGGGAGGACGAAGGATATCGCCGGCATTTTTGCGTACCTTAAAGAGGTCACAGTTCCAGCCCTGCTGCTCAAAGGTGCTTTTAAACCTTAACGCAACCTTTTCAGTATTACCGGAAAACGAGGTATATGTTATCAAACAAGTCTTTCCCATCTTTTCCTCCAACAAGCACTTGTCAATTCCCGCTCTTCTTTCAGCAAACTTCCTCGAACTTCTGCTAATTCTAGCACCATACATTCCACGGTGGCAATTTATTATATGGAATAAGATAGATAACGGCAAACGAGAGGCTATTATACGGGATAATAACCTCTCGCGACCATGCCGGCACTTCTTGCATAAAGCCGGATCTCAATCCCGTCCGATATTCTGTTGACGGAATCTATTGACGGGCTTTACTTATGAGCTTCATCCACCGCGGTCTTCCAGTCATTGAATATGGACTCAATATCCGTTACCCCGGCGGCCTTGTTGTCGTCAATATATTTTTGCCATATGACAGCATATTTATCCAGCCATAGTTTCTTTTCTTCAGGCGTTGGAGAATATATTTCCACCCCGGCGGCAGCAAATTTTTCCTTGGACTGCGGAATTACTTTGTATACTTCATCCCTGTTCACTGCCTCGGCCTCGGCTGCTATTTCCATGAATACCTTCTGGTCCTCCGGTGAGAGCTTATTGAATGATTTCTCATTCATGAAAATCGGCATCTGGGATCCGCCGAAACTCCACTCAAAGGCATACTTGACCTGTTCCTGAAGCTGCCAGTCCAGAGCAGCGCCCCAGGCGACCAGCACGCCGTCACACAGGTTCGTCTGTAACTGCTGGTACATATTGGGCGGTATGGTAAATACCGGCACGCCGCCCAGGGTATTGGTCACTTCCTGCCGCATACCATCACAACCGATTTTCAGGCTTTTTATATCATCCGGTTTTGTGATCCTGGTGTTTCCCATATACACGGCGGTGCTGTAAGTATTGCTCCATAGCAGCTTGAGACCTTCAGTCTCTTCCTGTGCCGCGGGATACTTCGCCAGGATAGCCTTCATTGTCGCTACTTCGGTCTCCATATCTTTTACGGTGTCAGGATAAAAATTGAGAGCGGGCAGGCTGGTAAAGTTCATCACCGGAAAAGAATTCAGATGTGCCCCGAAGGAAAATACATAAGCATCGGCAACGCCAGTCCTGACATTTTCCAGGCCGGTACCCTGGGAAGCCAGCGAGCCGGCTGGATAAGTATCGACTTTTACTCTCCCGGCTAATCTTGAATTTACCTCTTTGGCAAAATACTCGACGGGAACTCCCAGATTGGTAGTCGGCGGAGTATCATAACCGATCTTGAAGGTGATCAGCCCCGCTGGGGCCGGTGCAGAGGTCGCAGCGGCAGGGGCGGCTGATGTAGCGGGGGCAGTGGTTGATGATGTGCCGGAACAACCGATGAAAACCAGGGAAACGATCAGGACAAGTGCCAGAAAAACCATTAACGGAGCAACCTGTTCTTTTTTCACGTTTTAACCCTCCTATCTATAATGTACTGATTTATACCGATAATAGCCTGAACTCACTCCTGCCATTCCATACCAAAACTCATGTCATCAGGAAAGCCCGTATTATCAATACCGAAACAATTTCGCATTACCGTCAGACCCCCTCATTATGGCATCTTGATAGATATACAATTACGAGTACCGGATGTTTCGGATTGTAACACACCTTCCTTAAAAACTGCAACACAAACGCACCAGATATTGATACAAATCCCCACCGCCCTGATGATGCTGCGGCAACCGCTGTTTGCCATTTGCTATTTGCTTCATTTATTTTTGCGTTTGTATTAATATAGATTTTAAAAGGGGATATAGTATATGGCGATTACTGTTGTCAATCTGATTCTGGCATCTATCGTACTTGTACTGGGCATCTGGGCCTATTTTAAGAGAAAATCTGACCTGGCCCTTTCCAGAATGAAAAAAAGCGGACCACCGGCAACAGCCAGGGCACTTGCTATTCCCTCGGTATCCTTTTTTATCGGCATAGCCTTCGGTCTTTATGCCGTTTCTCATGCCCTGACACTGGTCGGACTTGCCGAGGAATTAGAGGCATTTGTTATAAGCATCAGAATCATTGCTTATTTGCTGGTCGCCATTGGTCCGCTGCGCATCCTGCTCAGGAGATAGCACGGGCAGCCGTTTTTACTTGCGGTCCCTGGCAAATACGTCGCTTATTTCCATTGAACCGGGCGGCAGCACCTCCCAGAAAAGCTGGATCTTCTTGATCTTGATGGTGTTGTTTTCATCCAGCGCCAGCGGATAAAGAACGAAATAGTATTTTTTGACCAGCATTTCCCCTGTCCGGGAGTCTGTGATCTCAGCCCTGATCAGCACCACGGCGGCCTTTCTCCTTTCATCGACTACAATATCCTCGGGAGTGAGTTTCTCATAGCCGGATGGGTGTGATAAAAGAACACGGTAAAATTCCTCGCGTCCGTTGACATGGCCCACTCCCGCCACATAAGGAAAAAATTCCAGGTCCGGAGCGAAGTAATCATCCAGCCGGTGAATGGTATCCGGATTTTGCCCGTAAGCATTGAAAGTCTTAAAATATTCCCTCATATAGTCAACGATGGCATCGTAAGCGAACTCCACGGCTCTTACCTCCTCAAAGCCTGTTATTTTTCCGGATATCTTCTGGCGTAGTGGTCCGTGAGCATGATCTCCAGGAATACCAGCGGCTTACCCACCCTCTTGAAGATCAGCGGGCAGTGAGCTATACCCGGAGGAAGGGATATTACTGAGGTTTTGGTGATGACCTGTTTTTCTCCGCCCAGGTAGAACTCGATTTCCGCGTCAAAATCATATATGTCCGCGGGATTGGCGCCGATAAAACTCATAATGATGGGGAAATCATGAATATGGGGGGCGGACTCATTGACATGGGCTTTGGTGACGATGGAATACAGCATCTGGCATTTGGTGCCCGTCAGCTCGGGCTTGGCGAATATTCCGTCGAAAATAATCTCGCCGTCTCTTTCGATCTGTCCCCTCGGCTCGGTATGTACATATTTAGCATACATGGATTCAGCCATTCTTCTCATGCCTCCTTTTTCAGTCCCGCCTTCTGTATTTTCATAGAATTGTAAAGGAAAGCAGTGCCAATAACAAGTATAAATCCGAAATTCCGAATCCGAAATCCGAAACGAATTCGAATTGCCGAATTTATTAATCTAAGAAACGGAAGTTATAAGTTTACAGTTGCCAGTTATCGGTTTTCAGTTTTGAGATAAGGGATAGCCGGATTGGGAACGCAGGCCGGTATTTAAAGCAGCTAAATCAGATGGTAGGGGCCGGTTTAAACCGGCCCGCCCAGGTTAAAACACCCGGTCACTGGTAATGATGGAAAACTGTTTCGTAAAAAAATACCTGTTGTATTGAGCGTATAAAAAGCCTAAAATAAGTCTAATAAAAATCCTTTATCAATCAATTAAACCGCAGTCCGGAGAGAAAAGCATGGTCTATGATTTTTTCGAGCACCCGATACTCAACTCCCCGTATGAATACCCGGCCCGCCACTGGGAACTGGATGAACAGGGCCAGCCAACCCGGCGAATTATTGAAAGCCGCCGCAATGCCGAGTATTTTACCCCAATTCCCAAACCTAAAAAACAGAAGGCGACAGTCGGTCAAGCACGTATGATATGGGGGGGTGAATGGGAGGAAAGCAGTAATAGGATAAAAAGAATTATTGTTCGATATGGTTGAAAACGCAATAGACCTTAATGCTTTAAGAGTTGTGATCAATGAGGCCAAAAAGTCGGCTATTCAATATTGCAGCATAACAGGAAAACCTCTCGGTATTACCGGGGAGGTAGGATAATTCCTGGCGGCGGACTTGCTGGGATTGAGGCTGACAGAGGTGCTCTCGGTATCAGGAAGTTCAAGTCCATAGCCAAATGTATTTGGAGTAAATGATATATAGCTTCTACCCCACCATCCTGAGATCCTGCGCCCCGATTAGGAAGAAAGAAGAATCGTGGCTCCAGGATGACAATTTCTAAAAGGTTAATGCTTTGTAGCCTGTCGTCTTACTCAACAAAAGTGAGATTACCCTACATTCTTGCCGGACGTAATGAGAATAACTTGAAATTAAACACCTTGTCTCCAGCGAAGATGTGGGGTACGCTTAGCTTTTTCTAAGAGAGAAATCAGTCAGGAACAGGCACATCCCGGAATATTGTCTTTACCCGGACCACAGCCTGAACATGAACCGGTCATTTGCTGCCGATAATTGGGTCTTAACTCCGTTGTAGAAACAGCGTCTGATATAATAAATTAATGGGATGATGAAATTTTTGTCATTGTAACCTGTCATTCACGGGAGGGTAGTGTTTGTCTATCACCATAGACCTGTTTTCGTTTATCCACTTTTCAGTTTTCATTTTTCACCTGGTTGTAATAGCGCTGGTCCTTAATAAAAATCCTCACTCTCCCGTCAACCGCCTGTGTTGCCTGCTTATACTGACCTTTGCGCTGTGGAGTTTTCCCTATGGTGTACTGCCGCTGAACATATCTTATGATGCGGCCTTTATCTGTGTAACCGTGGCTTTCATCGGAGGGGTGACACAACCCGTAGCGGCCTTCTATTTGTTCACCACCCTGAGCGGTAAGAACAGACTGGTTAAAAACGTCCCGCTGCTGCTGGTAATTCTGGCTTTTATGTGTGTTTTTGTATATCTTCAAATTTCAGGACGCCAGATTTTCGATGCAGTACAAACGACGCTGGGCTGGATTGCCCAGCCGGCGGATACCATTTCCTACTGGGCTTTCCTGGCTTTTTGCCAGGTCTTGTTTTTTACCAGCTTTTACTTTTTGATCGTTTTCCGCTTTAAAACCAGGGTATACCGTGAAAAGCTTCAGGCCAGGTGGATTATAATACCTGCACTGCCGGCACTGTTAATCGGTACACTCACCAACTCCGTTCTTCCTATTGCCGGTCTGGGCAGCTACGCCCACCTGGGAGATATCCCCTATCTTATCTGGGAATTCGGGCTGGTATTAGCGGTATACGGATACGGACTGATGAACCTTACGCCTTTGTCTGCCTCCGATGAAATCCTCAGCACAATGAGCGATGCACTGTTTCTGCTGGACACCGGAGGGACGGTGAAAATGGCAAACCGCGCCGCCCTGGACCTGCTGAAGGACGAAAATCAGTCAATTATAGGCAGAAGGTTCGATTCAATCATCACTGACCCGGCAGCGGTTTCCGCAATGCTGGAAGAGGCCATTCAAAAGAAGCAGACCTTCAACTATGAACTACAGTACCGTACACGTCAAAGAGGCGACATCACGCTGCTGGTATCGGTATCGCTGGTACAGGACAGGCTGAATTCACACCTTGGTTTTGTGCTGGTTGCAAGGGATATTACGGGACGTAAAAGGATGGAAAAAAACCTGCGCGATCTGTACAACCGGGAGCTTGAACAGCGTAAGGAATTGCAGGAGGAAGCTGAAGCCAGAGGTATGTTCATCAATATACTGGCCCATGAACTGCGAACGCCCCTTACCCCGATGATAATCTCCTGTTCAATGCTAAATGACATGGTCCCGTCCGGATCTTCCGGCGTACTGAAAAAACTGGCCGCCAATATAAACAACAGCGTACAGGTAATGGCGCAGAGGCTGGATGAGCTGCTTGACCTGGCCCGCTATTCAAGGGGCACCTTTAAAATCTACACTCAACCCTGTAATCTTAAAGAGCTGTTCGAGAGAATCGTCGATATCAACATGCCGGCCTTGAATGAAGGCCGGCATGAATTGATCCTCGAAATAGACGATAGAATGCCGGTGGTGAACATTGATGCCCCGCGTATCGAACAGGTAATCAATAACATGATTTCCAACGCCGGCAAGTACAACACACCCGGCGGACGTGTCTTTTTCAAAGCGCAGGTAAAAAACGCGGAACTCAGGATAGAGGTCAAAGATGAAGGGATAGGCATCCCGGATACAGAACTCGTAAATGTCTTCAAGCCGTATCACCGTGTTCAGCAGGATAGAAGGACCCCCGGTCTGGGCCTCGGCCTGGCAATCTGCCGGCAAATCGTGGAAGCCCACGGCGGAAAGATCCAGGTAGAGAGCAAACTGGGATCGGGAAGCGCTTTCTATTTCACCATACCGGTTTGAGAGGATAAAACTCTATTCTATGTCAACCGGACGCGTTTCCCTCACTGCATTTAGTAATACAGGCTGCTTTTTCCCACAGGCCGGCAACAGGCGCCATTTGGCACTATAAACCGTCCAGTAATTCCAGGCGGAAGTCCTGCAAAGAGGCCAGCGTCATGTCTGCCAGACAAAAACGCTTATCGCCCGCTATGAGGGGATTGGGAACGGCCAGGCATTTCATTTTGGCGGCTTTAGCCGATATAATCCCGTTTATAGAGTCCTCAAAGGCCAGGCACTCTTCCGGTAAAACGCCAAGCTCACCCGCGGTATTGATGTAAACGGCCGGATGAGGCTTGCCGTAGTCCTCATCAAAGGCTGAACGTATCACCCGCAGATACGGCCTTACGGGCAGCATTTCCAGCACCGCATCAATAACCTTCATTCTCGATGAAGAAGCCAGGGCCAGAGGTAATTTTTTGCGGGCCAAAATTTCGACTACTTCCGGCGCCCCTTTCATCGGACGGCCTTTTTCCCTGATAAGCTCAATAACTCTTTCCGTTACTCTTTCTTCCAGTATCTCAGCGGAAAGGCTGCTCATTCCGGGGAAGCGCAGCAGCCAGTATTTTACGGACTCATTAACCCTCAGACCCATAGTTTGCTGCGTGATATCCTTTTTAACGGGGACTCCCGCCTGGTTGAAAACTTCAACCACGGCCTCTACCCAGAGCGGCTCGCTGTCAATCAGCAGGCCGTCCATATCGAATATAACGGCTTTTATCATCTCATTTTATTCTATCCTTCCGGGGGATAGTCCTCAAGTACCGGGGCCTGTTCCCGGAGCCTCTCCGGCAGGACGGAATATGATGCGCCCTAGTACAGTTTGAAGCTGTCTTCGATACCCAGCTCTTTCAAGGCGGAGTCCAGAAGTACCAGTAAACACTGGCGCAAGTGCTTTTGCTGTTCAGCGGAAAGCTGTGACATGGTGGCTTTCACAAAATCAAGCTGTCTCACCTGCCGGGCCGTCTCCCAGCCTTTTTCCGTGAGAGACAGGCGTATAATGTTCTTTCTTTCGGAGTCCCGTGTCCTGATCACCAGCCCCTTCTTTTCCATCCTGTTCACCAGCCCGGAAACGGACTGGACTTCCAGGCTTAGCATCTGGGAAATCATGGAGGGGGTGGCTTTGCCGTCATGCGCTTCAATAAAAACCAGCGTCATGGCCTGATTATGATGAATGTACTGTCCCAGCCTCTTCTCCCTGGCCTTGAATAAGGCGGACCTGGTCTGGGCCAGCAAAAGCCAGAGCCGGTAATCTTCATCTATGCGCGGTTTGTTTCCGGTATTCTTTTTTAATTCCATCTACCAGTCCGGTCCTGCCTGTTTAATGATGTTCATGACAAAAAAACATTCACCCCACATTTTCATGGCAACCATACCCCCACACCGGAAAAACGAATAATTCCACCCTTGAAATCCGGCTGCTTCTTTTATCGCCTCTAATATGCATTCTCAAATTCTGGGCTGATAGTGTCTCTTCAGCCATTCCGCCAGACCATCCAGTCCGGGAAACAGCATTCTTTCGGTAATATTGGCCTGGTCGAGCTTGTCCCTGATTTCCCATTTCAGTTCCTGGGGAATAATCAGGCGGCGATAGAGTTCAGGATGTCTTATCAGCCATTCTTCATGGTCGGATGTCGGGCTGGACATTACCGAAAAGAGGGCAAACTGGTTCACTATCCTGGAATCTATGGAGGGAGGTTCAAAATAGAGTATCTGATCGTTGGGCACCAGTTTGTCAAAATCCTGGATATCTGATATGACATCTTCCAGCATCCCTATAGTAAAGGCGTTGGCGCCGACATTATTAAGCTGGTCGACCAGGGGAGACGGCAGGAGATGGTTGACCCTTACATAGTCAACCTCCCATATCACACCATCGGAGTCGTATTTTTCAGTCTCGTTTGTGGCGAAATGCATAGCTACGAAAGGCGAATATGTCCAGTCCAGCAGCCTGGTCGGAAGCCCGTGGTGCTGCGCTATGGTCATACACTGCCAGTCCGAATAATTAAGGTTCAGCTCACCATCTTGAGAATATTTTCTGAAGTTCCTTAATAGATGGTACTCCAGTTCAGCCTTATTTCCGAAGTTTCTTTTATAGCTTGAAGTAAGATGATAAGATTTATCCCCGAGACCGCGAAAGGCGTAATTCGATCTGAAGCAGCCGATATGGGACTGCCATGACCCGTCATATACCCTTTCACACAGCTCCGGCCACGATCCGATGATGATGTCATTTTGTTCAACCAGGTTGCTCATCATAATTGTCCCGTC
The DNA here is from genome assembly GCA_016926695.1 of Dehalococcoidales bacterium. The sequence goes on along the minus strand of JAFGOB010000178.1, from coordinate 777 downwards.
TGTTTTCTGTTTCTCTGCGGTTTCCCCGTTTATCTCAATATTTACGCGCGAATCAAGATGCCGGGGAAAATACCTTCTCTATTTTACACCATTCCCCTATACACGGGAAAACGGATTTTTATTTAGATATAACGACATTTATTATTGTATTATTGAGGGATCGGGCTTGTAATAATACGGATCGAAGATGTGAAATTCAAGGGCATAAGAAGATGTTGACAGAAGTGATATAACCCGAGTTTAATAGTTAGACATAACAAGTAAATCAAGAAAAACCGTGAAAATGACGAGGATGTCAGAGATGAAGACGGCAATGTCGTACAGAAAGGATTGCGGAAGAAAGGCATATCTAAGGAGAAGCGTGGAGAGCCGATTGTGCAGATGGGATTGTTCATTGATGACAATGGCATACCGATCGCATACAGGTTATTCCCTGGAAACGCCACAGACCAGACGACGCTCATCCCGGCATTGGAGAAAAGTATAGACAGTATGGGCTTCCAAAAAGTTATTGTTGTGGCGGATGGTGGCTTGAACACCGGGACCAACATTGCGCATATACTCAGCCGTGGCAACGGGTATATTTTGTCGAAGAGTACGAAGAAGAGTGACAAAGCCGTTAAGGAATGGATCCTTGACCAATCCGGCTATGAGTGGAATGATACCCGGACATTTAAGTTAAAATCTATGCTCCGCAGCCGCAAAATAAAGAACGAGGCTGGCCAGACGCTTGAAGTCAAGGAAAAGCTGGTCTGTTATTGGAGCAAAAAGCATTAT
>JAFGOB010000177.1 GCA_016926695.1 Dehalococcoidales bacterium | reverse complement strand
GCAATCCAGCCGATTGTAAGAAAGGGTGCAATCCAGCCGATTGTAAGAAAGGGTGCAATCCAGCCGATTGTAAGAAAGGGTGCAATCGGGCTCAGAATGGCAAGCCATCGGCTGACTGATAAGCCGGTATCCGGGCTTGTGCCCGTATTGAGATGGCGACGCCGATCACGAGGACAAGAGAAGGGACCTCGTGAGGCTCGCCATGACAAACGCCGCAAACGGGCATCCTGTCATTACGAACGAGTCCGCAGGACGAGTGTAGTAATCTCTGTAAGAGTACAACGACAAAAAGCCGGACTCTTTTAACGGGACATTCCTGTCAACCCTCAGACACTGAAATTTACCGACTATTCTGAAGTATCCCGGTTAACCAGGTTGACGTAAAAGACCCTCCCCGCTGGTCCAGGCCGGGCGAAGTACCGTCAAACCGGAATGATATTACCGGACGCCGTCAGACACAGGGCAACCGGTCCTGTAAATTAGTGTACTTGTGTACACTTGACATTACATGGAAAGTATAATACTATCGTGTTGCTTGCCCTTTATAAGTCATTCGTATAAGTTCAACATTTTTCAAAAATGTGATTTAGTATGGCTAAAAATTGAAAGGGGGTAGAAATGATTGAACAAGAAAAGCTGGTGAACATTGTGGGAGCCGCCAATGTAAGCGGCGAACAGGCAACGCTGGACCAATACTCCAGGGACATGAGCTTTGTCAATCCCGTAAGACCAGCCTGCGTGGTCAAACCTTCGAGCCTGGGTGAGATCAAACAGATAGTAGCACTGGCCAACGAGACCCTCACTCCGCTGGTACCGGTGAGCTCGGGGCCGCCTCATTTCCGGGGTGACACCGTACCCGGCACCGGGAGGGCCTTGATAGTGGACCTGAGCGGCATGAAAAAGATCATCAAGGTCGACCGGCCGCGCAGGGTAGCCATGGTAGAACCGGGCGTAACATTCGGTGAGCTTGCTGCCGCCTGCGCCCAGGAGGGCATCCGGCTCAATATGCCGTTACTGCCCAGGAAGACCAAATCGGTCATCGCCAGTATGCTGGAAAGAGAGCCGGTACAGATGCCCGGCTACCAATGGGATATTTCAGACCCCACAGCCTGCCTAGAGGTTGTTTTCGGCAGCGGTGACGAGTTCAGGACGGGACAGGCAGCCGGTCCGGGTACCGTCGAAGAACAGTGGGCGGTCGGAGGTGTACAGAAAGCGCCTTACGGCCCCGGAATTGCTTCGCTGCACAGGCTGGTCCAGGGATCGCAGGGAACCATCGGTATTGTATCCTGGGCATCGTTGAGATGTGAGATCCTGCCCGCTATCGAAGAGCCCTACGTGGTCGGTTCCTCGAATGTGGACACCCTGATAGAAATGGCCTCATGGCTGATCAGGCTGAGAATGGTCAATGAATGCTTCATCCTCAACAACACCAACCTGGCTGCCATCTTCGCTCAAAAATGGCCTGCCGATTACCAGGCCATCAAGAACTCCCTGCCCCCGTGGACCCTCTTCTACGTCGTGGCCGGTTATGAGTTCTTCCCCGAGGAGAGGATCAATGTTTTTGTGAAGAATATCACCGATATTACCCAGCGGCTGGGCATAGAAGCCGTCAAGTCCATCGGCGGAATTTCAGCTAACGAAATATTGAAGACCGTACAGCAGCCCTCAGCGGAACCTTACTGGAAACTGCGTTACAAAGGGGCCAGCCAGGATGTATTCTTCCTGACGATTAACGACAAGATCAAGGATTCAGTGGCGCTGATGAACGATCTGGCCGATAAGGCCGGCTATCCGGCTTCGGATGTGGGTGTTTATCTTCAGCCGATCGTCCAGGGCACCGGCGTGCATTGTGAATTTAATCTCTTCTACGATCCCGCCAGCGCCAGCGAGAGCGAGCGGGTAAAGGCCCTGATCGAGACCGCCACCAAAGGCCTGTTAGCCCAGGGCGCCTTCTTCTCCCGGCCATACGGCAACCTGGCCAGGACCATCTTCAACAAGGATGCGGCCACGGTGGCCGTGCTGAATAAACTCAAGAAAATCTTCGATCCCAATGGAATCATGAACCCCGGAAAAATCTGCTTCTAATATAAATTAGAAAGATAAACATAAAAAAATAGTTCAGGAGGTAGCAAAATATGGGACTGGAGCAATATCAGGGCGATGTCAATATGTGCTGCCGGTGTTCGGCCTGCAAATTTATACCCATGCAGAGAGTAAAGGGTACCGACTATTCTTATGCCTGTCCGAGCATAGCACGCTATAACTTCCACGCCTATTCAGGGGGCGGCAGAATTAATATTATATCATCAGGGTTGAAAAAAGGAATCACCTATACCCCCAAACTGGTGGATATAGTCTATAACTGCCAGATGTGCGGCGCCTGCGGCGCTTCATGCAACTACGGTATGGATATGGAAGTGAACGAACCTATCCAGGAATTCCGCATCAAGACGGTGGAAGAGGGACATACCGTCCCGGCCCTGGACAAGGCTGTTCAGAATATGAAAAACCTGAATGCCATGGTGCCGGGCTCAGCCGAGAAAAGGGCTGAGTGGGCGGCAGGAATGAACCTGAAGGATGCCGCCACAGAGAAAGTGGATGTCCTCTACCATGTGGGCTGTCTGACCAGCTTTAACAAGGATATGTGGAAGATTGCTCAGGGTACAGCCAGGCTGCTGCAAAAAGCGGGAGTAAATTTCGGTATTGCCGGGGCTGCGGAGGTCTGCTGCGGCTCACGGGCTTACCAGATGGGCTATAAAAAGGAATTCATGGACCAGGCAGCCAAAGCCATGGAAGTGATCAAGAAGTCCGGCGCCAAACTGCTGGTAACCGGCTGCGCCGACGGCTACTGGGCCTTCAAGGTGCTTTACGACAGGTTCAACCTGAAGGGCGACCTGGAAGTACTGCATATCACGGAGTATTTAAACCGGCTGGTCAAAGAAGGAAAACTAAGGCCCGAGAAACGGGTCAACATGACCGTAACCTATCACGATCCCTGCCGGCTGGGACGCCTGGGTGAACCCTGGATCCACTGGTCAGGCAAAAAGATCCCGGGTGACAGGTTTGTCTTCGATCCTCCCAAGACCTACCGCCGGGGCACCAACGGCGTCTATGAACCGCCGAGAGAGCTGCTCAAGAGCATTCCCGGGATCAAACTTTCCGAGATGGTGAGGATCAAGGAATATGCCTGGTGCTGCGGCGCCGGCGGCGGCGTATGCGATTCAAATCCCGATTTCGCCAAATGGACTGCCGCCAGGAGAATCGAGGAAGCCGTCTCTACCGGGGCCGAGGCGCTGGTCACGGCCTGTCCGTGGTGCGAGGCCACCTTCAACAATGCGCTGAAAGACAGCGCCAGCAGCCTCAAGGTTTATGACATGGTTGAGCTATTAGAGAAATCAATCTAGGAAAGGGGGTAAAGAATAATGGCTTTAAGCAAAGAAGTATACAGCGCGTTCGAAGATATAGTGGGAGCCGAAAATATCTGCAGCGATCCGGCCATAATGCCCGCTTACTATTCGACTGAATTCGCCGCTATTATACTTCCCGGCAATACCGAGGAGGTACAGGCGGCAGTCAAGCTCTGTAATAAATATAAATTGAAATACAGACCCATATGCACGGGCTGGTCGGGAATGTTCCCTAAGGACATCATCCTTCTTGACCTGAGAAGAATGAACCACATCATCGAAATCAATGAGAAAAACATGTACGCCGTGGTGGAGCCTTACGTTATTTCAGCCGAACTCCAGGCCGAACTGATGAAAAGGGGCCTGAACTTCTGCATCAAGGGCGCCGGCTCCAACTGCTCGGCCATGCTGAGGGGTCACGGGCATATGGACCAGACCACCAGCGGCGACGACCGCAACCACCTGGCCATCGAATGGGTAACCCCTGAGGGCGATATCGTTCGATCAGGCTCGCTGGGTTCATCGGACGAATGGTTCTGCGGCGACGGGCCGGGCCCCTCACTGAGGTCAATTCTCACCAGCGCGGTGCCCCCGGGCGTAACCCCCGGTGTGTTCACCAAGGCAGCCGTCAAACTATATCACTGGCCGGGTCCGGCAGCCTTCCCCATCACGGGCAAATCACCCCGCTACACGATGAGCGCCATGCCGGCCAACATCATGTGCCGCTACTACAGCTTCCCTTCGGTCGAAAAGAGCTGGCAGGCTGAGCTCAAGATCGGCGAGGCCGAAATAGCCTACGAGCTGATGGGCTTCAATATCGCCATGGTATCCTGCAATATCACCACCTGCAACGAGGAAGAGGAAAAGATTTTCAAGCAGATGAGCGGTGAAATCCAGGGTCCCGGCTTCTTTGTCATCATCACGGGCCTTTCCACTGAAGACTTCGAATACAAGAAGAAGGTACTGGAAAAAATCATCAGCGACAATGACGGCAAGTCATTGAAGACAGCAGAAAACCCGGAGATTGAAGGCATCCTGCTGGCGCATGACATCCGCATCTGCGCCTCTATCAGGGAGACCTTCCGGGCCGGCGGGGCCTTCAATTCCATCCCCATCATGGGACAGAGGGACCTGACCCTTAAATGGTCTATCGGGGCCGGCGAAGCCAAGAAACCCCTCATCAAGGCCGGATATATCGTGGATGACGGCGGCATGCCCTTCGGCTGGGGGGTTGAACAGGGACACGTTGGCAAGACGGAGATCTTCTGTAAATTCGACCCAACCAATGCCGAGGCCAAGAAGGCTGTCGAGACCTGGCAGAAAGAGCAGTCCGAAAGGGCTTTCAGGGAACACTATTTTGCCGGAACAATCGGCGCCACACGCGAAATCGGCCATGCATTATGCGATTTCGATCTGTGGTGGGCGAAAATTACCAAGTCCCTGGACCCGAATGGGACATCACCCGAAGCGGGCTCACTGGTCTAGTCCAAATAACAGTAATCGCGATGTATATAGAAACGAGGGGGTCTGTACCGGCCCCCTCGTTTCACCATTTTCACTAAACCAAAAGCCGCAGCAGGAAAAGGCGATAAAGGCCTGGATTATGCCTGACTGGAGGAAAAAGCAGGTACAAGGAGCAAAAATGGAAGAGCAGCCGGTATCGACCAGGGAACAGAAACGGGAAAAGCGCCTGAAGGACTATATTTCCCCTCCGGGGGTGGCCTTCCGTGACGCCAGGGCGGAAAGACTCTACGGGGAAAGGGTGAAGCGCCTGCTGGCAGCCGGCCTGTGTGAAAAGCCTGACCGCGTCCCCGTCTCGCTGCCGCTGGGACATTACCCGGCCTATCATGCCGGCTATGATTTTAAAAAGGTGATGTATGACTACAGGGCCGCCCGGGAAGCCTGGACCAGATTCATGTGGGACTTTTACGAAGACATGGACAGCTACAGCGGGCCGGGACTGGTATTTTCAGGAAAGGTATTCGACATCCTGGACTACCACCAGTATTCCTGGCCGGGGCACGGGGTGGCGGATACGGTCAATACCTACCAGTTCAACGAGAAAGAGTACATGTCCGCCGCTGAATACGACCGCTTTATCGATGATCCCGGCGACTTCGGGTTCAGGGTCTTGACCCCCAGGACCATCGGAGCAGCCGAGCCCTGGCAGTATTTCCCGCATCTGACCAGTCTTAACGGCATGCCCATGGCGGCCGTTTACCCCTTCATGCGGCCGGACGTCAGGGAGTCGTTCAGGAAATTCATCGCCGCGGGCGAGGAACTGGAAAGGCAGCAGCAGGAGTTCATGATATTCGGCAGGGAATGCCTCGAAGCGGGTTTCCCGGCGGGGAGGATCGGAATGGGCAGCGCCCCCTTCGACCTCATCGCGGACAACCTCAGGGGGACCGCAGGGGCAGCCAAAGACATGTACCGGCAGCCTGAGAAGCTCCTCGAGGCCATCAATATAGCCACGGACATACACATCGCCCGGCTGATAGAGAGCATGAACGCCGTCAACGGCTACATGGTGATGTTCCCCCTGCACAAAGGGGACGACGTCTTCATGTCCCGCAGGCAGTTCGAGAAATTCTACTGGCCTGGACTGAAAAAGGTGATCAATGCCCTGATCGAGGAAGGAATCATGGTCTCCCTTTTCGCCGAGGGCTCACACAACCAGCGGCTGGAATACTACGGCGACTTTCCCAAAGGCTGGGTAAGCTGGATGTTCGACCGTACGGACATGGCGCTGGCCAAGAAAACGATCGGCGATAATTGCTGCATCAGCGGCAACGTACCGGCCTCGCTGATGGTCTCGGGCACCCCGGGAGAGGTGAAAGAGTGCTGCCGGAAATTGATCGAGACCTGCGCACCGGGCGGGGGCTATATACTGGCAGGAGGCTGTTCGGCCACCGAGACCAGGGACCCGGACAACTTCCGGGCCTTCATGCAGGCCGCCGAAGAATACGGAAGGTACTGAGGCAGGAAAATCCTTCTCCCGATATAAACATACATTAAACTAATTATTGGAAAATAGTCTGCGTACTTTTCCATGTCCTAACAAATCTGAAAATTTTCTATAGTTATTTGTTTCATATCTTATTCTTCCGGCAATAATCGCCGGATCGATCTTCAGCACCCCGGCAAGGTCCATTATTTGAGCGAGTTTGGGAGTACCAGGGGCAGGAAAGACTGTTTTATCCCATGCTTCACCCGGGATTAAAGCCTCCTGAGCTAAACTATCTGCCTGTTTTTCGAGATCATCCTCTTTCCTCTCATCGTATTTTCTCAAATCCAGATCATCTATGATAATTCCAACACCGCTGGCTTTTGAGTGAATGCTCAGATGAGCGAGCTCATGCAACAGGCAAAACCAGAAGTTGTCCATGCGGTCATATCGAAGAGTAAGCCCTATTACCGGATTCCTGTTTGCCGGAAAAAGCACCGCTCCATCAAGATATGTCTTACTTAAATGTTCAAGAGTAACCAGGTGAATTCCGTGTTTTTCCAAATACTCTTTGGCTAAAGCCGGACCATTTTTGAAATAGCTGAGTTTAGCGACCTCGCGAAGAAATCTATTGTCCAATGTCCCTTCCACGTATTGAACGGTTGATGGTTTTTCATTCGCAATAGATAGAACCTTTAAACACCAGGCAGCTAATGCATATTCATCATTTTTTTCATTTTCTCTGGCGCTTTTGCTTTGACGAAACAAACAGCCTTTTACTGATTCGATACCGCCGGCATTATCGATCAGGTCGAGAATAATTTCCCGGCTCCGTGATTTAAAGTCGGGTATCTCCTTAATCCATCCCTTTTTCATCATTTCCCTGACAGGGAACTTTTCAAATTCAACGTTAGGACAATCTTTGTTCTGCAATCTTTGATACTCGTGCAATAAGACATCGGAAGGTATCCCGAGTCCTTTGCTCAATGCTTTGATCATTGGCAGTGTCAAATTCCTCTTTTTACTCAGTACTTCAGACACTTTGCTCCTGTTCCCGATATAAGGAACAAGGTCCTGCTGTTTCATCCCGAACTGTTCCATACGAAACCTGATAGCTTCAACAGGGTCCGGAAAGTCAATTGGAAAATGCTTCTCTTCATAAATGTCAACCAGGGTACTGAGAAGTTCGAGTTCATTCAATTCAGATGTTCCCGGTTTTGCATCCATAAGTTCTTCAATGCGTTTAAGTGCAAGGTTATAATCTTCCCTGGTTTTAATTACCTTCGGCTTAATCATATCTCCTCCGCATTGATTTTATCGTAATCCCGGTGTGTCCCAATGAACCTGATATACACAACCTGTGCATCATAATTTATTTTTACTACCAATCTATATTTATTTCCACAAATATTGAAGACCACTCTATTGTTTTTCAAAATGCTGGCATTCCCATACTTTTGCTTCACCCCTTTCCAGGACTGCCAAACGGCTGTTCTTACTTCGCGATACCATGCTTCCAGAGCACTTTTCGCATCGCCATGACTGTGCATCTGATAAAAGTTGATCAGAGTTGACCTGGCAATTATTCTCACGTTAGTATTATGCTAAATGTTCCCAAATATTTCAATAGTCTATGTTCCCTATACAGGAACCTGGCCCTCAATTAAGAGAGTAATCAGACGTAATTTCATCAGGCTGGAGAAAACCCGGGTAAAAGAATAGTAATGTATAATATGCGCCGTCTGTCTTGCATACAGCCTTCCGGTGGGCTAAGATAGAGTATCTGCACAAAGGCCGGTCGTATAATCGTTATGTTTTCAAATAACACCGGCTCAAAAACTTCAGGAGATGAGCATGACTGAACAAACGGATGTATACGCCAGGCTGGGGGAGATGGTGGGGGCGCCCGGCTCCGAAAGGTTTGTCAGGATACTGGAGGCCATGGTAACCCCAGATGAAGCCCGGCTGATGCTGGAGATGCCCGAGATGATTGACTGCGGGCAGATAGCGGAAAAGCTGAAAATGGCACCTGAAGAGCTACAGGCGAAACTCGACGACATGGCCGAAAGAGGTCTGATCATGAAGAGGAAGACCGGCTATGCTGCACCCCGCAGCATCGTCTTCTTCCATCACGGCGCCATCGGCTACATCAAGGAGGAGCTCAGACCGCAGATCAACCCGCTGTGGAGCGACTTCTACTACAATGAATGGGCGGACATGCTGGCGGAAGAATATATCAAACGCCATGACAGCGGCGCGCTTCCCGCGCACAGGGTAGCGCCAGCCCACAAGGCCCTGCTGATGAGCCCCAATATAACCCCCGACCAGATCCTGTGGTACGAGGATATCGAGCAGGTACTCCGGAGATCGATCAAGACCAATCTGCTGATGTGCGGATGCCGTGGGATGTGGAGGAAATGCGATAAACCGGTGTTCGTCTGCCTGCACGTCCAGTTTCCCTGGGCTCCTGTTATCCCGGGTATGCGTCTGCGTCCGATCAGAGGCAAACCGCCCAGGGACCTTACTGCCGAAGCCGCGTTGAAGGTAGTCCATTCATGCGAAGACCGCGGGCAGGTACATATCCCGCTGAATATCGCCCAGGCGGACCTGTACTGCAACTGCTGCGACGACTGTTGCGTGGTGATCCATCCTCTCAACAAACACGGGCGGGTACATGACGTCCTCTCTCCCAGCCGTTTCAGGGCGGTAGTCAACCCGGACCTGTGCAGCGGCTGCCAGACCTGCCTGGAGCGCTGCTATTTCTCGGCCATCGAGATGAAGAAAGCCCCCGGCTCAAAGAAGCTGAAATCCAGCGTGATCAATGAACATTGCATGGGATGCGGTTCGTGCGTGGTGGGCTGCCCGCAAAAAGCCATCAGACTCGAACTGGTGAGGCCCCCCAGCCACATCCCCAATATCTCCGCTTTCGAGCTGCTTTCGGGCAAAAAGACCCCGGGTGAAGGCACTCCCGGGTAAGATGAAATAAAAGTAGACTGCTGAAAAAGTAACATATTCAGTCCACTCTGAGGAGGGCTTTGGCCCGAGGTGAGAGTCTCTTGAACTTGAGATTCTGCAACAATCTGCCTGGCGCAGGCCAGCTTGAGCTTGTTCAGGATACTTGATTTTCGCTTTTTTTTGAAGTAATATTCTCTTATAAGAAAAGATGCGGGTGTAACTCAGCGGTAGAGTGCTTGCTTCCCAAGCAAGACGTCACGGGTTCGAATCCCGCCACCCGCTCCATCCCAACCCGGTTCCAAGTGCCCATAAACGTTCGAAAAGCCCACATTGGACGATTTAATAGCTTCTAGGTCATCAGGTACAAGCCTTAAAACGTTAGCCTTTTGTTATATGCGCTTGACTGTCGATACCGGTGCTGGAGAGCCGCAGTTCCAGTTGGTATTGAGCTAGTGTTACGGAATTACGTGAGTCACTCTTCCGGGGGTGAGAACCGCTCTTTGTTTGGATAGTATTTACCTTTTCAGTCTTCCATTTACTGGTTTTTCAGGAGAAAGATATTACTTTCGATTTGCCTTGGGATTTTCGCGGTCTGATTCCCATTTGGCCGGATTAAACAATATGTATTCTCCGATTCGATAATATTCCTTTTCGCTCTGGATCATAAGTTCGTAATAACCTCACTGCCAGACATGTCCTACCTGGGTATTCCTGAGTTGATTGATTCCTCGCGCATAAAAAGTTTTAATTGCACAGACTATTTCAGACAGATTACACGGTCTGGTAGTGGCCGGTTTCGAACCGGCCAGCCCGGACTTCAGAATGTTGATTGTGCCATGGATATGATCGGGCATCACGATGAATATGTCAAGGTCACGTCTCAAATTCAATAGCTTCAGGCGGGCGGGTCGGGAGACCACGCCCCTACATCAGGGTGGATTATCCGTTTATCATGAGGAATTGACATTCTCAGTCAGTACATCTAAATTGGCTCTATTGGCCGGAAGGGTGGCTCTTTGATCGCTGGAAGCATGGTTCTCAATAACCGGAACTATGGCTCATTCTACCCCGGATTATTCAAACGAAGCCGGTCGATCAACGCCTTGCCGCCATTATAGTGTTATCTCCGGATGTAAATCAGGATAACACAAAAAACTACCTATTGCCCAAAAAGGAAGAAAATTTTTCAGAGATTATTGGGCTTGATACCAGACTAGTATTCCAATTTGTCTTTTCCATATCAACCTTTCAAGTGCTATAATCCCCTTATGAACATTTTCGGAGATGGCGATGAAAGTTGAATTCAACTTGAATCTGGATGATCTTGAGACTTACAACCTGTATTATCTAAAGCATGTTCCGCGATACATAGATCGTGATAGAAACAGGCTCATAGCTTATCTATTAGCAGGTATTTTCATAGTGGTGGGAATATTTTCTCTGGTTTTTAGCGATATTCCTACCGGCATCATCGTGATAGTGGGTGGGATATTGTTGTTGTTCTATTACGTTTATCGATTTTCAACCGCAAGACTGCGCAGAATAGTTAGACAAGAGCTAAACCGAGCATACGGCAAAGGGCCCAACGATGTCATCGGTAAGCATATTTTAACCATTTCTCCAGATGGTATTACCGATATTACGGACATGGGCGAATCCATAACTCATTGGAGAATGATTGAAAAGGTTATCGATCAGGAGCAATTTATCTTCCTGACCATGATTGGTGGAATGAAAGCACATATTATTCCCAAGAAAGCGTTTATGGATGATGCTTCTTTGAACCAATTTCTTGCCGAATCTGGTACGTTCCAGAAAACAGAAAGGTAAAACTTTCTTCTCTCGTAGCTCATGGCCTATCATAACAGTATCTTTTTCACATATACTATCCTACAAGGCAATACAGCGGGATAGACGGCTACAGGTAGACCATTCAATTACGGAGAAACACGAACTGTTTACGGACACCTAAAACCGGCCAGGGTGTCCACCGGCTCGGCAATAGAACACTGCCGTAAAGAAGTTAAGCATCACTATACCACGAACCGGGAAAATCACCCGTTTTTACGGAATGTGATGAACCTGAAGCCGGTATCGAAAGAGTCCAGCTTCCTCAAATAACCGTATTTTCTTTCCCATTCGCCCGTTGAAAGGTCGTTTCGCAGCTTCTTTACGCCTCTGCGGACCGCATCGGGAGAGGCCAGGGCGAAACCGGAGGTGTTGCGCCTCATCCGGTCGTCCAGGTATACCTCCGGCCTGTTCCAAAAAGGCCTCCTTTGCATTCTTCTCTCATACCTTATTAACGATATTGGGAATAGGGGCGAGGAAAGTTGGAGAGGCAAACAAGTTATTCGATTGCGAATATAATGTATATTGGCAAGATATTATTATGACCGGTTTCCATGATTTGTCCCGGTAACGGCAGCCTTCAGGTGAAATAATCAGGAACAGGAAAGAGGTTATTGATGGAAAACGTTTATTCATTTAAAAGCGGGCACAGAGAAAAGTCCGAGCTGGGCAACAAGGGCTCCAACCTGGTTGAAATGGTATTCCTGGGACTGCCTGTCCCGCCCGGTTTTACCGTATCCATAAGCGCCTATCACAACTGGGTTAAGACCGGCAAGCTGCCTGAAAACGACATTTCAGCGGCATTGGCCGCGCTTGAACAGGAAACAGGTAAAAAATTGGGACAGGGACTGGAAGTTTCGGTACGTTCATCGGCCCCGGTTTCCATGCCGGGTATGATGGATACCGTTCTTAACATCGCTGAAATCGATAAAATGACGGCCGCTGTAAAACTGATATTCGAGTCCTGGAATAATCCCAGGGCTGTTGCCTACCGGCAGCTCAACAACATTCCTTACGCAATGGGCACAGCGGCTGTCGTTCAGAGGATGGTCTATGGAAACAGGGATGAAAATTCGGGGACAGGCGTAGTCTTTTCCCGCAACCCGAGTACGGGTGAAAAAGGACTTTACGGTGAATACATGATGCAGGCCCAGGGTGAAGACCTGGTATCCGGGATACGCACGCCCGAGCCGGTATCCACCCTGCATACCAGGCTGCCGGCGATATACTCGGAGCTGGAGGGGATGGTAGAAAAGCTCGAACAACATTTCGGGGATATGCAGGACATCGAGTTTACGGTTGAGTCCGGCATACTCTACATCCTGCAAACCCGAAACGGGAAGAGATCGGGCCGGGCCGCCGTAAAAATAGCGATAGACATGATAAAGGAGGGACTTCTCACCCGCGATGAAGCAATCACCAGGGTCACCGAGGAAGACCTCAGGACCATGCTTCATAAACAGGTTAAAGTCGCCGCTAACATAGAACCCATTGCCAGGGGACTCAATGCCGCTCCGGGGGCTGCCTGCGGCAAGGTCTATTTCCACGCTGAAGACGCACTGATACAATACAAAAAGGGAAACGCGGTAATCCTGGTCCGGCCTGAAACCAATCCGGATGATATCAGGGGCATCGCGAACTCAGCCGGCGTGTTGACCCAGAAAGGCGGGCTGACCTCTCATGCCGCCGTGGTTACCCGCGCGATGGGCATACCCTGTATCTGCGGGGCCGGGAATATAGATATCGATTTATCTCTAAAACAATTTACCGCCGGCGGGCATATTATCAGGGAAGATGATGAAATCACCATCGACGGCACCACCGGTCTGGTATATACCGGCGTGCTGCCCCTGACAGATGCCAAACTGAACCCGGAGCTTGAGGAGCTGATGAGTATCGCGGACGGATTCAGGAGGCTGGGCATACGGGCGAATGCCGAGACCCCGGATATGATCGCCCAGGCCAAAGTTTTCGGCGCTGAAGGGATCGGGCTGTGCCGTACCGAGCGCATGTTCAACGGTCCCGAGCAACTGGCTGCTATCCGGGAGTTTATACTGGCCGAAAGCGAGGCTAAAAAAGAATCGGCTTTAGTCAATCTGCTGGAGCTTCAAACACGTGATTTTATCGAGCTTTTCAGCACCCTGGAGGGCTTGCCGGTTATTATCCGGCTTCTGGATCTGCCTCTGCATGAGTTCCTGCCACGGGAAGAGGATGTATTCGATCCTTTAACAAGAAAGAAAATAATGGACCTCAAGGAGACCAATCCAATGCTGGGCCACCGGGGCGTCCGCCTGGCGGTAACCACGCCGCAGATATATAAAATGCAGATCGACGCCATCGTAAGGGCCATGGCACGGGTCCCGGCCAATGTATCCATCATGGTGCCCCAGGTGATCACTTCACAGGAAGCCCTTATTGTGAAAGACCTGCTGCGGGAATACAATTTCAAGTGCGGAGTGATGATGGAAACCGTGCGCGCCTGTATGCGGGCCGGACGCCTTGCCAGGGAGGTAGACTTCTTTTCATTCGGAACAAACGACCTTACCCAGGCCGTCTTCTCCTTCAGCCGGGAAGATGCCGAAAAGAAATTCCTTTCAACCTACCTGCAAAAGGGGATATTGCAGGACAACCCCTTCACCGTGCTGGATGTAAAGGGCGTCGGACGGCTGATGGAAACGGCCATATTCTGGGCGCGCAGAGCAAAACAGCAGCTCGAAATCGGCGTCTGCGGGGAACAGGCCGCGGAACCGAACTCCATCCGCTATCTGAACTCCATCGGGGTCAACTACATCAGTTGCAGTCCTTTCCGGATACCCATAGTCAAGCTGATCGCCGCCCAATCCGCCATACAGGAAAAAAACCAGAACGCCAGATAGCGGTGGGAGGCTTCAGCCTGAAGGGTGCTTGATGACAGCGCCCTCATCGGCGGAGGAGGCCAGCCTGGAATACAGGCTGAGGTATCCCCTGGGAATCTTTTTCTGCGGTCTCTTCCAGCGCTCGAGCCTGCGGCCTATTTCATCATCGGGAACATTCAGGTGAATCGTCCCCTCTGTGAGGTCGATGGTGATCTCATCGCCGTCATTAACAACGGCGATCGGCCCTCCTTCGCTGGCCTCGGGGGAGATGTGCCCGACGAAACAGCCGTTGTTGGTGCCGGAAAAACGGCCGTCCGTCACCACCGCGGTGGACCTGTGCAGTCCCAGGCCCCGCAGGTATTTGAGAGCGCGGTACATCTCGACCATGCCGGGCCCCCCTTTGGGTCCTTCATACCTTATCACGACCACGGTGCCAGCCGTCACACGTCCGTCCAGTATAGCGCTGTTGGCATCTTCCTCCGATTCAAAGACCATGGCCTTCCCGCTAAACCGCCGCACCGAGGGGTCAACCGCCGCTGGTTTGCTGATGCCCGTTTTGGGAGCCAGATTGCCCCGTATGACCGCCAGCCCTCCTTCCTTTTCGAACGGATCGGTCATATCCCGGATAACGGACGGATCAGCGGGGAAACGGAACCTGAATCCCTCCAGGTTCGACTTTATGCTCTTACCCGTACAGGTCATAGACTCCATATCCAGCATCGATGCCATGTTGACCATGACACGGGGAATTCCCCCGGCCTTCCAGAAACCCTCCATATCCGACTCGCCCGCGGGGTAGACCCGGGCAATAGTGGGGGTAGTGCGCCGGTACTTTTCAAAGGCCGAGAGTATATCGATATCCGCTTCAGCTTCATAGGCCAGGGCACTCAAATGCAGCACGGCGTTGGTTGAACCGCCGATAGCCAGGCATACCCGCACCGCGTTTTCCAGCGAGCGGCGGTTGATGATGTCCCTGGCCTTCAGACCGCTCCTCACCATCTGACAGATGACTTCTCCGGACCTCTCGGCTATTCTCAGGCGGTCGGCATGAACAGCGGGTATGCCGGAACCGTCAGGCAGGGTCATACCGAGGGCCTCAGCCAGGCAGCACATGGTGTTGGCGGTACCCATGAAGGAGCACGAGCCGCAGGTCGGGCAGGAAAGGTCCTCGATGTCCTGCAATTGCTCAAGGGATATAGCGCCCGTCCGGTATTTGCCTATAGCCTCGGAAACACGCGTCGCATCCGAATTGCTGCCCCCGTATTCAATGCCTCCCTCCATAGGACCGCCGGTCACGAGCACGGCCGGAATATCGAGCCTGGCGGCGGCCATCAGCATGCCGGGTACAATCTTGTCGCAGGAGGCCAGCAGCACGATGCCGTCCAGGGGATTGGCCCCGGCCATTATTTCCACGGAATCGCAGATAACCTCGCGTGAGGGCAGCACGTAATTGAAGTCATGTTTACACACGGCGTCACACAGGCCGATAACACCGAACTCAAAGGCGGTGCCGCCGGCGCGGTGAATACCCTTTTGCACCTGCTCGGATATCTGCCTGAACTGAAAATGCCCCGGGATGAGGGTGTTCCAGGAGTTGGCAATGCCGATGACAGGTCTCCCTGCGGTAAGGTCATCGTCGGAATAGCCCATGGCCTTGATTACATTCCTGATATCGGCGTTTTCCATGCCGCCCAGGACCTGATTACTCTTTAGTGTGTCACTCATTGTTCTCCCTCCGGTTGTATTCCGCTTGAGGATATGGTCTGCATGCGCCGGCAAACAGCGCTTTTTCCGTTACGCCTTTCTGCCGGGATATAAACATCAATGTGACTATTGTAGGTTCCTCCCGCCTCGCAGTCAACGATTTATTATGCCCTGATGCATTCTTCTTCCTTGTGGGAAGAAGCTCCGCCTTTTCTCCATCCCTTCTCCCTCGATGGGAGAAGGTCAGGATGAGGGTGAAAAATTGACAACAGCCGTATACTTTGTTTCAATTATTCCAATAATCAATATATGACTTTTCATTACCGGGAACGCTTCCAACCCTGAGTGCGAATGAACCTTATCCTGCTGATGATATGCCTGTTCCGGGCAGTCAGGTTATAACCAGACTTCGCCCGCAAGTATTGCGGGACTACCGGTAAGACCAGCCTTAAGATTACTGCCGTTATTATTAAAGGGGGTAAAGGAAAGAATGATTGAGTTACTCAAACTGTGCGGTTATGAAGAGACTGAAATCACGGCGGAGCTTCCCAGGGTAAAGAGGGCTTTCGATAAACTGGGAGTGACCGCCGGTGATATCGAGCTGGGCAAGCAAAGGCTCGTAAAGTATTACGATATGGAACTCCTGGGCATACGGAAAATATTCCGGCTGTTCATGCGTGAATTCGTCGATTCAATGCTTATCAAGGAAGAAAACAGCCGGGCCAGGCTGATTTACGGATTCATGGCGCCCGGTATTGAGTTGATCGGTTCAGCGCTAAAGGCGCAGTCTAAAGATGTATACTCAGTACATCACTTCTGGGCATTGATGATGGTGGCCGGCGACATCTTCGATAAAATGGTCCCTGTTTTTGAAGCAGCCGAGAAGAAATTCCTGAAGGCCGGGGCTGTCGGCCACTGCGGCAATGTCAAGACCATCCTGGGGGCATTCGCACTGGACCTGTACCCCAAACCGGACCTGCTGATAACCTCGGGGTCACTGTGCGAGACGGCGCCCAAAACGTTCGACCTGCTGCATGAGTATTACGGCATACCCGTATGTTACTACGACACCTGCCAGGACCGCGACTCAAGAGAATACTCCAACGCCTCCAGGAGGACCGTTGAATTCGAAGCGAAAAGCCTGCAAAGACTGCTCAAGAGGATCGAGGAAGTGGTGGGCTTCGAGATAACCGGCGATATGCTCTGGGAAGCGATAAACGCCAAAAGCCGCTTCGGTATTGCTTTCAGCAGACTGCGGAAGCTGATAACCGCCAGCGATCCCCTGCCGCTGAGTCCCACCCATGAAAACCTGTGGATGATTCTGGGCATGACGACGCTGGACGCAGAGGGCTTTCAATACGCCACAGACGCTATTAATACCCTGTGTGATGAATTGCAGGAGAGGATCGACAGGGGTACCGGTGTGGTGGAAAAGGGGTCCCCCAGGATCCTGGCTATTTGTCCCGCGCATCATATCGACCCCAGGCTGGAACACCTGCTGACAGAGATGGGAATAGCCATGATAGGAACAGACTCTTTCATCTCCGTACCCTACCCGGACAAACCCCGGAACCCGGAAACCATGCTGGCCATGTCACTCCAGGGATCTCTTTTCACCTGTCCGGCACAGAAGATACCGCTGCTTATCGAAGGATGCAAGAAATTCAAAGTTGACGGGGTATTTGACAGGTACCATGTCGGCTGCAGGACCGTCGCCGGGGACGCCATGCTGATCAAGAGCGCCGTGGAAAAAGAGCTGGGCATACCGGTACTGCTGCTGGAATGGGAAAACTATGACCCCCGTATTTTCAACCACGAGCAATACAGGAAAAAACTGGAGGCCTTCAAGGGTATGATGCTCTACCGGAAGGGAATTTCATCACCCGCCGCCTGACAGGCCGTGATACAGGTTAAACAGGGGCCCCTGCGGGGGCCCTTGCGCCTGCCCATGTCTTCTCAGACTTCGATATCCAGCTCCGCTGTTTTCTCAGGGGTGGGCACCCCATCCGGGTCCCATCCCATGTAAAAGTAATACAATTTCCTGGCCTTCTCCATAGTGGCCTTATCAGGGATGGCCTTGGTTGCCAGCACTCCATCGGTCTTCTGGTCGTAATACCTCTGCGGCAACTCGTCATCAGCGGCGGTAAAGCCCTCTCTGAGATTAAAAAGCCTCATGGTGGTTAAAACCCTCTCCCCGACCTTGATAAGCTCTACCCATCCCGTATTCCAGCCGGTAACAGCCTTGACAAGCTCAACTTTCTGGTCGTTGTTAATATTCGGCATTATGCACAGTACCAGACAATCATTAACCATCATCATACAATGGGTCAGCTTGTAGAGGCTCATCCTCTTCGGACCGAAATCATCATTATCCGCCGGCGTCAATATCCCGAACTGGTTGAACTGGCTGAGCCCGAACATGGAGGTACCGCCTCCCATGGCGGAACAATGGTCCGCTCCGTGAGGATTCAACATATAGCCGATCCTGAATCCCATCATGGCCCGGGCGTCATGCATGGCCGCTTCCAGTCCCTTGACGTTCACGGCATAGTCCCTGGTGTCCTGGCCGATCTTCCTGGCCATGGCGGCCGTTCCCTCGGCTATAAAGTTGCCTATGCCCTCCCTCCTGGAGATCAGATCAATAGCCTGAAGCATGGCCCCGGCATTGCCGAACCTGAGGTCGATGCCGCCGGTATCCTGCTTTGTCAACAGTCCCTTTTCGAAACACTCCATGGCGAAGGCGATCGAGGCGCCGGTGGAAATGGTATCCAGGGAATAGGCATTGCATCTCTCATTGCCCTTGGTAACAGCCTTCAGGTCGTCGATACCGCAGTTCGAGCCCAGGGCCCCCAGACTTTCATATTCGGGTCCCCCATACTCTTCATCGCACACGTAAGGCTCCTCGAATTTCACCACCGGCTTACAGCGTATATTGCAGGCCCAACAGCCATCCATACGCACCCTGATAGTATCCTTCATGACTATCCCGGTGATATTTTTCACCCCGGGGAAAAGACCGTCACGCTGGTTGCGTACAGGCAAATCTCCGTCAACCTCGTGCTGAAGCATGGGCGGACCGCTCGTCCCGTATTCGGAAAGAGGATGAACATGAGAAATCAACTCCTGCCGCAGGGTTTTGATGTAATCCGGATTGGCTATGGACGGCATATTATGGCCTCTCACTGCAATCGCCTTCAGGTTCTTGGAGCCCATAACCGCCCCCAGTCCACCCCTGCCCGCGGCATCCGTCAGATCGACGATAATACAGGCATAACGCACCAGGTTTTCTCCGCCGGGTCCAATCGCGGCTACCCTGATACGCTTGTCATTCAGCTCAGCCCTGATCGATTCCTGCGTCTCTTTGGTCGCTTTTCCCCATAAATGAGAAGCGTCACGGATCTGTACTTCACCGTCATGTATCCACAGGTAAACCGGCTTTTCCGATTTCCCTTCAAAGATGACGGCATCGTAGCCGGCCCTCTTGAGCTCCGCCATCCAGTAACCGCCGGACTCCGATTTCGCGATACCCCCGGTCAGGGGAGACTTGGCGCCGACACAAAAACGGGAAGCTCCGGGCAATGACAGGCCGGTTACCGGTCCCAGGGCGAAAATAATCTTATTTTCCGGTCCCAGGGCATCTATACCTCCCCTGAGCTCCTTCCAGAGATAGTAGGCTATAAACCCGGCCCCGCCGATGTATCTCCTGGCGAGTTCATAAGCCAGCGGCTCCACCTTCAGGCTCTTATCGGTCAGGTTTACCCTTAATATCCTGCCATTGTACCCGCCCATAGGCGGCTTTTCTGGACCGGCCGGTCCCGGCATCCCGGGTGCTGCTTTCTTTTCCGTGGGACCTTCAGGACCCGGTTTGTTTTCCATTTTCTCAGCGGCTACTTCTTTTTCAGCCATGGGTACCTCCAATCATTCCTGCTTATTATTTCAGCATTTATATACTTTGCACAGGAACCCCCTCATCTTGGGGGACCCCATTTCAGGACTATATTTCGGGCTATCATCCGTCAGAATGTTGAGGTTGGATTTATCCCATGAATACATCGAGGAGGGGCCGTCCTCTGGAAACCACCATCCGTAACCGGCACAGACCACCCTGGGATCTATGCCTGTATTCAAAGAGGCTTTTTGCCTTATTCTGCCCCTGGGATTTTCGATTATTATTTCATCTCCTTCACTGATATCGAGCTCAGCGGCGGTCTTCGGATGAATCAAGGCAAGGGGACCGGGTTTGATCTTCCTCACCACGGCCAGGTGGCGGTCCTGTGAATGGACGTAATCGGACTCATGAGCGCTGGTCAGGACAAGGGGATACTCGGATGAGTACGTGCCGCTGAAGGGAGTTTCCTCGGGTTCGCGGTATACCGGCAGGGGATCATACCCCCACTGCTCGCACAGGTTGGAAAACAGTTCCACCTTGCCGGAAGGAGTATTAAAGCCCTTTTCCAGGTACTTGCGGTATCGTACCGCGCCGGAAATCAGGCTACGCCGCCGGCACAGCTCGTCGAAAGTCAGCCCCACGGGCCTTAGATAATCATCCAGGCAGGCCCTCAGGTCTTTCCAGAAATAGTCTTCCAGTCCCAGCTTCTCTGCCAGTTTCATGACTATTTCCTGGTTCGACAGGCATTCCCCTATCTGAACCACTTTCTGCTGTGCCTTAAGGACATTCGCCCCCATGAAGCCGGATACGACTACTCCGTCAGTCTCCAGATAGGATGCCACCGGCAATACTATATCCGCCATCGCTGCGGTAGGCGTCATTACCATATCCGCCACAGAGAGAAAATCCACACTGTCCAAAGCCTCGTATACCCGGCGGGCATTGCTCCAGGTAAGCAGGGGATTGCTGCCGAAGATGCTTACGGCCCGGACAGGATAGGGCTTACCGGTAAGAACGGCGTCTATCAGGTGCTGCGGATGGACTTCAACCGGTTTGCTGCCGATCGTATACCACAGGTCGCTGGAAGGCACATAGCCGCACTCCCCTCCCAGTTTTCTGGCTTCCTGTGACGGCGGCAGTTTTTCACGCAGGATGTCCCTGCTGGTGGCCTCATTCTGCGGTACGCCTTCGGATTCCAGCGTACCGCCGGGAACGTCAAGAAGGCCGCAAACCGCCTGTATGATAGCCAGTGCCCTGGCGCACTGCGTGCTGTTGAAGGTATCCTCACTGGCATTCCCGTTCATCAGACAGGCGGACAGGGACCCGGCGAAAAGCCTGGCTGAGGCGACTATTTTCTCAGCCGGGACCCAGGTTATCTCCGATACCTTTTGCGGAGGATAGTCCTGTACGTGTTTTTGCAGTTTATCAAAACCAGAAGTCCATTTTTCGACAAAATCTTTATCATAAAGATTTTCATTGATAATAACGTGAAGAATACCCAGAGCCAGAGCGAGATCGGTAGCCGGGCGGGGTTGAAGCCAGATATCAGCATGCTTTGCCGCGGCAGTTTCCAGGGTATTGACCACAATCAGCCTCCCTCCCGGTGCGGGTTTCGGATCAGCGCCGCTCCCCCAGCAAAGGATGCATTCCGGCGAGCCGGCCAG
>JAFGOB010000176.1 GCA_016926695.1 Dehalococcoidales bacterium | reverse complement strand
GGGTTGGTTCAGGCCCCGGTCCAGTTACCGGTCCGGCCGTCGCTGAAGGCGCCGGAGTCGCCGGTCCGGCTGTGGGTGAAGGCGTCGGAGCAGTAGTGAGGGCGGGGACCGGCTCTACAATCGGGGTTGGTGACGGGGTTACAGTGGGTTCCGGCAGCGGGGAGGGGGACGGCGGCGGTGTGGGATCATAGGTATGGATGGGATTTGTCGATACCCTCCTTCTCTTAGTACGGAAAGTATAGTCCTGCGAAACAGCCGTGTACACTATTTCTCCGACCGTAACGACTGACCTTACCCTGAAATGATAGGTGGTAGAGGAAGAAAGCCCGGATAAGACAAGGCTGTGATAAGTCGCCATTTCAGACAGGTTTTCCTTGTGGTAGGGATAGTCATCCGTGCTTTCATGCTGCAAGGTATCGAAAAATACCTGCGAAGTGGCATCACTGTTGGTCTCCCATGTTATAGCAGCAGAAGATATGCCGATATCCGAGGCTGAGACATTCGATATCGTCAACTGCACGGTAAAGCTGCCCGTTACCCCGTCCTGGGCAAAAACAGGCGTTTGCAGCAAAGCAACAGCCAGTATACCCAGGACTAAGCTGGGGATAGCACCTATAATCCGCAACATTTACGCTCTCCGGGTCTTCCTCATAAACCAGATCAATATGCCGGCCGCTAAAAGCACCGCAGCCACTATTCCGACGACGACGTACGGATTGACAGGCTGACCGCCGCTGTCATCATCGCTGCCGGCATTCTGGACAGGAGCTTGCTTTTCAGCAGCTTTCGTATTTTCCGCCGCGATTGTCTCTGCCGTAACAGACTTCTCCGGCACGTTCCTGGTCTCTTCTACTGCGTTCTCACCGCCGCTTACCATCAACTGCTGTACCAGGCTGTCCGCGTAGGGTTTTCCGTCCAAATTGAGCTGGAGCTTGAAATTATAGTTTCCCTTTTCCCAGCCTTCAGCCGGTATATAGTTATAGTTCAGCCCCACACGCCCGGTTTCCAGCGGGCTGATGGCAGCCAGGAGCAGTTCCACTGGCTGCCCCTCATCGCGGTTCACTTTGAGAATGACATCGCTCTTTTCTATGCGCTGGTACAAGTTTTTTATGGTATAGACAAGCTGCACGAAGGCCAGGTTGCCATCGCTCTTTTGATAGTTGGGAACGATATCAAAACCCTCAAAATACACTGTTGCTCCCGATAGATTGACCTCTTTGCTCTCACCAGCAGCAATATCGAACCGTTCTTCAGCCACTTTTGTGCCGCCCAAATAACTGGCGGCAGTGAAACTGCCTGGCGCAATCATCATTTCCAGGAAACCGTTTTCGCTGTAGCCCACCTCATACTCCCGTCCGGAAACCATACGGAATAATCGGACTATAGCTGAAATAGGCTGCCCGTCCGGGCTGGTCGCCTGTACGCTCACCAGGCCGGATTCACCCAGCACGGTAAGAACGGCTTTCTGGCTGGCGGCCCCGATCAACTGAATCCCGGCGCCGGTCTCTTTGTATGGTTCAGCGATGATACTTATATCATACTCGCCCGGCGCCGCATCCATTCCGACCTCAACACCCACCTGTACCTGCATCTGCCCTGAGGCGGGTAAATCGAACTCATCCTGCGAAAGCACCAGTCTTACGCCCGGCGGAGTCTGACCGGTCATCCTTATCCTGAAATCATTTCCGCTGTTATTAAAAACAACCACGTAAACGTCAGGACCGCTTATCGACGAGCCCTGTGGTATCCTGAAATTTTGCTGGTAGAAGCTGCCGGACATGGCAATACCCCCATCCGACAGAACAGGAACCGCGCTGGTAAAAAAAGCCATTAGAAGAACCGCGGTTACAAGGCATACCAGGCCCGCCCTTGCGCCTGGCAGGCTTCTATTTTTCATCATTTCATTCTTTGTCCTCCCGGTTAGCGATTAACGATAGTAAAGGTGATGGTGCCGCTGTACACGTCCGTAGGAAATACGGTGGCTATCTTGAGCCAGAATGTGCCGGTAGAAATACTGTCCCCGGTCTCAAGCGTCTGTGCGCCGTCGCGGCAATTGACCCCGGTAGTGTTGATCAGGTAGGCCGAACCGTATATATCAGCGTGATAGGCCTTTATTGCGAACTCACCGGCATTTACGCAGTTGCCGTTGGGATCCAGGGTCGCAATATTACCGGTACCCGTCCAGGTAGCGGATGATCTCACGTTACTGGCATAGTCCCCGTTGGCGATGAAATGCGCCGAGATGCCGGTCACCTTGTTGACATCTGCCGCGAAGCCGCTGCCCAGCTCAACCTCTCCGAAATTGATGTTGGCTGTATTTATCTGGACCTCACCATACCAAACAACGGACTTGTCCCAGAGATAACGGCCGGCCGTGTAGTCCGCATCGTCAGTGGCGCGGGCGTGCAGGTCCCAGACATTGGGAGACATCGACTCGGTGGCTACTTTGCCCAGTTTAACGGCAAATATCCAGTCTCCGCTGCTTTCCGTCATGGTAGGAACCACGCTGGAAGCGGACACCGCCGCCCAACTTGTCCCGGCGCCGGCATCCACCGCCCAGGCGTTCCCGATTTTCGTCCAGGTGAAAATAGCCGCTGTTTGCTCATGCCCGGCCGCAATGGTCGATTCATCGGGATGAGTCGCGTTGGGATCGTAGAATATCTTTAGTTTGACTTCTTTTATATCGTCCAGAGTGTTCGCGTCCGTTACTGAGACCTTAACATAGTAGATAACCTGCGGCGTCATGGCCGCGGCCACCGTGGTACAGGCTGAATTGGAATAGACCTCAAGAGCAGTGACATTCGGCGCTACACCCCCAACGGAGAAGGAACCTGAAGAGCTGCCCGATTCGGCAGCCTGGGCTACCGTTGACGGCACCAATACAAAGACCAGCACCGCTGCCAGTAAAACGACAATTACCTTACCCATATCTTTCTCCTTTGCATTAATCAACCCTGTTGACTGAATACCGGTTTTCTCTTGCTCATTACTGCGATACTTTCTCACCTCCTTTTTACAGTTATTGAGTTATTCCATAATATATCGTGCCGTTATATGTCACAGCCGGCAGCCCCGAGACTCCCAGCTTGAGCCATAAAGTATTTGCGCTCTCGGTGTTGCCAGGTTCGTCAGTCTGTGTCCCGCTGCCTATGGCAACGTAAAAATCCGGTACCAGCTCGGCGCTGCTGAGGTTGACCGAGTTGTTGGCCTTCAGGGAAAACTCGCCTTCTCCGGGGCTGCCTGCGGGGTCCAGAAATACCGAGTTTCCGCCGCCGGTCCATTCGGGACTCACCTTCACCTGCTGGCTGTAGTCACCATTGCATATATAAGTTACCGAGATGCCGTTTTGCTGGTTATCGCTGAAATCTGACCCGATCTCCACACTGCCGAAATCGACACTGGGAGTATCGACAGTTATCTCGCCGTACCAGTTCATCTCCAGGCCGTCCTGATAGTTGTCTCCGCTTCCGCCGGCGCCTGTGGCTTGAGCGTATATGTGCCATCTTGCGTCTCCGGTTGTGGCGGTCGCCACCTTGCCCGCCTCGAAATGGAACCAGAAATCGCCTTCTGTTTCCGTCAGTGCAGGCTGCTGGCAGTTCTCCGGAAAAATACTCCAGGTACTATCCGCAGATGGGTCGATACTCCACGACGGCGTGTCTCCAACAATACAGGTCAGTATGGCCGCAGTCTGCGTGTCGCCGGAAGCAGGAACATCTTCCGGGGCAAATACGCCGTCAGTATCATAAAAGATAGCAGCCTGTACGCTGCTCAGGGTTGAGAGGGCGACGGGATTGCTTACAGTAAGCCTGACTGCGTACTCTACCCGGGGTATCATGGTTGTTGCTTCAGCGGAACGATCAGAGTCGAAAAGTTTTACGAAAGTAACATCCGGAGGAAGGCTGTATAAAGCGTCCTGCTCAACGGTAAACTCGATCTCCATTACGCTGTCCGGATCGTCAGCAACATATGTACCGGGAGGAGCCGGATCGCCGGCATCAGCCCGGTAGACCACAGCGTGCCAGGCACCGTACGACGAGGCCGGGACACTGCTGAAGGTCAAAGTACTGGAAATGCTCCGGTTGTAGCCGGAGCTGATATTGTCAATGTATACAACATCGCCGTCAATGCCGTCGTGGCCTGTTCCGCCGTCGTAATACGCCACTTTGTACGGCATGGGGGCTCCGGGAGCAGGGTACCAGCGGTACTCGCAGGCATAGCCGTAAATAGATATAGCAGGATGGTCCGCATCGAAAACCGTTCGCGGGGTAACAGCAGCATCCCCATAAGACTGAAGCGTATTCACCTTTATCGCCAGTATCCTGGCATTTTTTATGGTGGCGGTACTGGAGGCGCTGCCCGGCCTGTACTCTATTTTAACGGTATGCGAGCCTGAGAGCATACGGTACTTCTTAAAGGCGTAGAGGGGTATATAGTCCGTAGTGTCCTCGGGACGAAAACTCCTTTCCGCCTGGTAAACGCCGTCAATGTCCAGCCTGGCATATGCTCCCTCACCTGCCTTGGTGGAGCTGCCGTTAAGCATGGCGAAGCCCATCACCAGGTAATCCCCCTGTTTGGCAGGTGAAGGGGTAACAGTCGCGGTTATCTTCGTCTGGTAAGTAGTACTGGAGGTGCCGGATGCCGTCTCGCTTTCCACACGGTGGGAGTCAATACCCAGATCAATAAGTTTCACCGCCACCATGCGCTGACTGTGTACGATGCAGGTATTGGGGGTCTGGACCCTGTACTGAAGCTTGAGGGTTTCAGCCGCTGAGTTGAATGTCATGACGCGCATGGTGAGCCATCCCCGGTACTCGCCCGATTTCGAAAAATAGCGTACGATTTCAGCCTGCGATGTACTGCCCCGCTGCCAGTTGCAATAGAGACTCTTGGAAGTCATGGCGCTGCTGACGGAGGTTGAGGCAAGCACCAGGTAGTCACCCACCGCCGCAGAGGGAATGCTCAGGCTCAGCCCGTCCTGGTATGTGCCGCTGTTGAAGTTATGGGTATTATAGTCGCTGCTGTAGTAATAGCTGCTGACTTTAAAGACCATGATGCTGGCATCCCTGATCATGGCTGTACCGCTGGTTCCGCCGGTATTAAGCTGCATCTGGAAGGTGCAGGGCGTACCACCCGTGAGTGAATATACATCGGCGAAACCAGCGGTAACATGATCCCCTGCCGCGGTCGGGATCCAAGTCCGGTAGTATACCTGGACAGAATTATACAAAATCTGTACTGACGTGCTGGTGGTAGTGCTTGTGTTCGAAACTGTAAAACAGGCAATAACCAGATAGTCGGCATCATCCGGCGGGGTGAAGGTCAGTTTCAGCGGGTAGTAGCCGGTGCCGGGCTCAATGTCAACATAATCTGTGCTGATTGTCGTCCATTCGTCTTCCCACACGGCGTAGTAGCGCTGTACGGTTACGCCCGCCGGATCAGCGCGAGCATCCCCCGCCATTATGATAGTGAACGATATGGCTATCAGAGCAAGTACCAGTAAAAACCTGCAAAAATATCCGGTAACAAATAACATATCCGCAAGTACCTCAATTTTAGCTTTCCCCGGTTTTTATTTTCATTGATACGTATATAATAACAACCGGTTCGAACTGCGCATTACCAATAACGTTTCTCATTTCTATTATAATAGATATTATCATATAAGAATGGACCGCTATTTTAGTTGCAGTTACAGCTAAAAATAAAGTACTGAGAGAAATAGCCGGCAGTGAGGACATCGCCGGTCGTTGAATATTGTGCATATTGCCTGTTTTAAGCTGGGAGCTTAGAGGAAAAATACAACAGGTTATACATATCCAGCACCGGTTAGATCCCCGACAGGGATTCCAGCTCGTGCTTGAAGCTCTCCACCAGCGCCACCGGAGTCGGATCTACCCCATCGATCAATGCCAGGGCATAGGAACACCAGTCGGCATACATCAGGGCTGCCATGATTTTCTGTATTTTTGTTTCCCCGGGGATATCCCATTTCCGGAAACTGATATGGTCGAATTGTTTTTTTCTGAAGACCTCCGTCATTACATTATAGCGGCCCGGCACCCTGGGATGGCTGCCGGGATCATGCAGGTAGAGTATCCCGAATTTAGCCGACGGTTTGCTGAACCCGATCATCTCGTTGTGGTTGGCCTCGGGGAAGGCATTGAAGTAGGCAGGTCTCTTGGAGTTTTCATTGATCTTGATCTTGGCGATCCGCGCGATGGATGTAAGATGCTCCTCAGCGGTATAAAAGACGGGTATTTTATCCTCCAGCCAGATGGCGGCATCCCCGGCGTCAGAGCGGATATGCGGGTCGCGTAATACTTCAGGAACGGCAGCAAGCTCCTCGAGCGGGCTGTCCATTACCCCGGCACTGAAAAACAGGCGCGATAACAGTGTAACGAAATAACCGGTAGCCGATCTCGGCTGGAACCCTTCAGGTTCCATTTCCCTGGGAATCCT
The DNA here is from genome assembly GCA_016926695.1 of Dehalococcoidales bacterium. The sequence goes on along the minus strand of JAFGOB010000176.1, from coordinate 1,951 downwards.
GAAAAACGGGTAGTGGTTTTCCCGGGCTGTGGAGGCTAACTTGCCGCCTGCGCTGATCACAGCTATATTCCCGGAATAATCCCTGACGCTTTCAAGGACGGATAACGTCTCCTCCGTATTGCCCGAAAAAGAGCTTGCTACCACCAGGGTTTTATCGTCCATTTCCGATGGGAGCGTGTAATTACGCACCGCTTTTACCGGAACTTTTATTTTTTCCGAAAAGGCATCCAATATCACATCCACGGGCAGGGCTGACCCGCCCATGCCGGCCACGAAAACCCGCTTAAACGGCCCGCAGGGCGCGTCCGGCAATTTTGCACTGAGGGCGGTTTCAATCTGTAGGGGGGTCCGATCTATCACGGATGCCATGTTCGAACAGTCATAGCTTTTTGCCAGCTCGCTGAAGGAATACACTTGCCCGGAATTATTGTTCATCAAACATACCTCCTCGATACACTATCGCGTTCCGGCAGCCAAAACCGGTCCCGGCTATCTGGATTAACTGATACGATAATCCGGTGATAACTTTCCTTCTATTATAACACATCCCAACCCCACTCCTTATCCCGTTTTTATGGGGGCTTTAATAATATTAACAAAATCCGTCTCCCGGCATCCTTTGTAAAGGGATGGCAAAACCGCTCCAATCCGCTATAACAGCATTACAATCGATCTTCGCTATTGTATAATAATCGTAATTAAGTAAAAAAGGAGGAATAATCTATGATGCTTTCAGGTAAAGTCGCTATCGTAACCGGCGCGGCTAAAGGAATCGGAAGAGGGATCGCGCTTAGATACGCTTCAGAAGGGTGCGCTGTCACTATCGCCGATATAAACGCTGAGGCAGCCAAAAAGACCCTGGAGGACATCGAAAAGAAGGGTGGAAAAGGGCTGGCAATAAAGTGCGATGTTACCAACAGCAGCCAGGTCCGGGCCGTGGTAGAACAGACTAACGCCAGGTTCGGACCGGTAGACATCCTGGTAAACAACGCCGGCGGTCTGCCCTCCCGCTTCCCGGTGGATGAAATGCCGGAAGAAGAATGGGACAAGGTTGTTGCACTGAACATGCGGGGCGGATTCCTGTTCTGCAAGTACGTGGTGCCCCAGATGAAACAAAGAAAGTCCGGACGTATCATCAATATTTCTTCCCTGGGCGCCACCAGCCCCCCCACCAGCAACTTTCATTATCATGCCGGAAAAGCCGGAGTTCTGGGAATGACCGTGGACCTGGCGGTGGATTTGGCCCCTTACGGCATCTGTGTCAATGCCATTATTCCCGGTCCTATCCGCACGGAGTTTTTCGGGGACCTGGTCAATGATGACAAGTTTTTCACCGAATTCGGCAAGACCGTACCGCTGCAAAGGGCCGGTACTCCGGATGACATCGCGGGGACAGCCTTGTTTTTTGCTTCCGACCTGGCTTCCTGGATTACCGGAGAAGCCCTGCGTGTATCCGGAGGTCTTCCTCTCAGCCCCATGCGTCAGCCCGCAAAAGACTGAAGCGGATAAATAGATCAGGCGGTTCTCAGGTGAATATCACGGGTACACTGGAAGACCGTTTGTAAACCTCGTTATCAAAGGGTGGGTTGTGAGAACCCACCCTTTGTTTTTCCCCGCCTGGAGAAGCCCGCAAGCCGGAGAATAAAGACATAGATTGCTTCGTCGTTACACTCCTCTGAATGAACTGACAGCCAAAATATAACGGGAGAGTATATGTTGTCACGGAAGGCATTATCTCCATAAAAAAACGGCATACTTTTTCTGCTTTGCCTCGTAATAACAAACCAGACCTGTCATTGCGAACGAGCCCGCAGGGCGAGTGTAGCAATCTCTATCAGTGTACAGCGATAAAATGCCTGAACTAAAACGACCATTCTGAGGCGCTACGGACTCCCTGGCGCCTTCTGTAGCGCCGTGAGAATCCCTTCTTATGCGTCCTGCCCTATATCCT
>JAFGOB010000019.1 GCA_016926695.1 Dehalococcoidales bacterium | reverse complement strand
CTAATAGTTCCTGCTGCCAAGCCTATAGTGGTCTTTCACCACCTGGTTATCGCTCATGCCGAGCACACCAAAAAAAGCCCTCACCTGGATCAGGTGAGGGCATGTTGACACGAGTTCTTAGATTCACCACCCGGCACCACACAACCTGCTTATTTTAACATTTTCCCAATAGCCGTGTCAAAAGTGTCTTTTGCGGCGTTATCTAGGCCTTCCTGGTGAACTTCTGGATCATTCTCGTTTTGCGCGTGGCCAGGAAGGGCGTCCCCGCCTGCATCCCCATCACTTCGGCGACATAGATAGAACCCTGCGAATCCACCACGATGGCATGAAGCGTCACAAACAGGGGGTCTTCCTTGGTCCGGCCTTCATTTCCCCAGCGCGCCAGCAGTTTGCCGTTGATATCAAATATGCTTATCCCCGGACGCATCAACTCGGATACGTATACCGTCTGGTCTTTGTCTATGAAGATATCGGTCGGGAACTTGAGGTCGCTGGTCCATTCCTCCAGGTATTTGCCTTTTTCATCGAAAATTTGGAGCCTGTTGTTGTGGCGGTCGGCTATAAACACCCGTCCCTGTTTGTCCACCGCAACCGCATGAGGGACGACAAACTGGCTGGGACCATGTCCCGGTTCACCCCAGGAAAAGAGCAGCTTACCGTCAGCGGTGAATGTATGCACCCTGGCGTTGCCGTAGCCATCGGATACATATATCTCGCCTGAGGGAGACAGGGCTATATCCGTGGGGGCGTTGAAGGGAGGGCCGCCCCGCTTGGTAGTGGCTATGGCTTCAAAAACGTTAAGCTTTTTTCCGCTGGCGTCCACTGTCATATAACCTGTATCCGAAGGCTTACCTTTTGTACCCAGCGTCATCAGTATCTTGCCGTCAGTGGTCATCTTGTTTACGGTGTGATTGCCGTCGTCGGCATAGTAGAGAGAATCGTCGGGGCCGATATATGCTCCGTGACTGTGCCCGTAAGTATCCCCTCCCCAGTTTTTCACCAGCTTGCCGTTACTATCAAAGACCGTCACCGGGTACTCACCCGTATTGAATGCGTATAGCCTGTCCTGTGAATCGACAGCCAGACCGTTTACCTCGACCGGCTGCCATCCTCCGGGATACTCGGCATGCCAATCAGCCAGCTCGTAAGTATATTTACCCTCACCGTATACCATAATTGTTCAAGCCTCCTTTCTGTTAATATGTATAATAACCCCTGGTTCATATTATTACGTTAAAAAGATGCCCGTTTCCCGACAACGGATAAAATACGTGGCGATGATCTTGTAAACAAAAAGCAAATAAGCCGCAGAGAGCGAAAACAGGCGATATCCTGTACAAGTTTGAAGCAATGGTATCACCGGTGCAATCAAATGTCAAGTTCAATTGATATCATATCACCCACCTGACTGCTGCCGCTTCTGCATTGCAGCCTGTTTCAATACCCTCATCGCCCTTAAAGTGACCCATTTATTAGGCTTGTTAAAGGAACCTGGATTGAACCACCATTTATGCCAGTACCCGTAATTCTTCTCCAGCAGCCATTTTCCGTCATCATCCTGCTTGCTTCTTATCAGTTCCAGGGTATTGGCCAGCCTGGGGTCGGCGCCGTATCCCAGTCCGGTCAAGGCCTCTGCTACCTGGAGAAGGTCCATGCCTGCTACGGGGAAATGGAACTTCCACCACCTGCGGTCCGGTTTTGATGCTGTTTCGCCGGGGAAATCAGCAGTGGCGGGATCGGAGCTGAAAAAATAATCGACCCCGGCCTCGATAGCCCGCTTGACCGCAGGAGAACAGCGTGCCGCAGGCAGGCGTGAAAAGGCCAGCATTATCTTGGCCCCCGCCCAGGCGCAGTGAGTTATACTGCGACAGGAGAAAAGCGGCCCGGTTACATAGTTGAAAGGGAAAAGCCTGCCGGAACTGCTGCCGGCTGCGATCAAACCTTCTTTTGTCACTTTTGCGGGCAAACCTTCTCCGGTAACCGTACAGGCAGTCCACTCGTAAGCAGTATCTAACCTTTCATCCCTGCAGCCGAGGTCCATCAGCGATGTCAGCATGTTGCCCTGGAAGCAGTTGACTGTCTTGAAAGCCTCTCCGCCGCTGGAGAACTGGCCTCCCTTTGCCAGCGCGTGTTCCAGCAGATACGAACATGCGGAGGCGACGCGTTTATCCTCCTCAACAGACGCACCCGTTTGCGCCAGCGCCAGTATCGACCAGGAGGTACCCTGGCATTTGGGCGTATAAACATTACCGGTATGCACCCACCATCCTTCGGGGGCCATGGCATCCAGGATTGCGGGGATCCGCCCTTCACGGTGGGCTTTGCGCCTGGCGTCTTTTATTTCTTTTTCACCCGCTTCCACTATATCGCGTAAAGCCAGGTATCTTACCCCGGGATCGTCCGGCTCAAGGAGCCAGCCGGTAGGATCGGCTTTCAAAAGTTTTTTCCAGTCCTGCTGTTTATCCACTGCCTTTCCTCCTGGAATATCCGGTCGATGCTGAAATTATAGTATAACGGCATTGAAAAATCTCCTGCCGGATTCCCCCGTCCAGTCTTGCGGTTGCAACTACGAAGTACGATAATAAAGTCCTGTTGACCGGAACTAACGGAAAAGGTATAGCATGCGTCTATTTCTATCCAGGGGTATGTCCGTCTTTCTATCGGGGCACGGCAACCGCAGTTGCCGCAGCATCTCAAGGCGGAGGGACTCTATTGTCGGAGTAATAAATGCTGTCCCATAAAATATCACAGAGAGTTCTCGGTACGGCTGATGATGTCGTTCTGAAGGGCTGTGGTAAGCTCGACAAAGTAGGCCGAGTAGCCGGCAATACGGACCACAAGGTCCCTGTAAGAGCCGGGGTCTTTTTGAGCGGCCCTCATGGTATCCGCACTTACCACGTTATACTGGACCTCCATACCGTCTTTCTCGAAATAAGCCATGGTCATATCGCGCAGGGAGTTTCTGGCCTGATCGGTCCTCAATGTTGCAGGATGGATCCTGACGTTCAGGGCAATGCCGTCCATAAATTTACCGTGATCGAAGCAGCAGGCTGAATTAAAGACGGCGGTCGGACCGTTTTTATCTCTTCCCTGAGCAGGAGAAGTAGCGTCAGCCAGGGCTTCACGGGCCTTTCTCCCGTCGGGTGTCGCCCAGGTTTGAGATCCCTGCACAACATGGTTGGCTGCACCGTAGAGCCCGGCCTTATAGTGCCCGGTCCTTGTACTGTAGCATTCACGGCAGTTGTCGTGGTATACATCGCAAAGCCACTTCATCTGCTCGTCGGCATAGAGGTCATCGTTTCCGTAATGGGGTACCTGGCTGAGTACCTGCTGCCGCAGCACTTCATATCCTTTCCAGTCAGCCATAACGGCATCGTAAAGCTGCCTGGCGGTACAGAGCTTTTTATCAAAGATCATATACCTGATAGCGGTAAGTGAGTCGGCGACAGTAGCCAGACCGGTAGCTGTACCTCCGAAGGAGTTGTATTTCGCACCGCCGCAGGTGCAGTCCCTTCCGGACTCCATGCATCCCTCGATAGAGATGGAGAGCGCGGCATGCGGAGCGAGGTGCATGGTCAGGTACTCGGTATAGTTTTGCATGGTCACGGACCATTTATGGAGATAGTCGAACTGCTTTTTATAAGCCGTCTTGACCTCTTCAAAGGACTTCATTTCATACAGATAACCGGTAGGAAGCCCACCCCCGGCCCCGTTCATGGGATTAACACCGTTATTGATTGCGCACAGCAGGATAGTGCCGTGACTGGTTAGCCCGGACTTGCCGTGAATACCGTTCCCGCAGGGATAGTCGTTCCCGCAGCCCACAATCTCCTGGCAGCCGATGATGCCGTAATCACGGGCATCCCTGAGCTCGTATCCCAGCTCCTTCCGAATACCGGGGATGATCACATCGTCATTCTGGAACAGCGGGAGGCCGCCGACCAGTCTGGTCGTCTCGATAGCACAATCCCAGAGCTTTTGAGGAGTGTTCCTGTTGATGCGCAGGGAGATAGTCGGGTCATGCAGTAAAAGCCTGCCCATGGTCTCCAGGACCATGTATGTGACCGGGTTAGCGGAATCTTCCCCGCTATCACGGTCAACGCCGCCGATGGTAGTATGATGGTAAGTCACTCCCACCCCGGTGACCGCCGAAAGCCTGGGATTGGAAACCCGGTAGAAACCGTTGGATTTCAGAAAGAAGGCATCGACGATCTCCTGGGCCTGGTCCAGGGTGATGCGGCCGTCCTCAAGATCACCCTTCAGAAACGGCCAGGTATACTGGTCGAAACGGCCGAAAGCCAGAGCAGGATGCCTGGCTTCCATATAAAGCAGAAGCTGGTACATGATGGTACCCTGGCAGGCCTCCCGGAAGCTACGGGCCGGCTTCTCCGAGATCCACGTCAGACCCTCTCCCATTTTATGCAGCTCAGTCCTGCGGTTCTCATCCCGGCACTTTTCAGCCTTCTTAAAGCAGGCCTGAGCGTAACGCCTGATCATGCAGGCAGCAGCATCACAGGCTATAACGGCGGACTTGTAGAACATGTACCTGTTCAAGTCCTCGCCCATCAGGTTGCCTTTATGGGCATCGATCCAGTCCTGGGCCTGCCTGCGAATAGCGCCGTAGCCCGTATTCAGTATTTTCTCGTAGCCGGCGACAAGATGTCCGCTGGATATGTTGGCGCGTTCCATACCGTGAAAGTAGGACATAACTCCGAGATCCGCCACTTCATCAAATCCATCCGGGGACCAGGAGTCCGTGAAGGAAGTTACCGAGTTGTCCCTCCAGAAATCACGGATAGACATGAACTCATCGACAGCCTTTTTGCTCATGGTCAGATGCATGGAAGATGGGTCCGTACGGTGAAACAGCCCGTCATCCTGAAGATGCCATAGTTTTCCCTCCTCAAGCTCTTTCCAGAGCCAGCTTGCATCCCAATCGGGCCAGATACCACAGCCAAGGAAGTGTTTACCGGTGTTGCCGACGATAATCTCGAAGTCCTCAACGCGGCAGGTCATTTTCGAGCAGATATCATACGTAGCCAGCGGCATTTTGATAGCCGGAGGCACCCTGGAGTGTCTTTTGTAAGACTCAGTCAGGTTCAGGGCTCGTTCCATATCAATTCGCATAACCCTGTCGCGTACAAGCTGCCTCATAAGTTTTATTCGATCGGTGACGGGTCTGAATTCGTACATAAAAAGTCTCCCGCTTAAAGATTAATCCAGCACTTCATCTATTTTGGGCGGATCACTGAGATGACTCCATTTCGGATCGCGGTTGGTATGCTCGTATAAAATCGGCGCCGGTGAAACCGAGCCAAACAGGATCGGTCTGTCTACCCTGGTAAAGATAAAGGGACAGTGAAAAACGCCGGCCGGAACTGTGATGACACAGGTATGGGTGATCACATGCTTCTCATCGCCGATCCAGAACTCGACTTCTCCACCCAGATCAAAGGGATCATCCGGATTCGTTCCGTAGAGGATTATGTATTCTATGTAGTCATGGGAATGAGGCTTGTTGGATACGGCCTCCACAGGAGTTGGTTTATGCATCACGACTCCGCTGTAATAGAAGCCTCCCTCGACCGACCTTGAGTCCAGATACATTGAGAATATATTGGGGTCATCGGTGGGATGTTTTGGATTGGCTTTAGTATTATATACGATATATTTACCGTACTTGGTCTCCGCATCTCCGCTCTTGATCACTCCATACTTCTGATCTGCCATTTTCTTCTACACTCCCTGCTATTTTAATTTCATGATAATCAATGCTAAGATTATGAATATTAATTGTCAACTTCCCTTCCCTCATACAAGCTGCCGCTTTACCGACTCTATCTTGCTCTCAATCGTAGCTGTCCGGTCTCTTCTCTCATCGATCTTGATGATAGTCACCACGCGCTCCGCCCCCGCCTCAAAAGCGGAGTCATGCATCTTATGTGCCAGGTCGAGCAGCCGGGGCAGCCTCCCTTCTATGGTTGTGCCCATCGCGGTAAGCGTGTAGCTCAGGTCTTTCTCCTTTTTTAGGACCTTTACCGCCCCGGCTATGTATTTACTCACCGAAGGCGTTCCGGTACCCAGCGGAATAACACTCACATCAACTATCGCCATGAATAATCACCCCCTTCACACAGGTATTATCAGTATATATTATAAATATTCCCCAACCTATCGACAAACCGGTTCATGACGCCCCCGGTGACTTTCTCTTCCGGTACGGCTATACTGAAAACACAAGAAGAAAATAATCCCCGTGTTATTAGCGATCTTACTCTGCGGTAAAGGTCATGAAATTCAAAAAAAGAAGGTACACAAACCCAAAAAGTTTCTTCAGCGATCTGCTGTTTCCGTTCCGAAACAGGAAGCGGCTGAAGGAAATAACAGATAAGTCCCTGGTACCGGGTGCTTTCCGGGAAAGGCTCATGCTGGCTGTCACCGCTGTCAACGGCTGCCGTTACTGCTCATACTTCCATTCAAAGCAGGCCCTGAAAAGCGGGCTTGCCCCGGAAGAAATCAGCCAACTGCTGTCAGGAGACGTCGCTGATTGTCCTGAAGAGGAGGCTGTAGCCTTGATATACGCCCAGCACTGGGCTGAAACCGACGCCCATCCCGATCCCGAAGCCATTTCAAGGCTTCAGAATGAATACGGGGCTGAAAAAGCCGAGGCCATCCATATCATGCTTCGCATGATCCGTTTGGGTAATCTGCTGGGCAACTCATGGGACTACTTTTTATATCGCTTATCCTTCGGCAAATGGGTACGATAGCCCTGAAAAATATCTTTAACAGCGTAAACAACTTTCATTACCTTGGCATTATTCTCCAGGAACCAGGTCACAGTATTATCTCAGGCAAGACCGTATAAACGGATTGTTAGCCCGGATATAACATTATGGAATATCGATATTGTTGATATTTATGATTGTCTAATAGCTAAACTACGTGTATAATTCTATGGACTACACCTAAATAATCAAGGACCTCAAACATGAATATTTCAAGCACATCTTACAAATGGTGGGTGCTGGTATCCATTTCAATCGCCAATTTTTCATCCTCCCTGGATATGAGCATTGTGACCATATCTTTCCCGCGCCTGTCCGAAGTTTTCAATACCAGTGCTTCAACCGTTGTATGGCTGACCATAGCCTTTTCAATCGCGGAGCTGGGACTGATCCTGACACTGGCCAGAATCGGTGACACCATCGGCCGCAAGCGTGTCTACCTCATCGGCCTGGTGGTATATACCATCGGACTGATATTTTGCTCCGTATCACCCAATATCACCATGCTGATACTGTCACGCGCGGTACAGGGGGCCGGGGCAGCCATGGCATTAACAGTAGGCAGCGCCATCGTAATCGCAGTTTTTCCCCGCGAGGAGCAGGGAAGAGCACTCGGCATTTTCAGCATGTTGATGTCCGTTGGCCTGATAGCCGGCCCCGCGCTGGGCGGCTTTCTGATCGATTATCTGGACTGGCAGGGGCTCTTCTATACACGCATACCGGTGGGCATTCTAAGCCTGGTGATGGCGATAGCCGTAGTCAAAGAACAAAAGCAGCCGGGAGTACAGCTTCATCTCGATATACCGGGTGCTGTGACATTGCTCCTGGGCACATCTTCGCTGGTACTGTTCCTTAATCTTGGCAGTGGCTGGGGTTATCTTTCGGTACCCGCTCTGGCACTGGTGATTGCCGCCGTGGTCTTTCTGGGAATATTTTTCTTTGTTGAACGGAAAGCCATACAGCCTGTTCTGGATTTGAAACTTTTTCGCAGCCGGGTTTTCAGCATGGCCAGCGGGACCACGCTTTTTCACATGATGGGCGCTTCAATGGCCCCCGTCCTGTTCCCGTTTTTTTTGATCGGTGGAATCCTGATGTCAGCCTCGACCGTGGGGATGTTGATGGCCATCATAGCTATACCGCCTGTTATTCTATCTCCCATTAGTGGCTGGATCTCGGACAAACTAGGCTTCCGGTTACCGATGATCACAGCCTGTATATGCTTTTCCCTGGCGCTTTATCTATCCAGCAGACTGGGTTTTGACGCCGGAATCGGCAGTATATCACTGGTTTTACTTCTGTTCGGTGTCGGCATGGGAGTACTGATGCCACCCACCCAGAGCGCGATAGTGGGCTCAGCACCACGCCATGAACTGGCCTCCGCTATGGGAGTGGCCAATACCATGAGGCTGCTGGGAGCGTCTGTTGGCACAGCCATGGGGGGTTCGCTCTATGCCTATCAACTGGATAAAAACATGGCAGCGACAACAGTCGCCGCTGGCGCTTCCGGGACAGTCAAGCAGATAGCCGTGGTCAATAGCTTCCAGTTCGTGATGTTGATCGCTGCCATGATCGCCTCAATTTCAATAATTACATCCGTTCTTACCGTCCAGACTAAAAAAGCCACTCATCAGTAAGAGATATATCAAGATACGCTGTTTACTACTCTTCTTCAACTAACCCGGCACCACTGTACGTGCCGGGTCAGCTTCAATTAAGATAAATTCGATATCTGGAATTGTTGAACTCAGATTAACTCCTCATTTTTTTGCTATCAGCAAACCAAGTAATGAAGCAAAAGCCAGGCCCATCGCCAATCTGATCCATGGTATTAAGACATTAACTACATTAACCGGTGCAAGTTGTCCTCCGACTCTGGTAGTTTTAACAATACCAGCTACTTTTACAGTCTCCCCACCAGGAGGTATTTGCTCAGATTCACCATGTGTGGTTACGATGATATTTCCGGCGTCAGGATTGTCATCTGTGTCACTGATATTGGTAATTTTAAATGTATTGTCGACTGGCTCTTCGATCAGTGCCTTTGTGTGGAGTGGTACGGTTACAGTAATTCCCGCAAGTGTGATTACTACCGGATTGCCTTCAACTACCTCGATGATCAATGATCCTAATTTCACTTTCACCTTATTGTTGGTGGTCATCTGGACAACGCTGAGAGTATTATTCAGCGTTGACGTAATTGTTGATCCCGAAGCTTCAGATTGGGTTATAGTAGCTTCTTGCAAAGTCTGGTCTACATGTATCCTCGCCTGCGCCTGCAATTCCACTTCCTGCGAAACTGTCAGGCCTGTTGCACCAAATGTCGCCTTTGTTATAGAAGTTGTTTTTGCGACCACGAGTTTATCGGACGATTTGCGTATCTCAGATTTACATTCGATTATCGTCTGCTCCGTTTTTCCCGTTTCAGTCCTGATCTTCTGCTCGGCGTTACCTTCAAAGGAGACCTTGCCTGAAGCGGGTATACTGTTGATTATCGCCTGCCCGGCTGTGCCGTTGTCTACCAGGTCCTTCTCCATG
>JAFGOB010000018.1 GCA_016926695.1 Dehalococcoidales bacterium | reverse complement strand
TCTTGATGTTTGAGGAACCAGTTCCACGTCTCTTCCAGACCAGCTTGGAGGGTTGTAGATGGATTATAGTGAATCTTTTCCCGGGCTAGTGAGATATCCATCACCCGTCTTGGAAAGCCCCCGGATTTTGTTGTATCGAATTGATAGTTAAAGTCAAGAAAGCTATGCAGAGTTTCTACCAGTTCTCTGACTGTGTATCCTTTGCCGCTCCCCAGGTTGACGAAGCCTCCCCCTGTCCCGTAATAAAGAGCCTGAATCACACCTTCGGCAACGTCCCGGCTATAAGCAAAATCACGTACAGCACTGCCATCTCCCCAAACCAGGACGGGATTTTCTTTCTTGAAAATACGATACATCAATGAAGGAATGACCATGGCATTATCGGGATCAAAGTTATCTCCCGGTCCATAAACATTGCATGGCCGGACAATGGCGATATTTTCCAGTCCATATTGGATTTTGTAGGCCTGGACCTGCAACTCCGCCATCCGTTTTGCCCAACCGGGGAACATGTCCATGGGCGGGCCTTCAAGGTTTTCGGTTTCTCTGAATACCTCGGCGCTGGCATACGCACCGATAGAACTCGTATAAACCGCCTTGCGGACACTATTAGTCCGGCAGGCTTCAAGAATGTTGGTATTCATCATCAGTAGGGGCACGAAAAAACTGGCGGGTTTGGATTTCGTAACCTCGATAGAGCCCTTGACACCGGCAATATGAAAAACAAAATCAACATCTTTTGTGATTTGCTTGCAGAAATCGAAGCTGCAGAGATCGCCCCTGACATGGTTGGCGCGTTCGTCTACCATGATATTGTCAAGCGATACGATGGTAACACGCGCGCCGGCGTTGCAGAGAATATCCACAATTTGCCGCCCGATCAACCCCGTACCGCCAGTGACCAATATCGCAGTGTTTCTTAAGCTGGAAGCTACCTGTTCTTCAATCATGAAACTATCATTCCGAACATAATATGTTGACCATTTCCAGGTCTTGCCGGTCGACAACTTTAATTCCATTTTGATATATGTAATGAGGAATTAGCTTCCCGGTCTCAACAAATCCACAGGAAAGATGAAGTTTATGGGAGGCCACATTATCAGGAGCCAATGTAGCGTATATCCTGGGGAGCCCAAGCAAACGAGCCTGTTCGTTAATGGAGGTCTGGATTATTGCACCAATCCCTTTAGCATGATAATCTTCAGCCACAGCCAGTCCAGTGGTAGGACGATCAGTATGGTATCTTTTCAGAAGTCCCATCCCGATAACTATATTCTGGTGCAACACGACCAGTACAATCCAGTCATCTTCCTTCTGCCAGTCTCTTATCCGCTGATTGAGTTCTTCCGGAGACTTAACAGGGGGACTAAAAAGAGGATAAGGAGGGAAAAATCTACGGGAAACTGTAGAAAGCTTGTTGTAGTAAAAATCAAATAACGCTGGTGTATCTTTCAGTTCCAGCCGCCGTATAATCAAACGACCAGACAGTTTTGTGTCAATTGTCATTTGTTTAAAGAATTTATTACGGATATCAATAGTACAGACCTCAGCTACCTGAGATAGATCCTGTAAGTCTTTACGGAGTTTTTCTTCTGATAATGTTTGCATATCCTGTGAAGTCATACCACAATATCATTGTTCCCGCTTGATAATATCTATACTCTCCAGCAAACTCGCACAAATATATCGTTCCTGTTCATCCGTTAATAACGGATGGAGCGGCATACAAAACAGCCTGTTCCCGATATCCTCAGAGACCGGGAGTTGTGGTATCCCGCATTTTTCCGCGATATACGGCCATCTGCGGTACGTGGGCGGATTAGTTATACTGCAGGAAATTCCGAACTGGTTTTTCATCACCTCTATAAGTAAGTCTCGTTTTTCTCCAGACCAATCCTGGTTCACCAAAATCGCATACACGTAATACACATGATAATAACCTGCCGGTTCCTTTGGCAAAGTCAATTCCGGAACAATGCCGAGGTAGTCAGTGCGTCTTTGGGCAGCCGTGCGCCGGCGCTCATTCATCTCATCGAGACGGGCAAGCTGCACCAACCCAACGGCAGCCTGTACCTTGGTCATTTTATAATTACTGCCCCATTCTTCTTCTCCACCGAACTGACGGATATTTCGCAACCGGTGATTGAGGACAGGGTCATCGGTGACAACCATGCCACCTTCTCCCAAGGTAGTCATATGCTTTTGAGTCTGGAAACTGAAAATATTCATCCATCCTTTAGCTCCGACTTTAGACCTCTTATAGCCAGCACCGCACGCCCGGGCAGCATCGCCGAAAACTCTGATGGGAGGTTTTCCCGGAAGGCTGTACTTTTCAGCTAATTCAAGCAATTCATCCATTGGAGCGGACAGGCCGTTCATATGGACCGGGAAGATAGCACGAGTACGCTGTGTTATTCGTTTCTCTACGTCTGCGAGGTCTACATTCAGCGTGTCCGGACATACGTCGCAAAATACCACCCTGCCGCCTTGATCAAGAATCGCCATATGCGCCGATTTATAGTTAATCGCCGGGCATATCACTTCGTCACCTATCTGCAGGTCAAGGCAACGTATCGCCATATCAATACCGGTTCCACCGCCATTGACAGCGACGGCATACCTGGTACCGCAATACCGGGCAAAAGCTTGTTCGAAGACTTCTATCTCCCTGGGCCTAGGGCCAAAACCGGTCCACCAGTTATTTGATTCACGGATGGTATTTACGACTGCGTTTATTTCAGCATCGGTATACCACCCGCCAAGGTTCGGCTCTCCCCACCAGCCTTGCTGCGGACCAGGCTTACCCCTTGACAAAATATCTTTTCTTGTTTGAACATCCAGCATATTACTTACCAGATCCCAATGAATATTTTCTACCCACCGGGACCATGCTAGAAAGGGCCCCTGAACTTGTGTTCATAATCATAAAAAGTCTCACTGGAGAGATCGGCAGGTTCGAGTCCCAGCATCATTTCGGCG
>JAFGOB010000175.1 GCA_016926695.1 Dehalococcoidales bacterium | reverse complement strand
TCACCTCCGGAAGGATGGTTCCCGCAGTTCCGGAACATTGGCTCTATACTAACCGGAACTGCGGCTCTCTCAGACCGGTGTAGACATAGCATTGAAAAAGCACGAGTAATCATTTGGTAGTTACTGGTTGACAATGAAATCGTATATGCTATAATGAACGCACCCTGGTTAACAAGTGAATATTCCTGATAACTTATTATGAGGAATTTGGTTTGTGATAGTTCAAAGCACCAGTTTTCGTTTCATAAAGGAAGATGACTGATGCTTTTATTATTTTGGATTACTCAATATGACCTGAAGGCAGTATTTATGTACGGGAGGGAAAAATGAAAGTACTGGTAGTTTACGCGCACCCTAATCCACAATCGTTTAACCATGCCGTCATGGAATCCTTCACTAATGGTCTGAAAGAAGCAGGCCATACTTATGAGGTTTTGGACCTTTATGCTGGTGGCTTCGATCCCTGCTTCAAGGGTCCGGATTTTGCCCAGTTTACCGGAGGGCGGATGCCGGATGACGTTATTAAAGAACAGCAGCGAGTATCCCAGGCAGACGCCATGGCTTTTATTTACCCGATCTGGTGGTGGGCTCCTCCGGCTATTCTCAAAGGCTGGTATGATCGCGTTTTATCGATGGGATTCGCCTATGGTATGAATGAGCAGGGACAACTGATGGGACTTCTCAAGCATAAGAAGGTCCTACATATCACTACAACCATGGGAGATGAAGGCTCATATAAAGCTCTGGGCGCCGAGGACGCCATTAAAGCTGTGGACAGGGCCGCTTTCAGCGGTGTTTGCGGCATTCAAAATGTAGAACACGTCTTCCTGTATTCAGCAGCAACCAGCGCCGGAGCCCGGGAATCGCACCTGAACCTAGTTAACAGCCTTGGTAAAAATTTTTGAATATGGTTTAAAACAGGGATCTTTGAAGCTTAAACAGTCACAGGCGCAAATTAGCCAAACAGCTTCAAAAACAGTAAAATGTAGTGAAGTTAAGAGACTGCGAAACAGGGTGGATAAGGGAGCATTCACAATAAAGTGAAACAAACACCGGTGTTCCCGCAGGGAATGAAAGCGGGCGTGTTCCTTCGATACGGCAGAGGGGGGCGGGCTGGATGTCTTTAGCTATCGGGCATTTCGCTGCCGGCGCCAGCACTGCCTTTTTGGTGCTCAACATTATTCCGCCCAGGATACGCCGCAAGCTCCCGGACGCAGGATTTGTGGGTATTTTTGCAGGCCTATGGGCCATGATTCCCGATGTTTCCAAATTTACCGCGCGTCTGCGTGACTTCCACGATAGTATATGGGCCAATTTCTTCTTTTTTCATCGGTTGATGGATATATATGATACACGTGACAGCATGCTGGTAACCGGTCTTTTAATAGCTCTTATGTTCGCACTTATGGCAATATTATGGATCGGTGACTTTTGGCTAAAAAAAGAAAACTAGTACTTTAGCTTTACAGAGTAAGTATTATTCATCATATTTGTATGGAACATCGGTTATCAACATGATTCTTATGCAAACACATTATCCATCAAAATCGTTTTGTATTAGTATTAAGAGACTATTGACAAAACGCAATCGCTGATCTATCATGAGAAACGATTGTTTCACGCGTAAATTGATTACTGTCAATTTTGTATCCAAACGGCATATAAATTATAGTAATTAGTCAGTATCTAAGGGAGATTTATATGTGCGGAATAGTAGGAACCGTTAGCGAAAGAGATGCTGCGCCTGTACTTTTAAGCGCCCTGCGTAAGCTGGAATACAGAGGATACGATTCAGCGGGAATAGCAACCGGTGTGAACAGCCACCTTGAGATACGCAAGGGTACAGGCAAGCTGGAAGAAGTGGAGAAGTCCTGCCGGCTTAGCGCCATGGAAGGAAAAGCCGGAATAGGGCATGTCAGATGGGCTACCCACGGCGGTGTGAATACGGAGAATGCTCATCCCCACGCGGACTGCAAGCGGCAGATCGCAGTTGTTCACAACGGGATTATTGAAAACTACCGGGAACTGAAAGAGCAACTGGCGGGAAGGCATACATTTAGATCGGAGACCGATACTGAGGTGATTGCCCATCTTATCGAAGAGTCGATGCAAAATGGAGTTACCCTCGACCAGGCGCTGCTTGATGTCACCGGGAAGCTGAAAGGCTCCTATGCTATACTGGCGATAAGCAGCCTGGAACCGCAAAAGATAGCAGGCGCGAGAAGGGACAGCCCCCTTGTAATCGGGAAAGGGAAGAAGGGCAACTATCTGGCGAGCGACATACTTTGCCTGCTGGATGAGACGGACCAGGCTATTTATGTCGAAGACGGTGAGGTCGTGACTTTGACCGGGGAAAGCATCCGCATAATGGATAGCGAGGGCCGGGAGGTACAAAGGGAGCCTGTTCATTTCAACTATCGTTCGGAGGATGCAACGAAGCAGGGTCATGACTTTTTCATGTGCAAGGAAATCCTGGAACAGCCACAGTCCATACGGAGGGCGTTATCGCAGGACAAGCAGCAGATAATGGACATGGCCATGGACATCCTGAGGGCCAGGCAGGTAGTGCTGACCGCCTGCGGGACATCAAGACACGCGGCGCTAGTGGGTCGTTACGTTTTCTCCAAGCTGGCAGGCAAATTCAGCGAGGTGGTGATGGCCTCGGAGTTCCAGTATTTTTCTGATTCTATAGACAAAAACACCCTGGTGATCGCCATATCCCAGAGTGGTGAGACGGCGGATGTTTTACAGGGCATCAAAAAAGCCAGGGAGAACGGTGCCAGGATATTTTCACTGGTAAACATGCAGGGATCAACACTGGCGCGTATGAGCGATCAATCGCTTTACCTTAACTGCGGTCCCGAGCTGTGTGTGGCGGCGACCAAATCGTTCCTTAACCAACTGGCTATTTTATATCTGCTGGCTTTTGCCATGGAAAACAGGATTGACGAGGGGATTGAGAAACTAAAAGGTATTTCTTACCTGATCGAGGCCAATTTGAAGCAGGGAGAACCTGAAATAGCCGGCCTGGCCAGGGAATTAAGGGATAAAAGAGACTTTTACTACCTTGGCAGAGGAATAAATTTCGCCATAGCCGGGGAAGGCGCACTTAAACTCAAGGAAATTGCCTACGTGCACGCAGAAGGAATGCCGGCAGGTGAGTTGAAGCATGGGACTCTGGCATTGATCGAGTCCGGTACGCCTGTACTGGCTATTTGTCCGGGTGACTACACCTTCGAGGATACACTTTCCAATGTTCTGGAAACAAAGGCCAGGGGAGCTTATGTGGTCGGTGTTTCGGATGTAAATGAAGCAGCTTACGACAAATGGATACAGATACCGAAGATAGAAGAGATATTTTATCCGTTGATAAGTGTAATTCCCTTGCAGCAACTGGCCTATTACTCGGCTATATACCGGGGATACGATCCGGACAGACCCCGCAACCTGGCGAAATCCGTTACAGTGAAATAGCTAATTACGGCAGCCGTAGACAGAAGCTTTTCTTAATACCTTTTTTATTTCCAACCTGTAGGCAGGTTACACATATCATTTTTAAAAGGATTCCCCCTTCATTATTGAGATTTTAGGCACCCTCATCTGACTTCTCCCCTTAAGGGAGAAGAATGCCAGGTTCAGACTTTATCTTGTAATTAATCCGTATTGCATCATATATGTTGATTCTTGCACCGTCACCCTGACCTTCTCCAGCACCCAAAGGGTGCTTCTCTTCCGGAGAAGACCGCTATCCTAAATATCATTTATTAAGGTATGAGAGAAGAGATAGGAGAGAAAGGGGTATCTTCAAATTGTTGAAGACAGAATAAAAGTTGGAATATGCGTGTTGAATAATACTCGATTAAGTATGTATAATTGAGGCACCGGGAAAGATAGTGCATGTTTAAGCTGTATTACCGGCCTGAAGAATACGTTCGTTCTTTGTCGAACGTCCGCTGTCAATACAGGATTATGTCAAGCGGTAACGAAATAACGATATTTTTTAAACAGGGGGAAATGGTGAAGATTGAACAATCGATTAAAGAACATGCCCGCAGAATAGGAATGGACCTGTGCGGAATAGCACCCGTCTCCAGGTTTGACGGTGCTCCTCAGGGAACACATCCCTGCGACTTTCTTCCGGGCTGTAAATCGGTCATCAGCATAGCTGTGCGCCTGGCAGACGGCGTTATCCAGACCATATTCAGGCGTTTTGAGGACGGCAACCGCCCGGCACAGGGAGTTTATGGTACATACGGCTACACAATAGCTCCTAATTTTCATCTTCTGTACTCGGTATATGATCTCACACAGTATATTGAACGTAATACCGGCGCGATCGCTATGCCTACACAGGTAGGACCACTGCAAACCGGAATAACGCTCAGTCAGCGACATGCAGCAGTGGCTGCCGGACTGGGTGAATTCGGCTGGCTGAGTATTGTACTCACACCTCAGTTCGGTCCCAGGAACAGGTTCGGCGCAATCCTGACTACGGCTGAACTTGAACCGGACCCGATGTACAGCGGGCCGCGTCTCTGCGATCCCTCTAAGTGCAATATCTGCACGACAGTCTGTCCCACCGGCGCCTTAAGCAAATATGGAGAGAGAGAAGCACGGAGGGTTGTTTATAAAGATAAAGACGGTGAAAAGGTCTATGACTATTGTCATGTAAATATGAACAGGTGCCGGATCGCAGCCCATGCCCTGATGAAGAAGACGGGAGGAAGAGAAGACCTGCTAACCTCACTGGACGCAACGGCTGAGGAGGTCAGCGCAGCCGTTAAGAAGACAGGCTCCGAAGGGACTTTACAGGATTCGCCAACCTGGAAGTGCGGCAAATGTCTGGCCTACTGCCCGTCCGGCAACTGGAAGCAAAAATTCAAGGATACGGGACTGTCCAAACAGCTTCCAATTGTGGAGTGGTAAGGGGATATCAGCCCGCGAATAAACGCACAACGGTATAGATCAAAAGGCCTATCCAGGCCAATCCCAGGAGACCCGCCAATATAAGACGTATCGTCCCCCAGAGGATAATACGTTTTATGCCTCTTTCAGCCTCTTCACGCTTTTTGACTATATCGAAAGATAGCGTGAACAGCCCGGAACACTGTATCTACGCTGATATGAAAACCCACCGTTACATTTGTTTAATCCGAATAACAATGATATATTGCTTTTGGGAGTTTCGTATGTGTTCCGGCGGAAGGATTAACGCACTTCTTTTACCAGCATAGGAATTTATTCAAACAATATGACGACAATATTACGTTTGTTGACTTTCGGAAAAAAATACTGGGCAATATGGCTGCTGGCTTTCATATGTCTGTTATTAAGCACAGGTTTCAGCCTGATAATACCCATGCAGCTTGCTGCCGGGATCGATTCCGCCTTAAAAGCGGAATCACGTAATGTGATTATTATAGCAGCGGTGATAATTGTCTCCGCCAGTGTTCTCAACGGTATTGTGGGATATTTCAACCGCTATCTTACCCAGGTAGTATCTCAAAAGGTTTCATATGATATACGAAACGCGATCTACGACCATCTCCAGAGGCTGAGCTTCGCCTACCACGACAAGCAGCAGACTGGGCAACTGATGTCCAGGGCTACAGTGGATATCGAAGCAGTACGGTTATTTCTGAGTGAAGGGCTGCTGAATGTATTTTCAACCATTCTGTTACTGGCGGGGATTACCGTTTTGCTGTTTATTACAAGCTGGTCTCTGGCGTTTATGACCCTGGCATTCATGCCTTTTATCGTGTGGATTACCTTTCTGCTTGCCCGCAAAATGCAGCCGATCTGGATGACGGTACAGCAGCTTATAGCCGCACTGGGAGTTACACTCCAGGAAAACCTGGCGGGAATAAGGGTGGTAAAGGCCTTCTCCCAGCAAGGGAATGAGCAGGAAAAGTTCACCAAAGATGCGGAAAAACTTTACCATGCGCAGATAGGAACGGCCAGGATAATGGCGATAAATATGCCCATGATGGGCTTCATCATGAGTATACCCATTGCCCTTGTGATCTGGTACGGCGGACAGCAGGTGATAGCGGGCAACATGACGGTCGGCGGGATTGTACAGTTCATCGTTTATCTCGGGCTGCTTTCCATGCCGGTAAGGCGGCTGGGTATGATTACCGCCATGCTCTCCCGCTTTTTATCCGCCGGTAAAAGAGTAATAGAGGTATTCGATACACAGTCCCTGGTAAAGGATAAACCCGGTGCAATCACGCTGAGGAGAACAAGGGGAGCGGTAAGATTCGAATATGTCGGTTTCGCCTATGATAGTTCTTCAGCAACACTGGAAGACATCAACTTCAATGTTGAACCGGGCCAGCTTGTTGCCCTGGTAGGTGGTTCCGGCAGCGGCAAGAGCACCATTATTCACCTGATTCCCCGTTTTTATGACGTTACATCCGGAAGGATAAGCGTAGACGGAATAGACATTCGGGATATCAGCCTGGACTCTCTGCGTAAAAACGTGGGTATAGCACAGCAGGATGTGTTCCTTTTCTCAGCCACGGTAAAAGAAAATATCGCCTTTGGAATCCCTGATGCAAACATGGAACAGATCACAATGGCCACCAGGGCAGCGCAAATTGACGATTTCATAATGGGATTACCGGACAAATACGATACCTGGGTGGGGGAGAGGGGCGTTACCTTTTCCGGCGGAGAAAAACAGCGCATTGTCATTGCCCGGACTCTTTTACTGGACCCCGGCATACTTATCCTGGACGATTCCACCTCAAGCGTGGACGCCGAAACAGAGCACCTGATTCGCCGGGCGCTGGAGGTCCTGATAAAAGGGCGGACTACCTTCATTATTACGCACCGGCTGCCGATTATCAGGAATGCCGATCTTATTCTGGTATTGAAAGACGGAAGGATAGTGGAACGGGGTCAACACCGGGATTTGATGGAACTGAACGGTCTGTACAAACAGACCTATCTGTCACAGCTTTCCGCCCCGGATGGTAAAACGGAGTAAACCTTAAAAATATCATATATGTCGATACAAACTATTGCATTATAAATGGATTGGCTCAGCCCGGATGTCGCCAGCCAACATTTTTAATAAATACATTAGATCGATTGAATATATTTGTAAGCGCAGCTAAGTAGCAGCAACACCGAAAAGGAGAATAGATGTTTCACGGAGGAGGCCCATGGGGCGGCGGTCCGCCTGGAAGAGGTCCGGGGGGGCCATCAGGAAGCCGTCTCAGCAGTGCCCTGGATGCAGGAGAAGAGAATGAACTGGGTAAGATTTATGATGCCGGTGTTTTAAAGAAATTACCCGGCTATATGTCATGGGTCAAGAAAGCGCTCGGACTTGGCATTACGGGGACTATCCTGAGGACCCTGACGGCCCTTGTTATGCCCATTCTGGTAAGGGATGCCACTAATGAAATCATAGCCGGAAGGACCAGCATCCTGGGCATCATCGCGCTGGTATACCTGGCAGTGGCATTGATACAGTGGGGCGGTCAGTTCCTGGAAACACTGAATCTATCATATGCCAGTCAGGGCATTCTTTTTAGAATGCGCAAACAGCTTTTCAGCCATCTTCAATCCCTGTCCCTGGGATTTTACGATGCCAACAAAGTCGGCAAACTGATGTCTCGCGTTCAAAACGACGTAGACCAGTTGCAAACGCTGGTTACCCAGGATATCATAAATATTCTTGCCAACGGACTGACCCTGATCGCTATAGCTGTAGTGATGATGTTAATGAACCTCCATCTGGCCCTCATCGCCCTGGCTGTTGTACCGGTTTTGATATTGATTATCATCATTTGGCAAAGAAGGGCCCGCCGGGCTTTTCTTAAAGTCCGGCAAAAGATCGCTATAGTCAATGATCAGCTTCAGGAAGGTATTTCAGGGGTCAGAGTAACACAGAGCCTTTCCAGGGAAAGGGAAAACCTCAGACAATTCGATACAGCCAACAAAGAACATCTGGATGCCAACGTAGAGGCAGCCAGGCTCCAGGCCTTTATGATGCCGGTTAACAACATCCTGACCAATACAGCCTATTCCCTGGTGCTGGTCTTCGGAGGTTTCCAGGTACTGGAAGGGAAAACGGATGTCGGTACCATAGTGGCATTTCTTCTTTACGTCCAGCGCTTTTTTATGCCAGTAATGGAGCTTATCATGCTGTATACTCAAATACAGAGGGCCATGGCCTCCGCTTCACGCATTTTTGAACTGCTGGATGTCAATCCTCTTATCCAAGACAGACCTCATGCGGAGAATATACCGGCAGTAAAAGGAGAAATCAGGTTCGATCATGTCAGCTTCTCCTATATACCCGGTACGGAGGTTTTACACGACCTGGATTTCACCATCGAACCGGGCCGGACCGTAGCCATTGCCGGAAGAACGGGCGCAGGGAAGAGCAGCCTGACAAACCTTATCACGCGTTTTTACGATGTGAGCGAAGGATCAGTACTTATCGACAGCTATGACGTAAGGTCCGTTACACAGGAATCACTGCGAAGACAGATCAGCGTTGTCCCTCAGGACCCATTCCTTTTTTCCGGCAGTATCGAAAGCAATATCAAATACGGGCGGACGGAAGCTACTCATGAAGAGGTAATTGAAGCCGCAAAAGCCGCCGGAGCACATGAGTTTATCAAACGACTGGAGCACGGCTACGATACCATGGTGGGAGAGAGAGGCGGAAGCCTTAGCGCCGGTCAACGCCAGCTCATATGCCTGGCCAGGGCTATTCTGCTGAAGCCGCCAATTATTATTCTTGACGAGGCCACATCCAGCGTAGATACCGATACGGAACGTATTATGCAGGCATCTCTGCACAGTATGTCCGGGACAAGAACATGTGTAATCATCGCTCACCGGCTTTCAACGATAACCGAGGCCGACAACATTATTTTCCTTGAACACGGCCGTATTGTTGAGAGTGGCAGCCACAGCGAGCTTATTGCCAGAAAAGGGACTTACTATCATATGTATGAGACGCTCTCCGGCAATTAAAAGAATAACAGTAAATTCCGGCAGCAGTATGAACAATACAAATAAAAATTTTCTTTTTCATCTGCTATTTTTTATCTTCCCCACATCTGGATAAAAGCCATATGTGTGATTGACAAACTCCATGATCAGATGCTATATTTACCTTCATAATACCTAGAACTTCTATGTATTATGAGAGTCTATGTATTACGAGTATCTAGGTATCCTGGAGCTGCAATACCGTTTCTTTCATACCACAGGACCGATTCTGGAAGACACCCAGTTTCAAATATTAATTAGGTAAATTATGTGAAAAGGAAAGGAGGTAGACATGAGCTATACCAAAGACCTGGCGGAATTCACAGCACAGACCACTTATCAGGATCTCCCTGCACCGGTAATAGAGATTGCCAAAATAGTATTTCTGGATAGTCTTATTTGCGGAATAGCAGCTAAAAACTTCGAACGTTCTAAAATGATGCATACGATCGTAAACCACCTGGGCGGTCCGGAACAATCGACGGTGTTAGGATTGCCCAAACGTGTTGCTGCGCCCAATGCGGTAATGGCCAATACCGAAATAATGAACCTGCTGGATGCTGACGATACTTTTTTCAGTTCCAGTCATTTTGCCGTCTTCAACGTAGCGGCTGCACTGGCTGTGGGTGAAAGTGAACATGCCTCGGGAAAAAGCGCCATCCTGGCCACGGTGTTGGGATTTGATGTCAATGCGCGTATTAATTTGTCGCTGAAAATAATTGATTTTGCGGACGGACAGTTCAAGTGGGCTACCATCAACGGTATGGGATTTGCCTCGCTGGGAACAGCGGTATCTGCCGGCAGTGTCTACGGTCTTAATCCTGAACAGATGTTAAACAACTTCGGACTGGCGGGATGGTTTGCACCTGGGCCTGCTACAGCCCGCAGCGCCAGGCAGACCCAGTGGTTTACCATGAAGTATTCTCCTTATTCTCAAATCGCCATGGCGGGAGTACTGGCAGCCGTTTTCGCCAAAAACGGGTATCTCTGCGACCAGAGCATACTTGACGGAGAAGACGGATTCTGGAAGATGCAGGGCTCGGTGAGTACCGACCAGACTTTGCTTACAGAAGACCTGGGTAAGAAATGGTGGATAGAAGAAACGGCTATCAAGTTTTATCCATCCTGCCGATATACGGCTGCCCCCATTGACATGATGCAAAAACTGATAGCGCAGGAAAAACTCACCGCCGACGACATTGAGCATATCGAGGTCCGCCTGAATCCGATGGCACTGGCTTTGCCGATGTTTAAAAACCCGGCCCGCCGGATTGATGCCAGTGATCATCGCTCTCCTCTGAATGCCGAGTTCAACATCCCCTATGTGATGGCTTTGACCGCTCTCGGTATCCAGCCCGGACCGCGCTGGCATCAGCCGGAAATGTACGGCAATCCCGATGTAATCAATTTTATGCAGAGGGTTATCACTACACCCGATCCTGCGGCGGTTGAAGAGACCACCAGAGCACTGCGAGAGGAAAGGATTGGCAGATTTCGTAAAAGCGGCGGATCGATCATTGTTAAGGCCCGTGGAAAAGAGTATGTAATGAAAACGGATTACAGCCGCGGCGATCCCTGGACACCGGAAACACATATAACATGGGAATCACTGGACGAGAAATTCCATAATTTCTGTGGAGACATGCTAACGGAGGACCAGATAAAGCAGTTGACCGGCGATGTCAGGAATATGGATGAAATCAAAGACATTTCCCACCTGCTGGATTGTATTCGATAGGACCAAATATTTCTACTGATAAGTTGAATCACCTGGAGGATTATTAATGCGAACTTACAAACACAATTTATTTCCCGCCATGGTAGTTATCCTTGCTTTATTGGCAATTCTGGCAGCCGGATGCTCCAGTCAAAGCACTCCGGCGCCAGAGTCATCACCTTCGACACCGGTTATTCCTTCAGCTTCCCCTGTTCATGTACAACCCAGTCCTTCCGCTCAACCTGAGAAGGTTGAAAAGGTAAAAGTGGGCATTGTAACGGGACTGAGCGGACAGTTGTCAGTCTACTGCCTGCCCGCGGCTGAAGGCATCCAGTTTGTTATCGATGAAATCAACCATAACGGCGGTGTCAAAAGCCTGGGCGGGGCAGAAATTGAACTTATCAAGGCGGACGATAAAGGTGACCCCTCGGTAGCTCCCGCCGAAATGGAAAGATTGATCACACAGGAGAAAGTAGTAGCCAATTTTGAAGGTCCGGCCGGTTTTCTACAGCAGGCCCTGGCCCCTATCGGGGATAAAAATCAGGTAGCTCAAATTTGTGTGGGAGCCTATGATTCTTCCATTCCTCCCAAAGGATACAATTTCTGGTATGCGGCGGCACAGAGCATACATCCCGCCAATACCGTGGCCTATCTCAAGCTATTCGACAGCCTGGTGAATGACTACGAAGTCAAAGCAGATAAGATAGCCATTATCAGCTATGATGATCCTGCTACACAGAATGTCAGGGAAGGACTGAAAGAAGGACTGGATGAGCGTGGTGTTACCTCTAGACTGGTGCTGGACGAAGTCCATCCCATGAGGGCCAGTTCACTCGATTCTTATGCCGTCAAGATTAAATCGGCTGATCCGGATATTCTGTTTATCGCCAACAGCGGATACCAGGTAAATATGCTCTACAAGGCCTTCGATTCCCTGGAGTACTGGCCGTCCATAATGATATCGGTTGGAGCAAACGAAGAAACCGTTAGAGCCGCACTGGGTGAAGATCTTGCGGTTAAAAGCATGGACAGACCCGGCGTTTTCAGCCTGGGAACGAACTGGGTTATCCCGGAATATCAACCTATTGCCGATTTTGCCGCCAGGGCCCAGGCCAAAGGCTTAAATACTACCCCGGGCTTTATCAGCGGCGCCCAGGCGATGTACGTTCTCTATGAGGCGCTTGAAGATGCAGCCTCTATAGACCCTCTGGCGGTAAACCAGGCCTTGAAGAACGTTCATATACCAGAAGGGCCGTCACTTATTACCTATACTTATCTGCCGGAGTTCAAGTTTAATGCGGATGGCACCCCGGTAAACGCCAACCTTTCCGGTGCCCAGTGGCAGGACGGAAAGACCGCTATCGTTCGTCCCTTTAATTATGGCAAGGAACCGATTCTTCCCGGTGTAGTGCCATCCAATTAAGTTTACAGTATTCAGCGCGTTTTTAGCTTCAAGCTACTATTAAGCTATTTACGAGACACTACACTATATAGTACGGATTTCCGTTGTCCGGTTTTCGGAGCAGGAATGCTGAAAGTTGCGAACATGGTGAAAATATTCGGCGGTCTGACTGCCCTTAACGATATTTCTTTTGAAATAGGAAAGGGAGACATTGTCGGCATCATCGGCCCCAACGGGTCAGGGAAAACCACGTTGTTCGAAATAATTTCAGGATTTTCTTCTCCGAACTCCGGGCATGTATTTTTAAAAGGAGAAAAGATCGATGGTTTGAAACCTCACCAGATTTTTTCAAGGGGGCTGGCCAGATCATTTCAACTGATGGAAAATTACCATTCTCTGACTGCCTATGAGACCGTATTATTGCCGCTTTTATCCATGGATGCCCGGAAAAGAGACTCAATCAGTCCCGGGCAGTTACTGAGCAGCCTGGGTTTCGAGGCCGGGTTAAACAGTCCCCTTTCCCATCTTTCCCTTCCCGACCGCCATACCGTCGAACTGGCGCGTGTACTGATTACTGGTCCGGATATAGTACTGCTTGATGAAGTTATGAGCGGCCTGAATCCGGAACAAATCGGTATTTTTACCGGCAGAATTAAACAAGAGCGTGAAAGAGGGGTATCCTTCCTGATAATCGAGCACTATATTGATACACTTATGAGCTTATGCGACCGCCTGATAGTTCTTGACCAGGGTCGCAAGATTATTGAAGATACTCCGGCAAGAGCGCTTGAAAAAGATGATGTAGTAAATTCATATCTGGGGGCCGGGTCCGGTAATGCTGTTTCTGAATAATATAGTAAGCGGGTATGGTAAGATCCCCGTTGTCCGGGATATTACCCTGAAAATACAAAACGGAGAATTTATCGCTTTAGCCGGAGCCAATAATGCCGGAAAAAGCACTCTTTTGAAGACTATTGCCGGCGTGCTGAAACCTTCATCGGGTGAAATTCAATATGAAGGCCGCAATATCCATACAAAAGAAACCCATGAAATCGTTAACATCGGCATTTCATTCATATCCGAAGGACGGCCTATCTTCCATGAAATGAGCGTGATGGACAATCTGCTGATCGGCAGCTATCTGCCCCGCACACGCAAGGCAAGACAGGACTCGCTGGAGAGGGTATTCCAGATTTTCCCTATACTCAAAGAAAGGCAGAAACAGGTTTCCGGCAGTCTATCCGGAGGCGAGCAGCAAATGCTTGTACTGGGCAGGGCTTTAATGTCCAATCCCAGGTTCCTGCTGGTTGATGAGCCCTCACTGGGTTTGTCTCCTCTTATGACTGAGCGCATTTACCGGGTGTTACGGGATTTGAACTCACAGGGAGTAGGACTGCTGGTTGCCGATCAAAATTTTATGACATTAACTACCGTAAGTTCCTGTGTGCATGTACTGGCCAACGGTACTATCTTTGCTTCCGGTAACGGTACGGACCTTCTTAAAAACGAGGCTGTATGCAAAGCCTGCATGGGTCTGGTAGAAGCCCGGAAGGTTAAATGAGTCTTTTATTTGATCCGGCCAGTTTAGTGCAAATACTGCTGCTGGGGCTGGCTTCAGGCGGCGCCTATGCCCTTATTGCTTCAGGGATGACCCTGGTCTGGTCGGTCACCAAGCAAATTAACGTGGTACACGGCGATTTCTTGATTATCAGCATGTTCGGCTGCTACAGCATTTACCTGAGTTTAAGACTGGACCCCTATGTTGCTATTATTATCACCGCTCCCGCCATGTTTATCCTGGGCCTTCTTATATTCCATTTTCTTTTCAAACCGATTATGGATAAATCGGGCGGACTTACCCCATTTGTAGCCTTTCTGGGAATGGCCTATGCCCTGGAAAGCCTGCTCTCGCTTTTTTTCGGGGCCGATAACATTTCGACAGTATCTCAATTTCAGGGGTATAAGCTGTCGCTTGGCTCACTGAGACTGCCGGTAACCTATCTGGTGGCATTGCTGGTCTCAATAGTGGTATCACTGGGTTTCCACCGGCTGTTATCCGGTACCGATTTCGGCCGCGCGGTGCGAGCTATCGCCGAGAACTCCGCTCAGGCCAGTCTACAGGGAATAAATGTAAAAAGAATACAGATGCTGGTATTCGCCATGGCCTTCGTCCTTCTGGCCCTGGCCGGTTCTCTGCTGATGCCGATATGGTCGATAAACGCCTTTATGGGTTTGAGCTATACGCTTTTTGCCTTTATTATTCTGGCAATGGGAGGCATGGGAAGCTTTGTGGGATCCCTGGTGGCGGCTATTATCCTGGGCCTGCTGGAATCGTACAGCAACTATTTCCTGGGACCGGCCCTGGCTCCAACCATACCCTATGCCGTTTTCGTCCTGATTTTACTTTTTAAACCAAACGGACTGTTCTCAACAAAATGAAAAAAAGTTATTTATACCTGATAATAACAGCAGCTCTGCTCTTTTTTGTTATCGCGCCTGTCTGGATCGACCGATACTGGCTGCAGATGCTCATATATGTTTTCTGGATGGTCTATCTGGCTTCAGCCTGGCATCTGGTGCTTTCAGGCGGTCTGTTCAGCCTGATGCACGGGCTGTTCGTGGGGGCCGGAGCCTACACTACCACCCTGCTGTGGCTGCACCTGGGCGTAAGCCCCTGGCTGGGGATGCTGGCCGGGGCTTTTACAGCGGCTATACTGGCTATTGCCGCCGGGCGGCTGATCTTACGTGAAAAGCTTACTTTGCTGGCATTCGCCGCCATTACTCTGGCTTTTTCCTTTATGGGCACTTTCGTTGTCAGCGCAACCCCGTTCCTGGGAGCCAGCGGCGGCCTGTCCAACAGTTTCATCGAAGACAATCCCTGGAATTTCCAGTGGGTCGGAGACAAACCCTATTATTATATTATTCTGATAATGGTTGCCGGCGTTTTAATTATATGCAACACGATTTTCCGTTCCAGACTGGGACTGTATCTCCGGGCCAGCGCCGAAAACTCCCGGGCCGCAGCGGCTTCCGGCGTTAATATATTCCGCACCCGCATGAGTATTCTTGTTATCAGTGCAGTATTAACATCCCTGGGCGGGTCCTTCTGGACCCAGTATGCCAACTATATCGATCCGATGCATACCATCGGCCCCATTACAGTAGTAAGTCTAGCCATGCTGGTACTGATCGGAGGGACCGGGACAATCTGGGGGCCGGTACTCGGCCCGATGATAATGATACCCATTTCCTGGATTCTGGGCGCTAAACTGGGAGGCAGGTTCGCCGGCATCGATATGCTTATATACGGGTTCGTTATCATCATTATTTTCCGCTTCTTCGGTAAAGGTATTATCCCCTGGTTTAAAGAGAAGTATGCCCAGCGGCAAAGATCGCCATAATTTTTCAGGGAAAACCAAAACCATAACCGCCAACTAAATACGACAAAAGTGTACCGCGGTATATATCGCCCGTATATTTTACATTGCAGAGTACGGCCATCAAAGTTATTGGCCCGTTTTATTATGGCCCTTCAGCTTAAAACAGTGGCCGTTACTTACAGATACATTACCCCACAGTACGGGAAGTCCGCCTGGATATACGTCTATCCCTCCATGTATCTATCCAGACGATAAGCGATGGTAAAACAAAGAGGGTACTGACCAGGGCAAAGAATACATCGACGACGGTAACAATACCAAAATCACGCAGGATAATAAAATCTTTTGCAATTAGCAGAGCAGCAAATCCACCAATCACGGTCAGTCCCGAAGCGATAATGGCCCGGCCGATCTTGGTTATGGCAGTGGTCATGGCTGCTACCGGACTATTTCCTTTGTTCCGCTCTTCGTAATAGCGCATCATCAGCAGGATGGTAAATTCCACTCCAATGCCCATGATCAATGTTCCCAGAGTAGCAGTCACCGGAGTGTATTCAATGCCGGTGAGATACATAAAACCGCTAGACCAGCCGATGATAAGTCCTATGGGCAGGATAGCCAGTAAGGCCTTGATTATATTGAACCTGAAGAGAAGCAGGAGTACCAGAAAAACAAAACAGATACCGATCGCAGTCATCTTTTCCCTGTTACCGCTTAAGGCGTCGAATAAGGCCACCTGCAATGGTGCGCTTCCGGTTATGGTGACATTAACGCCCGCAGGCGGATCGGAAATATAGCCGGGCAGAATATTTTGAAGGTCCTTTATACTGCCTATCCCCGCTTCTGCTGGACTAAGAATTATATTAGCCGCCGTACAATCATCGCTGATCAAGTTTTTCTTTATAGGCGCAGGAATATTTTTCAATATTTTTCCGGCCTGGCTGGAATCCTGCGGTATCTGACCTCCGGAAACCTGCAATATCATATCAACTATGCTGGTAATACCGCCAACCCTTTCAGACTGCTCGGACAAAAGCTTTTGCTCAAGCTGCAGTATCCAGTTCATCGCGGCCTTTTCTGTAACATCCTGTGCCTCGACAAGAAGGTTTACGGATGAACTGCCTGAAGTAACAGTCTCCAGAGTGCGGTAATTTTGTATCATTGTTAAATCCGATGATAGATACTCAGACCATTCGGTAACTGTATTGATATGGGAATCAGCCACCAGGCCTCCTGCTGTAAGAACCAGGGCAACCGGTAGAATAATAGCCGGATTCCTGATTATCCAGGGGGCAAGTTTTTGGAGGACCCTTTCTACCCTGCCTGTCTGCTCCTTCCCGGCCTTTTTGTTCTTCATGTCAGAATCTGTTTTTATCGGGTGATTGCGGTCGCGCCAGTATAACAAAGTCAGCAAAATAAACATCGAAACAAGATAGCAGGATATCACACCGATGATCAGCATGTAACCGAAATCTTTAATCATGGGGACGGGCGAGAAGAAAAGGGCAGCAAATCCCGCACAGGCGGCGACTATGGCAATACCGATAGATGGTCCGATGTGTGTTACCGAATCTATGATGGCATCAGCTATGGTCTCGCCTCTGGCGCTCTCCTCATCGTATCGATTGTGGAACTGGATGGCATAATCCACGCCCAGGCCGATTACAATGGGAAACACAGCCATTGAGACGAAAGTAATCGGAATGCTGAGTAACCCCATGGCTCCAAAGGTATAAATAATCGCGATAAGAACGACGCCCAGGGGCAGCCAGCGCCAGGCGAAAAAGCCTCTTACATTGAAGACCAGAACCAGAATTAGCAGCATCAGGACTATGGCGACGATAAACATATAAAGCAGGTTGACAGTCAGCAAACTGAGGATGTCAGTCATAATTACCGGCAGGCCCGTAACAACAGGTTCAACCTTAACAAAACCGGAGCTTTCCACTATTTCGCCGGTCTTATCGACAATAAATTTTTGCTGCTCCTCGGATAACTCTCCTTCGAGGGTTATAGCAATAAGTGCATGCTTGTCGTCGGGTAAAACGCTGCTGAACTGAGACCTGACCCGACCTGTTTGAGGGTCAATAATCATACCCAGGATCATATTTTCATCCTGCGGCAGTAATGCCATCCCGGTTATATAAGCGACGGCCTGCTTTATAAAAAAAGTGGGGCCTATTACTGAAATTACTCCCGGAGTATCGCTCATCCGGTTTTCGATATTCTCCATAGCGCTTAAATTTTCAGGCTGAAGCAAGTCGGATATAGTATTTCCGCTAACCATCACTACCACCACATCGCTACTGAAATACCTGGTAAACCTGGTGTAGTCCTTATAGACCTGAGAGTTGGAATCTACAAAGGTACTGTTATCAAAGGCTGCAGTTAGTCGCAATGCTCCGAAAACCGATGAGGCTATAATGATT
This sequence comes from Dehalococcoidales bacterium, assembly GCA_016926695.1. Next base: position 53,824 of record JAFGOB010000175.1, on the reverse strand, counting down.
AATCCGACGATAATAATCAATAATCGTTTGTTTTCAATAAATATACCCATTTTTTTAAAAAAGTTGTACATTGTCGCCTCTCTTACTCTGGACTACGGACTGTTTGTGTTTCATGAAAAAAATCTGTGTTACCTGAATTACCTACGACTTTAGAACCTGTAGGACTGCTTCTGAAGAAGGGAAATGCTCATCTATCCAGGGGAGTCTAACACTTTTTCCGGCAGCGAGGCCGAAAAGACAACCTAAATAAAGGAAGACCAGTTGTTCAGGATCACGTTTCACTATTTCCCCGGAGGTTTGCCCTTCTGTTATTAGCTCGCGGAGTACCGGTATTATCGGTTCCAGTTTTAACAAAGTTTCTTTCACTCTTCCAGTAAGTGCCATGGCCTGTGAAAAAAGTTGGAAATAGTCAGGTTTTTCAGCCATGCCCAGAATAACCTGTTCCGTAAGCCAGTGGAGTTTCTCCAGCGGTGTCCCGGTACGCGTTGTAGCAGTTTGTACTAAATCCATTACTCCGGCAATTGCCTGATTTAGAAGTGCAATAAATACATCTTCCTTATCGGAAAAATACCAGTAAAGCAGTCCATGGCTGACGCCGGCAGCTTGGGCCAGTTCACTGACTTTTGTATTGGCGATGCCCTTGCTGGCAAATACTTCCGCCGCTTTATCCAGAATATTCTGTCTTCTTGAATCACGGATCTGCTGGAATACTTCTTTTTTCCTGGGCATATTGGTCTCCGTTTTTTATTGACTGAATATAAATCAATAATAAAAATATAATGCCTGCTTCCGTCTGCTGTCAAGTAAATTATTTTTGTGACTCCGTCAATATGTGTCGTTGGCAGATAGAGAGAACAGGAGGTCAAGCGAGACTGATATTACCAATTGGTCCCCCTAAATGGTATAATTTCCAGGTAAACTACCCATCTCCGGTTAAAGGATAAGGTAATAGTGTCTAAAGAAAGCATTATCAAGAAACGGCTTGAGCAAATTGAAAAGGAAAACCGGTCGCAGGAGACACCTCAGGCGAAACAACAGCCCGCTCCGGCTTGCGTTCCCGTTATCCGGCGAACAAAACGAAGACTGAATAAAAAATTTATTATCACTTTCGCTATCTGGCTGGCGGCACTCATAGCAGCCCTGTTTTTCCTGAGCAGGGGTACATTCTAACTCAAAAAGGGTTAAATATCAAAATCCACCCCCACCCTGAGATGCTGCCTGACGGGAGAGTAAGCGGCATCGATATCCAGCATGACACCTTCGGAGACTAAAAACAAATCAATAGACCTTTTTGCAGTAATGCCAGGTTTTCATAAACCTGTTGTGACTACCCGCTCTCTGATTTGGTCTTCTGCTGCAACTCGTAGAGCTTGTTGAGGGCTTCCAGTGGAGACAATGAGTTTATGTCTATTTGCTCAAGCTCGCTCAGTACAGGGGACTTACGGCCGAATAGCGGTATTTGGGCTGTCTCAACCTGCCTGGAGGGCTTTCTGGGTGATTTCTTTTCCGCCGGTCCGGCGGCAGGCCTTCCTTCCAGATCGGTCAATACCTCCTGTGCTCTATTTATAACAGGCCTGGGCAGTCCGGCCAGCCTGGCAACGTGTATCCCATAGCTTTTATCGACCCCGCCGGGGATAATTTTACGCAGGAAAACGACCTCACTGCCCTCTTCCGAAACAGCGACATTGTAATTCCGGGACCTCGGCAGAAATCCGGCCAGTTCGACCAGTTCATGGTAATGAGTAGCGAAGAGCGTCTTGGCCCCCAGCCGGGGTGAATTATGGATGTATTCGGCTACAGCCCGCGCAATGGAAAGACCGTCATAGGTACTGGTTCCGCGTCCGATTTCATCCAGTATAATCAGAGAGCGGGGTGTGGCGTTATTGAGTATATTAGCCGTCTCTGTCATTTCCACCATGAAGGTCGATTTGCCTGCCGCCAGGTCTTCACCGGCCCCGATGCGTGTAAAGATCCTGTCCACTATTCCTATGGTAGCCGAGGAAGCTGGGATAAAACTGCCTGTTTGGGCCATCAGGACAATAAGGGCCACCTGCCGTAAATAGGTGGACTTTCCGGACATATTAGGTCCAGTCAAGATAATTAACTGCTGCTCTTCATTTGAGAGTATGGTATCATTGGCAATAAAGGTGTTTTCCGCCAGTGTACGCTCGACTACCGGATGCCTGCCATCCTTGATATGAATACAGGTACTGTTATTCAGTTCAGGCCTTACATAGCTGTTCCGAACGGCTATCTCCGCCAGGCTGGAAACGACATCTATTTCAGCCAGGCTGCGGCAGACAGAGAGGATATTGGCGGAAGACTGGGCGACCTGCCCGCAGACCCGGTAGAAAAGGTCTTTCTCCATGCCGGTTATTTGTTCCTGGGCATGCAGTATACGTGTCTCATATTCTTTCAACTCCGGCGTATAGAAACGTTCCCCGTTGGTTAGAGTCTGCTTGCGGATATATTCCGGTGGTACCTGGCCCAGGTTGGCGTTGGAAATTTCTATGTAATACCCGAAAACCCGGTTATATCCGACTTTCAAAGACTTGATTCCGGTACGTTCCCTTTCCTGCCTCTCCAGGCTGGCCAGGTATTGTTTTGAACTGGCGGCGGAGCTGCGAATCTCGTCCAGCTCGCTTGAAAACCCGGGCCTTATTACCCCTCCTTCGTCCAGGGTAGCCGGCGGCTGGTCAACCAGCGATCTCGAGATCAGTTCAATAATTTCCGGTTGAGGCCTGATGTTCTCTTTCAGCCAGTCCAGGGCGCCTTTTTCCAGTAGGTCTTTTATGGCCGGCAGTGTTTCCAGGCCTTTTTTCAGTGCTACGGGCTCACGCGGTCCAACCAGATTGCTTTTAATACGGTTGATCAGTCTTTCCATGTCCGGCATATCATTCAATACTCTGATTATATTTCCCCTCAACAGACCGTCACCGAAAAACCATTCAACAGCATCGTGCCTTTTATTCAGCTCACCGATATCCAGCAAGGGCTGCCCAAGCCATTTCTTCAGCATACGTCCGCCCATAGGCGTACGGGTTACATCCAGGACTGACAGCAAAGAGTTGTCCGTTCCCCTGGAATCGCGCCGTGAACTGCTGCGAAACAGCTCCAGATTATCCTGTGTCTGAAGGTCCAGCGCCATGAAGGAAGATGTGGAATATATGGAAAATCCCGTTAACTGGCCGAGGGTGTTTTTCTGGGTTTCACGTATATATCCGATTATGCCGCCGGCTGCACGGACAGCCAGAGGAAGCCCTGCGCATCCGAAACCATCAAGAGAGGCCACTTTGAAATGCTCAAGGAGCAATTCTGAACAGTGGCTGAATTCAAAATCGTATTCTTCAAGCCTGGTTAGTGGAGTAGCGAGGTTTAACGGGGTGATGTCGGCGTTTTTTGAAGCCAGTAATTCCGATGGTTTAAGCCTCTCGATTTCACTTATTACCCTGGAGAGCGGAGACTGGGTAGCGGAGAATTCTCCCGTGGTAATATCCGCATAGGCGAAACCCGCATCTTCTCCTTCTATAACCAGGCTGGCCAGGAAGTTGTTGGACTTGCTGACCAGCAGGTTGGGTTCAACCAGTGTTCCTGGAGTAACCAGGCGTACCACTTCGCGCTGGACTATTCCGCGTGTTTCACCGGGTTTGGTAATTTGCTCACAGATGGCCACCTTGTATCCCCGGTTGATAAGCCTTGCCAGGTAGTTGTCAACGGCATGGTAGGGTATGCCGGCCATGGGAATTGAGTTTCCCTTTCCCATACCCCTGGCGGTTAAAACAATCTCCAGTTCCCGGGAGGTTGTCCTGGCATCGTCGTCGAATGTTTCGTAAAAGTCTCCCAATCTGAAAAATACGATCACATTGGGATACCGTCGTTTGATCCGGAGGTATTGCTGTCTGATAGGGGTCAGGTTTTCTGCCATGGTAAAACCATTTTACATGATTAACCAGGCCTGTTCCACCCCGTATATACCTGCCAGGCAGAAACCGCAATAGCAATTCAACCATGAGTCTTCCGTTTAACACGGTATTTTATGGTATGACGTAAATATTGATTGACTATATTCGAGGCCCGGTTAGCCCGCGGATAAATTCCACACTTTTTGTATTCATCCTTTGAAGACTATTGAAAAAGTATCAATTAACTTTTCCAGCAATCTCTATTGCAGTCCGCGGGCTAACCGGGCCGGCTTACTAATCGTCTTAAAATAGTCTGGACGAAGCCTGGTTGAGCCTCAGCCGAGCATGCCCAGATCACCGTCCTGAACGAAGTTCAGGCTTCAACTTGCGCAGGCTGTTCAGCACACCGGCGGGCGACCCAGGCGGAGTCATTTGATAATCCATATTATTATAAGATTAGCAACTATAATACGCGATAAAAAACAGCGTCACAAAAGTCAAATAGACGGCTATTTCCTGATCTATTTCCCCAGCCAGGTGGTAACGTGCTCCCCATTCAGGCAAATGGCGCTGAAACCATACGGCTTCTCTACTTTCCTGGTGTTGAGGGGACAATGAATAAATCCTCCCGGTGCAACAACTACCGTGGAAGTATCGAAGACATGTTTTTCTCCTTCTTTACCCATGCCTATCTCAATCTCAGCCCCCAGGTATTCCGGCCTGGAGGGATCAAGCCCGACAAACACCAGTATTTCATCATAGGTGTGTACATGCGGATCATGTTCATGCCAGTATCCGGTTCCGGTATGCAGAGCCCAGGTGAAATTCGTATTCAAGCCCTCCAGCATTTTGCCCCCGTATCCGGCTATATAGTCGGCATTTCCGCCGCTCTCACGTTTCATGTCCTTCAGTTCCATTTTTTTAACCAGTTTGGAGTACATTTTCCCGGGAGCGCCCGCTTTCCCTGAAGATTCAACCTTTTCGTATTTATTTTCCTCATCCAGACCGATATGAAGAAAAGCAAAAGGCTTTTGAACTTTACGAGTGACTGGCAATGAATGGGGCAGGCCCGGGGGAATCACCACGACAGAGGGTGAATCAATAGAATACGTCCGGTTACCTTTGCCTATCTGCATCTCTATCTCCGCACCGAACGCATTGGGATGATTGTAGTCCACGCCTGAGAACAGAAAGACTTCACCGTAAGAATGCTGGTGAAGTCCACTGGATCCCGGAAACCATACGCCTTTATGACTGTAATAACCAAAGGAAAAATTAAGCTTAATTCCCTGCATTTCGCTGCCATTCACATTTACATAGCAGTCGGCATTGCCCGTTTTTCCGGTCTTACCGCTCCCTTCCCGGAAATTCAGTTTTTTTACCAGGTGTCCATACTTGGCGGCCATGACTTTTTCCTCCTTCATTATTATCGGCACACATGAAGATTCCGGTCAGATACAGCCTTCAGTGAAAGAATAGACCGGAACATTACGTTCTTAACGGATCTGTCCGGTTATTACCTTTAATGTTCTTATATGTGCACCACATTGGTCATTAGTTTAACGTCAGTCAATGTATGTTGTCAATAGCTGCCAATCGGTCTTAATATAGTCCGTGCCTGTCAGCTATCGCCGACTGGCGGAGAAAGCTGCTTTTAGAGGATTATGAATTATCCAAATAGGAACAATAAGGCTTCTTTCATATATGAAGCTATTCTATAATGAGTTATTCATTAACATATGAAAAACGTATTATTGATATCGTTATTTCAGCGTATTATACTGGAGTAGCCATATAAGGTTTTTTGTAAAAGGAGGTCTGTTATGGAAAAGGTCAACATCGGAAAGGCAGCAGTAGGAGTATCTCCGGCAGTCATCGCCGGGGTGCTGGTTAACGGAAAGCCGAACTACCTGGCTCTGGGAAACTATGGAGGTATCTGTCCAAGACCCGCCACGGTTTATATCTCAGCTAATAAAGCCCATTATTCCAACGCCGGTATCAGGGAACAGGGTTATTACAGTATTAACATCCCGTCCAAAAATCTTGTTCAAAAAACAGACTATGTAGGCCTGGTTTCCGGCAGGGACACCGACAAATCCGCAGTATTCACCACTTTTTACGGAAGTGTGAATAAGGCGCCGATGATCAGCGAATGTCCGGTAAACATTTTATGTAAGGTAATCCAGACCGTTGATCTGCCCAACCAGGAGGTATTTATTGCAGAGGTAGAAGAGACATACGTAGCCGCTGAATGCCTTTCAGACGGCAAGCCGGACATCGCTAAAATCAGCCCTCTCCTGATGGGAGGTCCTTTTTACTGGGAGCTGGGTAACAAGGCAGGCAATGCTTTTTCAGACGGAAAAGTCCTGATAAAAAAGTAGAATTGCCCGGCAATAAGCAATACAATATTCATAAAAAGTTAGCAGTTAATTAAGGAGGATGTTTTGAGAGTTCTGGTAATCGGAGGAAGCGGATTATTCGGCCGCAAGACTGTTTCATGCCTGTTGAAAGACCCGGATGTAGAAAAAGTGGTCTCGATGGATATTAACCCACCGAAAGACTGGTTTACGAAATCAATTCAAAGATATGCCGGTAAATTCACTTTTGTGCGGGGAGACGTTTCTAAAATTGAAGATATTCTCAACGCGATGAAGGACTATTCTATAGATAAACTGGTAAACTGGGCTTTTATCATGGGTCCGGCGGTCAATGCTAATCCACGGCTCAGCACAAACATCAACGCTCTGGGCATGTGCAATGCTTTCGAAGCCGCCAGATTGATGGATGTAAAGCGTGTGGTCTTTGCCAGTTCCGAGACAGTCTACGGTCCTCAGGCCATGTACGGGGACAGAGAAGTAACCGAAGATGACCAGACCAATCCCACCCATTCTTATGCCGTTTGTAAACTTTTCGCGGAGATTCTGGCCGGTCAGTATTCCCAGATTGCCGGTATGAACTTCACCGCTCTGCGCCCCACAATCGGATACGGGCACGGCGGTCAATCTCCCGCTCAGCTCTGGTCCGATATGCCTTCCTTTGCGGCGACAGGTAAACCATTCGCCACGGATGGCGACGGCAAGGGCCTGATGTCGCTTGTCTCCGCTGACGACCTTGGCGAATTCACGCGTATACTCATCAAGGCCCCTTCCTCACCTCACCCCGTCTATAATGTCGGCGGACCTCCTGCTTCTCCGGGGGACCTGGCGGCGGTCATTAAGAAATATTTACCGGAGGCCAAAATTACCTTCGGTGAAAAAGCTACACTCTCGGACGGCAAAACAGGTCTTCCCTGGAAAGTCAGCATGCAGAGAGCTAAAGAGGACTTCAACTTCACCCTTATGCCAATCGATGAATCCGTAAAGATACATATCAACGATGCCAGGCTTGAAGCCGGTCTTCCGCTTATGGAATTCAATTAAAGGCCTATCAACCATCATACACGGCAGAACGGTCGTGACTCATGATTCGGTTATTTTATACCGGGTGAGTAAAAGAACCTGATCATTTGTATGAATTGAGGAGGACTGTGCATGGCTGCGATCAACGCGCAAGCAGAAGAGCTTAACCGTATTATCAAATCTCAAAATACAGTTGTATACGAGCTGCTGTCAAGGAAAGGTAAGGCCATTTACTTTCCCAGGATGGGAGTACTGGCCCAGGGAAACGCCGCAAAGGGTAAAGAAATAAATGCCACTGTAGGTACAGCATATGAAAATGACGGCCGACCGATGGTCTTACCCAGTATAGCCCGGTGTCTGGAACTGGACGCCAGAGATGCTTTTCCTTATGCTCCCAGCGATGGTCTCAAGATACTGAGAGAAAAATGGCTGGAGCTTATAAAGGCCAAGAATCCTTCACTGGGAAACCACGAAATAAGCCTTCCACTGGTAACCTGCGGGGTAACACACGGACTCAGCCTTACAGGATATATGTTCGTTGAAGAGAACGATGAGGTCTTGCTGGCTGATCTTTACTGGGAAAATTATGATCTGATTTATACCAATGCCTGCGGAGCCGAATTGAAATTCTTCAACTTCTTTAAAAACCGCGCCTTTGATATCGACTCATTCAAAGAGGCTGTCTGTTCAGGTCCGGCCGGCAAGAAGATCGTACTCCTGAATTTCCCCAACAATCCGTCAGGCTATACTCCAACCCGTGAACCGGCGGCTGCCATTATTGAAGCTTTGAAGCAGTCCGCTGAAAAAGGAAATAAACTGCTGGTAATCATGGATGACTCCTACTTCGGATTAGCCTTTGAGCAGGATGTATATGCTGAGTCGTTATTCGCTGGACTGTCTCAATTACACGATAATTTACTGGCTGTCAAGGTGGACGGCATCACCAAGGAAGAATACGCCTGGGGATTTCGCGTGGGGTACATAACCTACGGGATAAAAAACGGGACCAGAGAGCTATACAAGGCACTGGAAGACAAAACCGCCGGTGCGATACGGGGTAATATTTCCAATTCCCCCCATCCTTCACAATCTCTTTTCGTAAATGCCCTCAAGTCGGAAACCTACAGCAAAGAAAAAGAGGCCAACAAGGGGAAAATCCGCGAACGTTATTCCAAAGTAAAGTCAGTCCTTTCGGCTCACAAAGAATACGGGGACTTTTTTGAGGCTCTTCCGTTTAACTCAGGTTATTTCATGTGTATACGGCTGAAAAAGGGTAATGCGGATAAAATCTGGGAAGTTCTTCTGAATCAGTACAGCACCGGGTTGATTTGTTACAGTGAAAAGAACCTTTTCAGGATTGCCTTTGCTTCGACCCCGCTAGACCGCATAGAAAAGATGTTCAATAACATCTACCTGGCATGCAGGCAATACTCTTAAAAAGGCACAAGTTTACTCTTATACTGGCAGGTTTAGCCTGGATCTGAATGTGTTCATGATGGCTCTGTTCTCTTCTCATGCTGATAATGAGATATGCGGAACAGAGCCTGATAAGATTTACAACTCTTTTTTTACGTAACATACACCCTGCTTGTGGAGGACATCTTTGATTTGCAGCTAAGGCAGTAGCCGGTGTTAGGCAGGGCCTTCAACCTTTCCGGTGCAATCGGCTCGCCGCAGATATCACAAAACCCGTATGTCCCTTTATCAAGCTTTTCCAGGGCATGGTCAATATCATCCAACTGCTGTTTTAGCCGCTGTCCTATAGCCCTCACCCTCTCCTGTTCACTCAACTGGTCGGCCGCTTCTATTTTTTTATTATAGGAACTGATAGCCCTATCCCCGGACGGACCGGACTCAGTTCTGATTTCCAGTTCCTCCATAATTCGCTTTCTCTCTTTTTCCAAAATATTGCGGATTTCTGTTTTCTTCATTTCGATTTCCTTATCTACGTATTCTTGCTATCGGATTCGAGTACTGGCAATTATATTTTTATCAAGTCAAATATTCAATATTATTAATCGTATACGCTGGTATAAATAAAACAAATATCCGGTATATTTGTAAAAACGGCCTGAACACATCCCAATAGTCAGTCTGATATGTGCTTTCAGATCAAATACAGGAAGATTGAGCTAATCTGAAACAGGTCTATACCGGCGCCTGTGAAGCAATAACCTCAAGACCACAAGACTACTATTCCGGTCGGATTGAGTATTTCAATCAGGAGCTTGGCCGGAATAATGCCCGCTATTAAAAATATGTACTAACGATAATGCACATTCCATTTCAAGCAAAGATCATGTACATATTTTTTTATATTGGGATCATTTGCATTATGCAACTCTGCCAGAAAACCATGCAGTAGTTCTCCGCCGCTCATTGTTGGCTCAGGTTGTTGTGGCCCGGGCAGGTTGATGTACACAATTTCGGTCATTATTTTTTGATATTCTATCGATTGCGGCATAATACAAATACCTCCCTCTCATGCAAAATATAAGATTCCATTAAGAGGAAACCTTTTTTGTCCCCTTTTAATTATATCTTATTTTCCTGTTCAGTCGCATACCCTAGATTCAGGGGCCTGAATAAATTTTCGGTCTTCTTGTTGTATATCAGTCAAATCATTACTGATGGCTATAATATTATCATATAACCGCCTTTACTTAAATACCGAACATATACCATTTTTATGTCGACATATTCCTTCTCTTTACATCGTTATTCCAGTGATTATGTAAATAACAGGCTATTTCTTCCACCACATGTTCCGGTGATTTACCAGCCAAATTGATAGTACAATCAGCGTATGCCGCATACAATGGCGCTCTCTCGTCGTATACCTGACGTAAAGTCTTGCTCTTTAGTCCCACGATGCCGCGCTCAGGTGCATTCTTGATCCTCTTTTCCAGATTTTCAAAGAGGTCTTCCAGATATACCAGAACAGCATTCCTTTCAAGATATGCCATCAAATCAGATAAATATACTACGCTGCCTCCTGGAGCGATGACCCTCCGGTTGAGCTCTATCTCAAACATACAACGTTGCTCCAATTCCAGCAGGACTTCCTCACCCTGTTTGTTGATAATATCCTGGATGGAACTATTTTCCTTTTCTCTGATATAAACATCCAGATCGATGAAACTGAAGCCCAAAACATCTGCGAGCCTTACGCCGACGGTTGATTTACCAGCCCCGGCCATGCCTATCAGTACTACGCTGTTGTTTTTCATTTTAAAAAATCGCCGCGTATAAATATATATGTAACGTAACTATATGATTATATAAAATAGAAGTCCGCTTGAATGCCGGACGAGCATTTGTCTCCTTCAGGAAGCATCCATAGCTGCATATCAGTTACGGTAACTATGAAGCGGCGCCGGAATACGACCGCTGCGCCGTATAAAATCCCTGCTTGAGTATGGATTGACGGCCATAATTGGCGCTCTTCCAAGCAGTCCTCCGAATTCAACCTTTTCACCGGCATTCCTGCCGAAAACCGGAATGATGCGTACGGAAGTAGTCTTGTTATTTACTATTCCGATAGAGGCTTCGTCCGCGATAATAGCAGAAATAGTCTCCTCGGGCGTGTCTCCTGGCACAGCGATCATGTCAAGTCCTACCGAACAGACACAGGTCATAGCTTCCAGCTTGTCGATGTTGATTGAACCCCGGTTTACAGCCTCAATCATACCCGCATCTTCGCTGACTGGTATAAAGGCGCCCGAAAGCCCTCCGGCATGACTGCAGGCCATCAAGCCGCCCTTCTTGACGCAATCGGTAAGAAGGGCCAGTGCAGCAGTAGTACCATGCGTTCCACATGACTCCAGTCCCATCATTTCGAGGATATTGGCTATGCTGTCCCCGGTACGGGGTGTGGGGGCCAGAGAAAGATCTACTATTCCGAAAGAGACCCCCAGCCGCTTAGAGGTTTCCTGTGCTACCAATTGTCCCGCCCGTGTTATCTTGAAGGCCATTTTTTTAATAGTCTCCGCCAGCACTTCAAAGGACTGGCCTTTTACCTTCTCTACCGCCGAGCGTATAACTCCAGGACCGCTTATACCCACATTGATTGAGCATTCAGCTTCTCCGATACCGGTAAAAGCCCCTGCCATAAAAGGATTATCGTCAACCGCGTTCGCAAAAACAGTCATTTTGGCACAACCAATGCTGTTGTGATCAGCCGTCAGACGAGCGGTCTCTTTTATAATCCTGCCCATTTCCCTGACAACATCCATGTTCAGTCCGGCCCGCGTTGTACCCACACAGACCGACGAACAGACCACATCAGTGCATGACATAGCCTGCGGAATGGAGTCCAGCAGTATCCTGTCGCCTCTGGAACAGCCTTTCTGGACAATGGCTGAAAATCCGCCTATGAAATCCACTCCGACCTCTTTGGCGCTCCTGTCCAGTGTCTCGGCAAAAGCTACGTAATCTTCTTCACCGGTAGCCGGTGCAATAAGACAAAGGGGAGTGACAGCGATCCGCTTGTTAATGATAGGAATACCGTACTCCTCTTCAATTGATTCGCCCGTTTTAACCAGGTCGCCGGCTAAACGGACTATTTTCTGATAGATTTTCTGCCTGGCTTTTTTTCCATCGGGATCGGTACAATCGAAAAGGGTTATTCCCATGGTGATAGTACGTATATCCAGGTTTTCATCCTGGATCATTCTGACTGTTTCCAGTATATTATCACGGTTAATCAGTGGTGACATAGGCTTTCATTCTCCACACTAGACCTGATGCATAGAGTTGAAAATATCTTCACGCTGTATCCTTATCTGCATTCCCAGTTCCTGACCCTTCAACTCGAGCTTACTTTTAATTTCATGGAATGCAGTAGTAGCGTCGGTCATATCTACCAGCATTATCATGGCAAAATATTCCTGAAGCGTGGTCTGGCTGATATCCAGTATATTAATATCCTCATCAGCCAGCACGGTGCTGACTCCGGCAATAATCCCCTTTTTGTCTTTACCTATAACCGTAATTACTGCCCTCATATTTTCTTATACTCCAATTACCAGTAGTCTTATTAAGTCTGTTCAAATCCATGGTGACCGGCAGACTTTTACACGTCAACGAACACAATTAAGCGAAAATATCCGCTGAAAAATGGCCTCTTTCATCCATCAGTACCAAATTACGGGCTGAATGGCAACCGGTAAAAATAATATACCTGCTGTTATGCCCTTATCCGTCAAGATTAAAGACAATACAAATATTCATGGGCTTTTTCCTGTCCGGGTGCAACAGCATAATACTAAGTATAGTCTTTTTTCAGGAAAAAGCGGAGAGCAAAGTTTGTAAAGTGTGTAACCGGCGATATCAGGCCATGAAATCCTGTTATTCAGGAGTTTTTTAAGGCATATGGAAGGGTCTCAACCGAAAGAGCTGTATAACATAAAGGCGGGCTTTCTGCCCGCCTTTATGCTTTTTTCACTTTCACGAGTCGCCTGATGATCATGCTCGTTATGGACCCGGCCGTCGGCTATTTGCCCCTGTACTTTATTATGCCTTCCCCAACCGGCTGACTCATCATAAAAAATATCTGGCTTTTAATATTGCGGATAATCAACGGGCCCTGTTCGACATCAGGCGGGATATAGGCCCCGAAACCCTTATTGATGATGTGCTTCTCTCCCCCGATCCAGAATTCAACTTCTGCACACAGGTCCGTGATATCAGCATAGTTCATAGCGGTTATGGTGATAGAAGTACCATGAGAAAGGGTATGTTTGTCCATAATCATCTGGCCTTTGCCGTCAGGATAGCCCGGCAGCAACCACAACGTATCGCAGCCAAACTCGGCGCCGGGGACTATCTCATCGTCAATATAGGCCACCGGGCGCATATACCTGGTATCAATGGGGCTCATGTAAGCCGGTCTCTTAGCATCAGGCTTATAACCGTATACAACATATTTAGCGTTTTTCAGATCTCCGGTCCTTTTAATATTGGTGGGCAGCCCCGCTCTTTGCGCCTCCAGTTCTTTTTCGCTGGCAGCAGCCTTTTCATCCTTTTCGCGCACATAGGCTCCCGGTCCGGACGTCCAGTGACAGACAGGCCTGGAAGTGATCCTTCCTCCTTCATGAGGACGTGTCGGCATGTGCATCATGCCTGCCGGTATATAGGCCACCCAACTGGTATCAAGCCTGATCTCTTCATCATCCAGCAGCATACCCATCGTGCTGGTGTCCTCCGGATGGTCGGGATCAGTCCCCCACCAGGAGAGAATTTCAGGAAAATCATGGGCATGGGGGAACATCGGCTTGGGATTTGCAGTACGCTTTAACTGCTCTTCAAGGCTTATCTGGTTCGGATATGACTGAGGCCAGATCCAGGTAGACTCACCATAGTAAGCTCCGGGGATTATGTCATCATCAATCCACAGGACATGTTCCATGCTGATGCGCTTGCCCTCAGCAGCCATCTTGTCTCTTTCTTCAGGAGTAGGTCCAGGCAGCATATCGCGTTTGAATAACTTGGTACATATATACTTATCATATTTGCCCATTATTTACCTCCTTATAATTTTTTTTATTATAGGTGATCACCCTGCAAATATCCAGATATTTCCGATATTGTTTAAGCCGCATCCGTCATGAAAAGCCTGTTTTCTTTTCCCCTGGATTCACAATCTAACCGTGATATTTTCCAGGCCTTAACGGCACCTGCTGATGATGATGAAGCCTGTACCGGATTGTGATAAATTGCACCGTGGCCGGTCAAAGCCACGGAGGTATACGGAGCAATGCCATACTTGATGCTGTCCTGTTGAGCGCTACATAAGGAATGTCATGAGTATCTTTATGATGGAATGAGGAATTATGAATACTCAGCGGGTATTGGGATAATACCCCGTACCGATAAAGTAGTCCGTCCCCGGAATAGGCTCAACATAGCCGATTTTTCTCTGTTCGACCTTAGTTTTCGGATGAGGCCAGTAAAAGGTCACGAAGCCTCCACCTTTTTTAGATGCTGCTGAAAGCTCCTGTATTACAAAATTTCCCTTCATATCCTTGTAATCGGTAAGGTCTTTTCCTGGCAGGGTCTTGTCTATAGCATGAGCCAGGTTAACACAGTTATAATAATAAATGTAAAAATAGCCTGATTGATCACTAAAAAAACGGATGGGATCGATGAATTTACGCACCAGTTCAACTCTCTGGCTTTCATCTGATATATCTTTTAACATCTCACTCAGCCCCACGGCGGCGACATGCGTGGATGCCACTGCTACACGGTTATTACTTTCTTCATTGCTGATGGACATATCCTGTTGTCCGCAGGAACTGAGCAATATTAACGACACCATGCATAAAAAAAGGCAAAAAAGGCCTGTTGATATTGTTTTCAAGGATCTCATAAGAACAGAACGTACCTCCTTGCAGGAATAAACCAATATAATAATATGCATGCTGTTTCAGACTGTCAAGGATATAAAATTGCACATAAAAAGGTTAATATTATTGTTGACATCCAGGGCTGAGCGGGGTATTGTTATCTAAATTGGTTTATTGCCGGATAATTATTATAATGATATAGCGAATTATTTCAAAACCCATTTTAAGGAGGATACTTGATGGAAATAGAAGTGAAGAAAGCGGGTAATATCGATATTCTTTATTTGACAGGACGACTTGATGCCTACGCTGCCAATGATGTCGAAAAGAAAATCAATATGGTAACTGATAAAAACTCCGTCAATCTGGTAGTGTGCATGGAAAAGCTTGAGTATATCAGCAGCTCTGGACTGAGAGTTTTGCTGGCGGCCCTTAAAAAAGCCCGTAAACAGCAGGGAGATATCCGGCTGTCCTGTTTGCAGCCCTATGTTAAAGAAGTATTCGATGTGGCTGGATTTTCACAATTATTCAAGATGTTTGAAAAGGAAGATGAGGCCGTAACCAGCTATTCCGATAACGATAAACAATAAACATAATCTTGAATCAATAATTATTGAATCCAGTCCAGGAGCATTACAATGAAAGTAACAAGTGCTGCCTTATTGTTAAAATATTTGAAAGCTGAGGGTGTTGATTACATTTTCGGGGTTCCTGGTACAGCCCTGGTCCCCTTATATGATGCAATCAATAAAACCGGGCTTGTCACTCCAATACTTACCAAGCATGAAGAGGGAGCAGCGTTCATGGCCGACGGCTATGCCAGGGTCAGCGGTAAAATCGGCGTATGCTATGCCACATCCGGACCGGGAGCTACCAACCTTGTCACTGGAGTAGCAACGGCATATATGGACAATATTCCTTTGCTGGTTATAACCGGTCAGGTAGCCACCAATGTCTACGGTAAAGGTACTTTTCAGGACTCCACCAAAGCAGGCGTGGATTCAGTAGCCATGTTTGACCCCCTGACGAAATACAGCGAGATAATGATGTCCAGGTACAAGGTACCTGAAATGATCAGGGAGGCCTTTAGAGTCGCCTACGGCGGCAAGAAGGGACCGGTACATCTGAGCTATCCCAAGGATATAATGGAAGCCGAAATCGAGGATACCACCATGCCTCCCAGCACGTACAGGGTCAAATCCGAGTATTTTGACAGGAAGCTGGTGATAGAAGCAGCCATGAAACTGGTTAAAGCAAAAAGACCGGCGATGCTGGTTGGATCGGGCGTTATATCTTCGGGGGCTACCTCCCAGGTGCTCGAGCTGGCAGAAATGTTGAATATCCCTGTAGTTACCAGCCCCAAGGCCAAAGGCGCTTTCCCTGAAAGCCATGACCTTTCACTGGGCGTACTGGGGCTCTGCGGATCACTTGCGGCAGAAGAATACATCATGAGCAACGATGTAGATGTACTGCTGGTAGTCGGGGCCAGCATGAACCAGATGACCACCTTCTCCTGGGATCCCAGAATCATGCCAACCGATTGCCTGATTCAAATCAATATCGACCCTTCGGAGATAGGGAAAAACTATCCTGCACATATCGGGCTTATAGGTGACTGCGGGGTAGTGCTGGATGAAATCCAGTTTAGAATTTTAAGAGATCTTCAGGAATATGATCCCGTACCCGAAAGGCCGGTTGAACAGATACTGGAATTTAAAAAGAAGGCCGGAAGATACCTGGAAGAAGAAAAAATGTATTCTGAGTCTGTACCAATCAAGCCGCAAAGGCTGATGTATGAACTACAGGAGATCATGCCTGAAGATGCAATCATGTTCTTCGACACGGGAAATCATATCTGCTGGGCGCTTCATTACATGATGTTTGACCGTCCAAACTTTGTTTCGGCCTTCGGTATGCTCACCATGGGATACGCTACGGCAGCTTCCATAGGAGGCAAGCTGGCAGCGCCGGACAGGCCGGTAATCTGCGTTGCCGGTGACGGTTGTTTTTTGATGAACGGGATGGAAATAGCCACAGCGGTAAACTATAATATACCGGTAGTCTGGATCATAGAAAATAACGCCAAACTCGGTCTGGTACATGAACTTCAGAAATTCAGCCTGGGAGAGAAGACTGTTTCAACCACCTTTAAACCGATCAATTGCGCAAAGATAGCTGAGGGACTGGGCGCGCAGGGTTTTAGAATCGAAAAACCCGGAGAACTGAAAAAGGTATTGCCTGCGGCACTGGAAAGCAAGAGGCCGACCGTCATCGACTGCGTTATAGATCCTGATGAGGTCCCGCCCATAACAAGATGGGTCAAGAGCATAGGTGAATTCAATGCACGGCTGGATTATCTATAAAATATTATGAAAAATGACAAAAACGAACTGGTACTGGAAAGTACAAAAGATAATTTGCCTGTCATCAGCGACTTTGTTGAAGAAACATTAAGCAGTTTTAAGGCTGATCCAGCGATTGTATTTAAAGTCCAACTGGCTATCGATGAAGCCTGTACCAATGTAATCAACTATGCTTACGGTGGAAATGCAGGATATATGAAAATAGTCCTGGAACGGGCTGATAATGATATCCTTATCACCATAAATGACAAAGGACAGCCCTTTGATCCCACCAGGGCCCCATCGCCGGACCTTACTCCGGATCTGGAAGAGAGGAAAATCGGCGGATTGGGGATCTATTTCATTAAACAGATCATGGATGAAGTCCGCTACTCTTACGACAATGAAGAAGGCAATACACTATTCCTGAGGAAATCACTGAACAGCCTGAAAAGATAGGTATCTGTCTGCTGAAAGGAAGGTAGAGACATCAGTATTTCCTCGAAGAGAAATTACTTCTGTAAAGCCTCCCAGAAGGTATTGGTGTATATTTCCTCCGGTTCCATTGGATTCTCCAGCACCTGGTAACGATGAAGAATATTAACCATCTGTTCAACGGTCGTCAGGTCAGTGTAACCCATCTCACGCCAGGTCACCTTAACAAGCCCTGAAATTTCGCGCATCATGGAAAGCTGATGAGAACGATTCGCTTTCCCGGTCTCATCATACTTCATTACTGTGTTTACTGCTTCTTTGGGATTATCAACGGCATACTGCCATCCTCTCAGGCTTGCACGCAACATTTTTAGGCACAGATTAGGGTCGTTTTCAGTCAGATTCCTGCGGGTAAACAGCGTATCACCGGGAAAACCCAACCCATATAGTGAATATTCAATGATATTTATATCCTGCGGCCGCATTCCGCTTTCAAGTACCTGGTGATACTCATTGTATATCATAGCGGAAGCTACATCCATCTCGTCGTTAAGAAACGGCTCCATGTCGAATCCCTGAGGCAGTATGGTAACGTCTTTTTTTGAGATTCTTTCCCTGGTTAAAAGCGCATTAAGCTGTGCTTCCCAGTTATTCCCCCAAATACCGATCCGCTTCCCGGCCAGGTCTCCCGGACGTCTGATGCCCGAAGACTTTTTGGATATCAGAAGCAGCCCGTTCATCTGCTGTATCTGGGCAATGCTTACTACATCACGGCCTCTCTGTATGTTTACGCTGAGGTCCGACAGGAAAGCCGTCCCAAAATCACTTGCTTCACTGGATACCTGCTCTACCGGATCTATTTCCGGTCCGCCGGGTTTTATTTTCACATTCAGACCTTCTTCACGGTACCACCCTTTTTCCAGTGCCACATAATATCCGGCAAACTGTGCCTGAGTGATCCATTGCAACTGCAATGACACAGGTCTCAATCCGGAAGTATCAGGCACCTTTGATGCGCAGGCAGGCACTAACATCAGGCAGGCAATTATGAACAATGCAACATGTTTTTTCATTTTATTTTCAA
Source organism: Dehalococcoidales bacterium (assembly GCA_016926695.1). Next base: position 35,314 of record JAFGOB010000175.1, on the reverse strand, counting down.
AATAAGGAGAGTTATATCATCAAACTGGGGCTGCCCTTCACTGAAATCTAACACTTCCTGTTTGATATGCTCCATAATCTCCGAAGCCGAAAGATGGCGGTATTTTTCCGTAACAGCGATGACCCTATCCTGGCCGAACTGCTCTTCACTACTGTTGATGGCCTCGGTAACGCCATCGGTATACAGAACAACCACATCACCGTGGTCGAGTTTGATCTCCTTTTCTTCCAGTGTGATATCCGGGATAACCCCAAGTGCAACTCCTCTGGCTTTAAGCAGGACTATTTCATTTCCGCCCTGTCCCAGCATAATAGGCGGATTATGCCCTGCGCTGACATATGTCAGCATCATCAAACGGGGATCAAGTACCCCATAGAACAATGTCACGAACATATTCGACCTGTCATTCTCGGATATTACGTCGTTGGATTTACGGATTGCCTCGGAAACGGTAACATTTTCGTTCACATTTGCGCGAACAAGCGTCCTTGAGAGGGCCATAAACAATGCTGCCGGAACACCCTTTCCGGAGACATCAGCAATCACAAGGCCCCACTTATAAGCACCGATGGGGATAAAATCGTAAAAGTCCCCTCCGACTTCCCTGGCGGGCAGATTCAGCGCCGCCATATCTACGCCATCAACCTCAGGAGGAGACTCGGGTAAAAAGCTTTGCTGGATTCCGCGTGCTATTTCCAGCTCTTTTTCCACGCGTTCCTTTTCGGCAGTGGTACGCCTGAGCTCGGTAGTATATTTCTGCAAGTCCGTCGACATCCTGTTAAAAGAATTTGCCAGCTCTTCAAGCTCGTCACCTGAATTGATGTTCACCTTATATTCAAGATTCCCCTGCCCTATCGCCTCAGACCCCTTTACCAGGGCTTTTATCGGCCGGGTGATTGTCCTGGACAACCATATTACCCCGGCTGATACTACGAAAAGAATAATAATGAAAAATATTATGAAAATTTTACGGGTATTATCAATCATATTTTGAAGATGGTCCGTTGTTTCGGCAGTTTCCACAGTAATCCTGTTCTGTATCAACATGATAGGCTTGGACATCTCATCAACATATATACATGCTGCTATCATATAAGGTGTGCCCTCAACGGAGGTCATATACATAAACTTCTCACCTAAATTTCCATTGTCATCCTGCCATTGGTAATACCCGCTTGAATCGGCCCCGTCCATACTCGGTCCGAATACCCTCCACCATGAAACGTTATTTCTTTCCAGGTTATGCATGTCATAGTTTACAAGCTGGGGATTGGGGTGGATTCTCATGATACCCGTGTATTTTTCATACAAACAGGTATAACCAGTCTCACCAACATTCTGAAGAGCGATATTCACCAGCGCAGGATAAGCTATCAGGCGCTCGGGATTGTTTATGGTCTGCCTTTCGAAATATAAACTGGCCTGCTTGGCCACATCAAGCGCTTTCTGCTTGATCCTGGTCTCTCCGACCACTTCAAGAATTCTGGTACCGTCGGCTATTGCGGCAGCCCCAAGAGAAATACTGCTTCTTTCGGCATCCCGTCCCATCTGGTTCATCTTGGAGAGGGTAAAAAAACCGAGAACTACCAATAACAGTACAATCAGTAATAGAAAAGAAAACAAAAGCTTGGTAGTTATGCTTAGTTTCAACCGGTTTTTCAACCCGCCTCCTTGACGTATCACACGATTGCCCTTAACATATCATACCCTGTTCATGTCGTCAACAGTCAACGAGTAAAAACAATAAGCCGGCAGGGTTGATAAACTATATGTAAACCATTAAAATGTACCAGTCTTATATTTTAATCAGGAGTTGAAAATGAGCAATCCGGATAATCAAGTGATACGGTTGACCCTTCCCGCACGTATCGATCTTCTTCCCGGAGCACTGTCTCTCATTCGGGACTTTTCAAATAAACTCGGTCTGGAAGAAAAGGACGCGGGACGCATTGAGCTGGTGGTTGAAGAAGCCTGTGTTAATGTGATCGAGCATGCTTTCGAAGGAGAAATCGGCAGCTACGATATCACACTGGAACGGCGTCCCGGCCAAATTGTTCTGGGGATTGAGGACCGTGGCTTGCCCTTTGATTTCAAAAAGTTCGATGAAGGACAGGAATCCGGACTGGGTATGGTACTTATGAAGGCCTTCGCCGATGAGGTCCGTTTTATTAATCAGGGCCGCAGAGGAAAAAGGGTTGAAATCGTCAAGAATATGCCTGAAAAAGAGCTGGAGAAATATATCCGTGAGGAGCATGAGCGTCTTTCCGGGATAGACCTTCAGGCTGTACCCAAATTAACGGAGGCGGATATTACCATAAGGCTTATGAGACCGGAGGAATCCCTGAGTCTTGCCCGCTGCGCCTACCGTTGTTACGGATATACCTATTCAACCGACAACTTCTACTTTCCCGAAAGAGTGCGTGAGCTTATTGAAAGCGGACTAATGATTTCCGTGGTAGCGGTAACGCCTGAGAATGAAATAATAGGCCATCTGGCGATGAGTAAAGATAGCCCCGAGACCCTTGTCGGTGAATCCGGACAGGCCATAGTTGATCCCCGTTACAGGGGCCAAGGTATTTTAAAGAAGCTCAAACGGTTTTCCAGAGACTATAACCATGAACAGGGCATGCTGGGAGAATACGGCGAGGCGGTAACAGTCCATACCTACTCTCAAAAGGTAGCGCTCTCGGATGGAGCCTCTGAAACAGGGGCATTGCTTGGTTTTACCCCGGCTACCATGTATTTCAAGGACATCCAGGGAGAGGGCGACAGCAAACGCCGTCCGATCATACTATTTTATTCGCGTCTTAACAATGAACCCGTCAGGGATGTATATCTGCCGCCGCATCACGCCGGAATAATGCGCAGGATCTACGAAAGATTGGACATGCGCAGGAATATCGTATCCGCCGATATCCCCGAGCTACCGGATTTGTCCCAGGTCAATATCAAAGTTCAAACGGAAGCCAGCCGGGCATTCATGAGGGTTGTCGAATACGGAAAAGACCTTGAAGACCTGGTAAAATTCCGCTTGAAGGAACTCTGTTCCAAGCGCATTGACTGTATCTTTCTCGATCTTCCGCTCTCCCATCCGGCTGTACAGCGTTACTGCGTATCGATGGAGGTGATGGGTTTCTTCTTCGGAGGGATTTTACCCGAAATCCACAATGGGGATGTACTGCGGCTGCAATATATCAATAATGCCGAGGTCGAGATGGAAAACGTGGAGATTGCCTTTGATTTCAGCAAGGAGATTTACCAGTACGCGATTAAGGCCAGCGGGCTGGGCAAGTAAAAATCCTTCTCCCGTGTTCCCCCGTGTCGATAAAAGGTCACGGGGCAGGCTTTTACGTAAAGGAAGAAGCTGGCTGTGACCTTAAGAAAAGACCAAGCTCTTGAATCACTCGTCAAGAGAAATGTAATTTCATTTTATTGTCTTCAAAAAGCCGGATACAGCAGCTTTAAATATTTCAGGCTGTTCGATGTGGTGCAAATGCGAGGCACCGGGAATAACCGCCATCTGAGCGTTGGGGAACGCCGTTTGAAAGTCTTTGACCGTTTTTACGCCGGCCTCATCCCGGTCGCCGCATACCAGCAAGACAGGCTGTTGGATGTCTTTCAGTGCGGGCACCAGATCCAGATATTTAAGTGAACCGCTAACGGTAAATTCACTGGGGCCCCACATGGTCCGGTAAACATCCATATTAAGCATTGATAAGGCTTCCTGTAAAAAATCAGGCCAGGGTTCCAGCCGGCAAACATGCCTTTGGTAGTATTCCATCATGGCATTCTGGTAACTTTGGGAATACTCACCCCTGGCTTCTCCATCTTCTATAGCTTTACGGATGTTTCCCGGCATATGAGCAATATTATCCCGCTGGTCGGACTCCCAGCGTGGTGTACTGAGTAGAGGGCCGCATAGTACCAGGCCTTTCACTTTTTCCGGTTTCATCTTAAGCACCCAGGCACTGGCCAGAGCAGTACCCCAGGAAAAACCCATCAGTATCACGCTGTCCGGAACAAGTCTTTGCCGCACTTCATTCAGTTCCCGCACGTAGTAGTCCAGCGCATAAAAACTTTTATCACCGGCTTTTTCGCTCTTCCCGCAGCCCAGTTGATCGTAAAAATATACCGGTCGTTCAAAAGCCAGGTCGCTTACCACCTGCGGCATACTCAAAAAACCCGGACCGCCGTGAATAACTAGCAGAGGCACTCCCTTTTGTGCGCGGCCATAAACAGAGTACCAGATATTTTTAGATCCAACAGTAATATTGCCTTCAATTATTCCACTCAATCAGTCCGGTTCTCCCCGTATCGCCAGTGTAGTGTCTCATAAACAGCTTTACAGTAGCATGAAGCTAAAAGCGCGCTGAACACTTTAAACTTAATTAACTGACACTACACTAGTCTGCATATTTTAATGATCCATATATCGGTATTTAATCAGTTCGAGAGTAAAACAGTCCGATAAAAAACCGGTTTAAAAACTGAAGAAGAGGTAATTTTAAGTTCACAGACCGGGATGAAACAGCCTACTTGTGATTTTTACTTATTTTCTCTTATAATTACTTTAAAGTCAAACGTTTCAAGACCAATAACGGACCAGGCAAAAACATGCAGAAAATAATCAAGTTCATAAGAGGATTCTTTTCTCCCAGTAAAAGCAGCTACGAATCAAAACAGCGGTCAATATTGACAGGTCTTTTATTCGGCATAATCGGACTTTTTCCGGCCATTGCGATTGTGATAGTGGCCAACTCACTGACGGTATTTTCCGACCTCCTAAGAAATGTAGGCGTGGTTTTTGCCATTTTCTTTTCCTGGATGACGATACAGAAAATAGCCAAGGGCAAGAACGCAGTCTACAACTACGGCTACGGTAAAATGGAAAACCTGTCCAGCCTGGTTGTAGCCGGGGTAATGCTGATATCTATTATTATTATCCTGTACCAGATTATCGATCGTTTCCAGAATCCGGTGGAAATACACGCGATGGGTCTGGGCATTGGTGTGTTTTTTTCAGCCCTGGCTGCGCTTTTCAACGGCTGGCTCTGGTGGCAGAGCTATAAAACGGCTAAAAGCGCCAACTCACCTATGATGGAATCGCTCTGGCGACTATACCAGGTTAAAACTATCTCAACAATCTGCGTGGTGGCGTCACTGGGTTTAAGTCTTCTTTTCAGAAACTACTCCTGGGCAGTCTATATCGATCCGGCAGGTTCAATTGTCATGCTGGGTGTGCTAATCTTTTCTACCTATGGTGTGATTTCTTCATCGGTATACGACCTGCTCGACCGTGCGTTAAGCGATTCTCTCCAGCTTATCGTGCTGAGATCGCTGGCTACCCATTTCAATGCTTATGAAGCCATCCATGGCGTCAACTCAAGGAGGTCGGGCAACAATGTTTACGTCGAACTCCTTCTTGAGTTCGATCCGGAAAGCAAGATGGCCGATGTTCAAAATAATATTGATGAAATGAAACACGAACTGGAGAGCAACATACCCGGCAGTCAGGTTACCATCGTGCCTACCAGAAACCCCCTACACTAACAGCAATACATTATGAAAGGTAAAGTACCCGATCATGAACCGCCTGAAATGTACCGTCTTTATGTGCCTTTTGTTAACCATCTTTTGCGGCTCGTTCTGCGCCTGTAAACCGGCTTCACAACAGGAGGCAGAGAAAGTACTGGATCAGGTACAGCAGGAATTGCAGTCAGCGATGAACGGTCTGGACCGTGACCTTGCCAACGCTGCCGGAGAACTATCGGGGCTGGATCCGGCCGGTGCTCATGCCCGGAAAATCCTGGCAGGACTACTCGATAAACGCCCCTACGCTGTGGATACCTGCACCGTTAACCGGAACGGCATTATCGTTGCAGTGGAACCGGATGAATATAAAATAGCCGAAGGTGCGGATATCAGCGACCAGGAGCAGGTCATTCGCCTGTTTCGCACCTTAAAGCCCGTGCTGAGCTGTAATTTCCGATCGGTTGAAGGCATTGAAGCGGCTGACATGGAATACCCTGTGTTCTCAACTGAAAACGGTATAACGGGATCGGTCAGCGTACTTCTCAGACCGGAGGTCCTTATCCGTGATATCGTCTCACGTACGGAACACGGTAATTTCTCGGTAATGTTCATGCAGCCTGACGGGCGTATAATATATGAAATGGATGCGGACCAGATAGGCAGAAACACCTTTGTTGACCCTATGTACCAGGACTTTCCTCAGCTCCTGGAATTAGGCAGAGAAGTGTCGGAGAAGACTTCAGGCACGGGATATTACCGGTTTATGGACTCTGCGGTAAACAAAGAAGCAATATGGGATACTTTCGCTTTGCACGGCGCGGAATGGCGCATCGTCCTGATGAGGGCGCAGTAAAAAGAGAAGCAGGTCAACAGAGCACCTAAACCATGCCAGATATACTGAAAATCCCCTTGCCCGGCTGTGCATTTTATCAGTGATTATATCTTTTTCCATGTAAAACTGGCAGAAGCTGATACAGGTCATCCCAGCTCAAACGAGGTGACGCCAAAAACCTTGTCCAGTGCGATGTCCGGCTGCCCTTTAGAATACATGCGGGCGGTAGCAAAGACCTCTTTCATATTGTACTTTTCCGCCAGTTTCACAGCCCCGGAATTGACCTCCGGAACATCCAGATAGACCGGTGAGCCTTTTTCCGTTTTGGCCGTCAGGCCAAAATACAGGCTTTCAGCAATCGAGGCGTCATCTGCAAACAGAGGTCCGATCTTGTATCCCGTAAAACAGCGTCTGATAACACCATAACCTTTAATCCGGCCGTTCTCGACAAATCCCAGCGCGAAGGAATGCGGCTGTTTTAGCCAGTATTGGAGAAAAACCTGTCTTTCTGCCGGAAAACACCGGCGGTCATACTGTAAAATCTCAGGTCCTGCCTCCGTCAACTTCTTCATTTCCGGTAATACCGCTGCATCCTTAGATAACGGGAAATGTTCGTAACGTATATTGCGGTAGGCCTTCTTGAATCCAAACATCTCATAGACGGATTCCTTTTCCAGTACACCGTCAATCCCCGTGTTTTGCCCCTCCAGCCTCTTTAAGGCGGCCAATCCCATTAATATTCCGTACTCTCTGCCGCGTAATTCCGGTTCTACGATATAAAAACCTATGAAACCGAACTTTCCTCCATATGATACCGCCGAAACAAAAGACACCGGACGGTTGTCCAGTGTTCCGACCAGGAATCCCTCGGGATCGGTATGATAGAAACATTCAGCATCATCAATCCCCGGATTCCAGCCCTCATTTTTAGCAAAATTAACAGCCAATTCAAGTTCCAGATGATTCATGGTACGGATAACAAAATCATTTTTCGGTTGCATGGTATTTTCTCCATTGATACGATACAGTACGCAATTGCACGGCGCATCACAGCATCATTATAGCATACGCATCGTCTCAGATTTGTCTTATATACCCGGTTACCATCAGCAAATCAGAGCGATACAGCTATTCAGTCTTTCAGGTGATATACTGAGAGAAACAGAAACGGGTAACAAATCCTATTTATAGCAGACAACGTTTGAAAGACTTCATCCTCAAAAAAATAACCGGTCCGTTGATTCCTTATATCACACTCGGACCGTCTTTACTGGTATTTCATAATGCCTGGGCCGCCATACTGGCCTATCATACCTGTATGGCTGTGAACGTGCTATTATCGAGGGAACCGGTCGGATTTAGATCCTTTATACGCAGCGACAGCCGCTTACTTCCCGTCGTTACCACTCTTTTCGGATCTGCCGGCGGTCTGCTTCTTTATCTTCTATGGCCTGTTCTCTCCATTCCGGACGATATCGGCTATTATCTTCATAGTATAGGGCTGACGGATAAAACATGGATTCCTTTTATTATTTACTTCGTACTGGTAAATCCCTGGTTTGAGGAATATTTCTGGAGGGGCTTCCTCCCCCATGAAGGCAAAGGTATAATTCTTAATGACATATTTTTCTCGGGCTATCACATAATGGTACTGGGAGATAAAGTGGGACCGGTCTGGCGGTTCGCGGTATTGGCAGTACTGGTGCTGGGAGCCTGGTTCTGGCGCTGGTCCAACTGCAAGAGCAGCGGCTTATTGCCTTCACTGGCTTCTCATGCGGCGGCCGATCTCACCGTTATACTCGTTATTTACAGTCATATATAAAAATACCCGTGAAACAGTAAAAACAGGGGGCTAAAATGAATATACTGGTTATCGGAGGAAGCGGGCTGTTCGGACGCAAAACAGTGATTCACCTTCTAGGCGATAGTGAAGTATCGGGAGTCATTTCCCTGGATATGGTACCTCCGCCGGAGTGGTTGTTCAAAGCCATTGGTCCCTACCGGGACAGGTTCCGTTTTATCCGGGGTGATGTGTCAGAGATCGAGGATGTCCTGAAATGCGTAAAAGACTACTCGGTCGACAGGATCATCAATTTTGCTTATATCCTGACCGGTGCTTTTGAGCAATCCCCGCGGAAGGCCATCAAGGTGAATACGCTGGGAATGTGCAACGTTTTCGAAACCGCCCGGCTGATGGGAATCAAACGGGTAGTGTATGCCAGCTCCGTGGGAGTTTACGGGACTCAGGGCGAGTACGGCGATAGGGATGTCAATGAAGACGACATTCCTCATCCAATCAACGCCTACGGCGTAACAAAGCAACTGGCTGAGATGCTGGCTAAACAATATCATGATTTATACAGCATCAATTTTTCCGGCCTGAGGCCCTTCCTGGGATACGGGCACGGTGGGACCTTTCCGCCGATAATTAAGCTCTTTTCCGACCTGGTCTCACTGCCGGCACAGGGAAAAACGTTCAGGACGGAAATGGATGGAAACAGCCTTTCGGCGCTTTCTTCAGCCGATGACGTGGCGGCGTTAACCGGGCTGTTGATTAAAGCTCCTTCGTCCCCGCACCCGGTATACAACGTCGCCAGCCAGCCGGCCAGCATGCGGGATATTGCCAGCGCGATAAAAAAATATCTATCGGATACAGAGATAGAGTTCGGCAATCAGTCTCAGCCGGCAGAAGCAGCCCGTAACGGACTGCCCTGGAAGGTTAGCTGTGAAAGGGCCCGGCAGGACTTCGGTTTCTCGCTGCTTCCGCTGGAAAAGGCCGTCCTGCTGCATATCAACGACGCACGGCTGGAAGCCGGTCTGGACCCTGTTACAGGTCCGGGGTCGTAATAACGCTGGACGTAATATAACGGTATTTCTACTACGGCCGGACAAGCCGCACTATTGATGCTACGAACTCGATATGCTAGAATGCGGAACTGAGGACTGCATACATGAAATAAAGCTGAATCGATACCGGTCGAGCAAGGTACTATACCGCCTTTCATGTTTTATACATCCGAAAGGCGGAGAGAGTTTCGGTATATTCGGCTTTATAATCCGCGATACGCATTAATATTTTTCACTTCCCGCATCCGATTATTGTCCGGATAGACTATCCTTCAAACAGTCACCTGCTCGGCCTTGATTCTGTTATCAAGTTTTTCAGATCGAGAGGTGCTTGTTATGCTTACCCTGAGAAATATTTCAAAATCGTATGGACCTTATACTGTCCTGGATCAGATAAGCCTGACTCTAAACAAGGGTGAAAAGGCCGGGCTGGTCGGGGCCAACGGTGCGGGAAAGTCCACACTGATGAGAATAATGGCGGGTATAGAGATACCGGATACGGGTGATATAGTGCCGGTTTACGGATTGAAAACAGCATACCTGCCCCAGTCCCTGGCGGTTTCAGAGTACCTCACGGTGAACGACCTGCTGGATAAGGCGGCAGCGGACATCAGGGAAATTGAAAACCGCATAAACCGGATCGAAGAGTCCATGGACCGCTCCGGTGAAACTCCGCTATATAACCCGGCAGACAAACAAGATGAATTATCTACCGCTTATCATGGAAATGAAGGCTATAAAATCGATTACCGCATCGATAGTGTCATGGAGGGTCTGGGTATAGCCTGCCTGGACCGGTTACGACCGGTGCATACCCTATCCGGGGGAGAAAAAACGCGTCTGGGACTGGCAATGCTTCTTCTCAAAGATGCCGACCTGCTTTTACTGGATGAACCTACCAACAACCTGGATGATACCAGCTTAAGGTGGCTTGAGAATTTTCTTTCGGCTTTCAAGGGAGCGGTCATAACCGCTTCACACGACCGGGAGTTTCTCAATAACACCGTCAACACTGTATATGAGATCGACGAACATGCCCACAGGCTCAAGAAATACAGCGGCGACTACGATGTCTACAAAACAGCCAAAGGAGAGGAGAGGTCCGCATGGGAAGAGGCATACCGGAAACAGCAGGAGATCATTGAAGAGATCAGCCGTAAAATCAAAATAGCGGGTTCTTCTTCTAACCATGCTGGACAAGGAAGAAAAACCAGGGATAATGATAAATTTGTGCCTCATTTCAAAGGACAACGAAAGCAGAGTTCGATTTCCCGCACCATCCGCAAAACCGAAGAGCAACTTGAACGTATCAGAGAAAACCCTGTGCCCAGGCCGCCCAGATTCTTACGGTTCAAGGCTGATTTTGCTCCCCGAACGATAAGGTCTGCTGAAGTAATAAGGGCTGAGAACATAGGCCGCAGCTACGGCACCGGGGTGGTATTTCAGGGAATAAATCTGGTGATTGAAGCTGATGCCCGCATAGTAATTACCGGACCTAACGGAAGCGGCAAGACCACGCTTTTAGAAATATTAGCGGGAATATCCCCGCCGGATACAGGAAGAACAGACCGGGCGCCGCATACCCGCATCGGGTATCTCCCACAGGAACCCGAGATGTTGAACACCGGTAAGACCCTTCTGGATTTTTACCGGCAGGGTCTCACCGGCAGCGAGAATGACTTCATTTTCGTACTGGTTACTTGCGGGCTCTTTCGCTATGAAGAAATATACAAAAAGACAGGCGAGTTGAGCCTGGGACAGTTACAAAAGCTTCAGATTGCACGGCTGATAGGGATTGAGCCGAACACGCTGATACTGGACGAGCCCACCAATCATCTCAGCCTGGACACCCTGGAATCGTTCGAATCGGCCATAGAAGCTTTCCGGGGACCGGTTATAGCGGTATCCCACGATCGTAGATTTATACGCAAGTTCGGGAAGGTGATCTGGGAAATCAGGAAGGGAATGCTTACACAGCGGGTACTTTAAGATTATCCCGGCTCAGTACCCGGTCGAAACGGCAGGACGCTTTCTGTCCGTTATGGTAAAATTGAGTTTATTCAGATCAATAAGGAGATATTTACCCCTGATGCAAAATGTAATCTATGAGGTTGAGTTCCGCTGTCATTTCGATACTATCGATGAAGCTTTCAATCGCTTACCGTTTTTACAGGAAAGTCTCCGGAGGCATTTTACCTGGACTACCGCCATCTACGGAAGAGAGTATTTCAGGTCAGGACAGTTGATCAGGACCGCCCGGGTAACAGAAGGAAAAAACACCAGATATTACCTGGGATGGAAAGGCCCTGATACCGGACGTTTCACTAATATCAGGCAGGAAGCCGGTGAAGAAATATTGCCGCCTTCTACCAGGAGCGGCATCCTCGACTTCCTGGGAGGGAAAGCGGAAATCAGGGATATCGCCGGTGCGACAAACGAGCTTGAACGGCTGGGATATGCGAAATTCATGGAGTTTGAAGGGGAAGACAGTTCCGGTTACTGCGGTATATACGATGTGTATCTTAAGATGATGACCTGCCGGGCATTAAAATGGCCGTTGATAGTGGAAATAGAGCAGACCGCTGATACCAGGGAGAAGGCTGACTTCTGCCAGGAGTTTCTTTATAATTTGTGCCGTGATTTCAATCTTCAGGAAAGGGTGATACGGGATGAACCTCCCACGCTGCTATATAAGGAATTATATGGAACAGGAACAACGGAGGGCTGATCAACCGTCATCAGGAGACCATACTGGATAACCTGCCTTTATCTGAATTCGACCCCGCTGTTCCCGCCCTGATTGAACCGGGAAACCTCTTTATTAATAATGTCCCGGCCAATACCCTGCTTTCAACTGTACTATACTACGCAGTCGCGATAGAACAGCTACTACATTGCCGGGTATCCTTTACATCAACAGGGACTTGAACATTGTGCTGTTATTGAAGATCCGCTACATGATACCGGGCAGCCAGGTGCTGAGAATCGGGAATACGCATAATACAGCCACCGTGGCAAGATCACAAACAATAAACGGCCATATACCTTTGTACAAAGTCGCCAGCGGCACTTTTATTATGTTAACAAGACCGAAGAGATTGATGCCGAAAGGAGGCGTGATCTGCCCGATTTCAATCATCCTTACCATGATAACGCTGTACCATATTAGATCGAATCCAAGCCTATCTATGGCGGGATACAGGATCGGGACTGTCAGGATAATAATGGCCACAATATCAAACAGCATACCGCAAACGATATAGAAAACTATTATCAGGACCAGAATGACATATTTCGATATGGCCAGTCCCGCCAGGAACTCACTGATAGTATAGGGTATCTGTGTAATGGCCAGGAAGGCGTTGAATAAATAGGCCCCGACCAACATGGCGGTAATCATAGCCGTCAACTGGGCTGCGTCCTGGAGGGCATACCAGATAGACCCTCCTTTCAGTTCCCGTCTGGCCAGGCCGATGATCAGGGCGCCGAAAGCGCCGATTGCTCCGGCCTCGGTCGCGGTAAAAACACCTCCGTATATTCCTCCCATGATGATAATAAATAACAGGGCTATTGGCCATGTCAGCTTTATCGAGGAAAATTTTTCCTTCCAGGTGGTAGTGGCTGTCATGGGCGCCAGATCCGGTTTGAACTTGCATAGAACCACCACTGTTAACATGTATACCAGGACAACAATTACACCCGGAATAATACCGGCGATAAAAAGTTTACCAATGGACAGCTCCGCCAGTATGCCCAGCAGAACGAATCCCATGCTTGGCGGTATCAATATCCCCAGGGTACCGCCTGCTGAAATTACCGGACCGGAGAGACGGTCCTTATATCCCAGCTTTTTCATCTCGGGATAAGCAACCTTGCCCATAACAACGGAACCTGCCAGACTAGTACCGCTTACCGCGGCAAAGAGGCCGCAGGCTGCAATAGTGGCCATGGCCAGACCGCCTTTAAACTTGCCCAGCCAGGCTCGCGCCATCATGTAAGCATCAGATCCTATATTGGTTACCGAAATAAATGAGCTCATGAGCAAGAACAGGGGAAGGACCGCGAAATGATAAGCATTCAGTTTGTCGAAGGTTAAAATGGGAAGATTGTTTAGAGCTGCATCAAAACCGCCTATAGCTGCATATCCTGCCACACCTACCACTATCATGGCAAAACCCACGTGCACGCCCATCATAAGTAAAAAGATAAGTACGCCGACACCGATAAAGCCTATTTCAGTCTGACTCATCTTCCGAACACCTCTTTTACGGACTTGAAAAGTTCATAGGCAAAAACGACTGACAGCCAGGCAAACCCCATAGCCATGGTCAACATGAAAGGCCAGTAGGGTATTCTCAGCGTTGAAGTCAGATTTCCCAGCGTGGCAATCATATATTCGTGCGTCATTAATGAGGAGCGCCAGGCGGTAACTCCGGCAGCAGTAACACAGAACAGGTAGGCGAAGATATTAAAAAAGGGCTGTATTCTTTTTGGAAAACGGCCCGTCAGCACATCAATGCGTATATTTGATTTTTGAAGCTGGCAATATGCCATACCCCATGTTCCGGCTGTAACAAGTAGTATTCCCCCCAATTCGAAACTGCCCTCGATAGGTTTATTAAAGAAAAACCGCCCGCACACGTCAGCTACGCCTATTAACATCATGGCGCCCAGGACTATGGCCGCAACCGCCGCCATTACACGGCTGATCCATACCACCACGACGTTATATCGGGATAGACCGCTTTCTTCAACTTGCTGTTCCATCTCATCTCCTTATCGGTAAAAATCGATGATAACCTGATCTACCTTTGAAAGCTGTATTTGCTTTATGTTCAGGCTGCTTGTTAACTCTGTTATTAACCATACGGCCGGCAAGATCTGTATATCACGCCATCAAGTTGTTTAAAAAAAATTCCGGCTTTCACCGGAACCCAACCACCCTTCCTTCCCGGCGCTGGTTTTTAATCTCACATCAATAAAGGAAAAACGATCGCCATTGTCTGCATTATTCAGTTATATCGTTCTAAAAACCTTTATAAGTATTTAAAGCAATGTAAAAAATTTATACCAGACCTGTTTTTCTTTGAATTTCAGATGAAATCATGTTTTTCCTTTTCTCTGAAACGTCGGTCTGTCACCAGATGAATCTGCTGCTTTCCCCGCTTTGTTAACCTGCCAGTCTTTTTTTCGGATATATTTTTTAATGTTTAATCAATGTATATATTAATTAGAATGCGTATAAATGTCAAGATTATGCATATATATAAGTAGTTCCTCTACGATTATATTATCATCTATATCGATAAGTTCATAGTCTCTATTTAATAGATAGTCTTACTAGTATATTATATAGACCGTTACTACTATAGTGTTGACTTAATATTCAGTATCATGTTATAAGAAAAGTAAATATATATAATTATGCAGATAAAACCATGGTTATAGTCGATAGTCTATTGTGAATTTTACAGTTAAAAACAAGGATATAAAAAATTCGTCAAGGAGAAATAATGAAAAGGAAACACTGGTCACTACTGGTTATCTCTGTGGTATTGCTCGCCGCGATGGTACTTACTTCCTGCAGCAGCGAGTCATCATCCACAACACAGGCTCCCGAAAACACACAGGCCGCAGCATCAACCTCTCAGGCTCCCGCCGCAACAACAGCTCAAGGTCCGGCCAAGGTACTGAAACTCTCATATTCCATGCCTAAAGGCAGTTCCATAGCGACAGGTTACGAATGGTTCGCCGAAGAGTTCCCCCAGCGCAGCAACGGCCGTTACAAGGTCGAAACTTATCCAAGCTCCAGCCTTATAGGCGTACCTGTTGCCTTCGATTCCGTTAAAAAAGGCGTGGCTGAAATCGTAATGACCTCCTGTGGCGCCAATCCCAGCTCACTTCCTCTCAGCCTGGTAGCTGAGCTTCCCACACTCGGTTTCATGGGTGATTCGGTAGACAGTTGGAAAAAAGCCTACCAGGCCGCCTGGGAGCTGTATGATAACGTGCCGGAAATAGCCGCTGAATACAAGGATGTACACGTTCTGGCTATATATCCTGTCGATCCCTTTAACCTGGTAACCAGGAAAAAAGAGGTCCGCCAGGCCTCGGACTTCAACGGTATGAAGATCGGCGGATCAGGTCATTCAATGGAAATCGTCACAGCCAACGGCGGAGCTAAAATACAGCAGGTCCCGCCCGAGTCATATCTAAATCTCGACAAAGGCGTCACGGACGGCGCTCTGATCACCTTCTCTCAAATCATGGCCTATAAAATCGCCGAAATCTGCGACTATTTTTATACTCAAAACTTCGGCAGCGGACAGCTCCTGGTTCTCATGAATAAAGCCGCCTGGGACGGCATGTCGGAAGAAGACCAGCAACTGATAACCGAAGTCTGGACTGAAAGCACTATCGTTTCAGCAGAAGGTTCCATAGCCGCTCTGGCCGCAGGCAGAAAGTACGTCGAAGACCAGGGCAAAACGATCACACCACCGACTCCTGAGGAAACGGCCGCATGGAATGAAGCCGCCCAGGTCTCATTCACCAAATGGAAATCCGACTGTGTCGCACAGGGAGTAAGCGCTGATGTAGCGGACAAAGTACTCAACGAATGGAAAGCGCTGGTAACCAAATACCGCGATCAATAAACAATTCTTTATCACGCCGGAAGCCCCGCTCATCCGGGGCTTCCGGTACACTAAAAGTAGACACTTTTTTACAGTTTGTATTCCTTACATGCGATACCTGACAGACAAAGCCCTTTCCCATGTAAAACCGTAAATGGTGCAGTTGAATAACAGCACTTTATCACCGATCAATCAAAACTCAATCTCTCAAACGTAACAGACTATACGTTATTCAGGGTTTTTCACCATATCCTTGGCCCAGGCGCGGGCACGCTTCAGTCTGGAGGCATCGGGCTGTCCGAGGGTTGACGGACGCATTTTAGCCCAGTTAATCAGCATTTCGTTGCCACTTTTCATCATGTAGTCGGCTACTTGCTGCCCAAGTTCCCCCTGGCAGTTGAATACTCCCTTTAAATTTGATCCGGCAGCCGCCTGTTTGCATTTGCCCAGCCATTCCTGTAGTTCGATACTTTCTTCCGGGGCTGAATGAGTAATAAAAAGGGCTACATTTTTACCCTGGGCTTTTTCTGTTAAAAATCCGGCGATATCGGTAGGAGGCCCGAACTGTATGATGGGGAAACCGATAAAGGTCAGGTCATAACCTTCGATCGTGGATACGTCCTTTATTTCTTTTATTTCTTTCTGTTCCGGAATTTCATCGTAAATGACCTGCGCAACCCTTTTGGTATTGCCTGTCTGTGACATGTATGCTACCAAAACCTTCATTTTTCCCTCCTTATCATTATTCCAGGTACTAATATAGTATTAATAATATGTAAATTCAATACCACCTGAAATGAATAATCCGGAGTGCTTTGAGCCACGGTTCCGGTACTGTAAAGCCAGGCTTCCGGCGTTTTAAGTGTCACTATTCCGGATACATATTGTTTTTTTTAAATGCCCGATTCACCGCACACGAGTGATATTATTTTACAGTAAATCGATAGGTCACCCAGGTGTAGGGCGGGTTTTATCCATCCTAACCCGAAACCCGCCCGCCCTGGGCTATTGATATTAGGAGGTAACCCTGTATACCTGTATACCTGTATACAATGAAATACCGCTTCATTCTCACGGCACCCCGGCAGGCGTAAAAGAGAGACGGTGGCTGATTGGGCAAAAGGGAGCAATCGGGCTCAGAATGGTCGATATTTCTTTAAGGCTTCTTCTCCAATTAAAAATCCACGATGTCAAGTTTGTAACCGGATAGGCCACAACTATCTTCTCCCCTCAAGGGAGAAGGAATGGGAAGGGCTGACTGGTACCCGCTATTTATAAGGTATTGGAGAAGGGATGGGTGGAGGAGGGGGCATACTAACTAGCAGAAGAAGCGTCAATGGCAGAACCGGGCCTTTTACGGCGCAGGAACCAGAAGATGACGGCAGCGGCAATTACGACAACCGCTCCGACGATAACAAATATAATCCAGTTAAGGCCCTTTCCGGCCTTTTCAACCAGGGCCAGGGTGGCAAAACGGTCTATCTCCGCGGAGATGGTATGGTTGATCACATCCACCCTGCTGTCCAGCACAACCCATTCCACATTTTTCGCATCGTATATTGCTATCTTAAGATCATTTTCTGTTACTTTTTCCGGCAAAGCGGAGGAATCGTACCGCATGACCACTACCACCGGAGCGGACAGGGTACTGCCGTACGGACCACATTCAAACACGGCTGCCGGGGCAATCTTTTCCCGTAATGACTCAGATGGTTCTATCTTTTCGATAATAATTGAATCCAGCGGTCTGCCCTGCCTGTTCAGGATTTCCGTTCCGCTGTCTATTTTCAAAGACAGGCTTATTATTCCATCCCTGTTAACAACTTTTTCTACTGTATAGTCATCTACCAGTTCGCCGCCTGGGTCCAGCAAATCACGCAGATCAAACGACCATTCAGCGCCTGACATCGATATCTCTTCTTCCGGCTTGACAGAAGGTTCCGGCGTGATTCCGGCGGCGACAGGTGAGACCGGCACAGCAGTTTCAGTTTTTTCCGCGGCAGTTACTGCCGGCTGCGTGGAAGGTTTCACCTCCTGAACAGGGCTTTTCTCCGGGGCAGTCTCAGAAGTCCGTGACGGCGACGGAGACGGCTGTTTTTCCGGCACAGGCGAAGGTGTTTCACTTACGACCGGAGTTGGTGAAGGAGAAGGCGCTGTAGTGGTAGTCGGCGGAGTGGTAGCCGGCGGTGAGCTTCCTCCACCCCCGCCGCCTCCGCCACCTCCTCCGCTGCTCGACGACCGCACTTTTATAGAAGCTTTATCCGGGTCTACCGTGATACCCGCATATTCATTCCCCTCATCGTCCAGTACCGTACAGTCTCCGATTGATATCGTCGCTGTGCCTGTTTCCGATCCGGCCTTCATGTGAAATATGCAAAATATCCCGCTGCCTGTCTGATATTCGCCTGAGGAATAGTCCAGTGCTATGGTGAAATATTCCACTCTGCCTTCGTCATTGTCAATTACCGGTTCATCGGGATCGATGACGATATCATAGCCGTCCGAGAAAAATCCGCCTTCCTCCACCCCTTCACAGTAAACTTCATCCGGGTCGTAGGTCAGGCCCAGTCCCGCCCCCGATGAAAAATATTCAGATGTATCTATCCATACTTCGAGATCGAAAGAATCGCCCTTATATACCGAATCATCATCGTCTTCCGGATATATTCCGAGTACAATATCCCGGTAAATCGGGTTTATGTTGATAGTACCCCATTCCAGGGTAACATCCTCAATCTCCCGTGCGCCGGCGCCGGCCACGATTATTTCTATCAGATCGATTTCAGTAAGGCCTGCGGCGTATTCATCAACCCTGAAAGTCAGCGTGCACAGGACGCCACTGCCGGATACCCCCCCCTCTTCCTGGCTCACTACGATATAGCAGATATCAGCTACTTCACCGTATTCATTATCGATCTGCGGCTCTAAAGGAGAGTAGGTTTCTCCGGTATCGAACTCTTTCAGGAAGTCGCCCTCCTCTACCTTCAGGCATTCAAGCATCCCGGAGTCGAAAATAACCCCTCCCTGCCAGCCACGCATCTGGGTTGAACCGGTATCTACTACGAGGTCTACAGTGATTGTTTCACCCGCGTTTACAGTCTGTTCAACGGGAGAAACGCTGATAACGATCCCTTCGTCCACTCCGGCAGCCGTACTTCCACAGAACGTCGAAAGTAACAAAAAGAGAGCCGCTGCGGCAAACAGCATGGATCTATACTTCACCCTGCCACCTGTCTTTCGTCAGTCCTTACAGACCCGGCGCTGAAGATACATTTATAATCCTGTTGCATTATCTCCCACGGCGTCTTATAAGGATAACAGATGCTGCTGCGATAACCACGGCACAGCCAACCACAATACCGATGATCATGCCTGTCCTGGAGGGCTCCTCCGGCTCGGCTTCAGCCGTGGCTGAGGGTGTTGTTTTTTCCGTGGGCACTGATGCGGGAGACGACGCTGCCGGTGAAGATGACGGCGGTGCGGTTTCCGGCGGCCTGGTCGTAACAGTCGCGGCCGGGGTGGTGGCAGCCGGCGGAGTGGTAGTCACAGCCGGCGGTGTGGTAGCAGGTACAGTCGAAGGCGGAGCAGTGGTAGTTGCCGCCGGAGGGGTAGTTGTGGCCGGTACGTATTCTCCGCTCACACCGCCTCCGCCGCCCCCGCTGCTTGAAGAGGACCTGACGGTCTGATCTAACGCATCCTCACTGCCCAGCAAGACCTGGTCTCCGCTGTACACGGCCTTGATTTCATATGTCCCGGCGGCAAGAGAAGATGTGGAGTATTGCGCCATGCCCGCTGAAAGCCCGTCTTCAGACATCATTTCGCCATCGATATAGAAGCTGACCGTTCCGGCGGGGGTATATTCATTTAACTCAACACTGCTTACCGAGGCAGTAAAGGTAACCGATTGCGCGGGACGTGAAGGGTTTGCGGAGGAGGTCAGCTCCGTGCTTGATTCAGGGATGGTTACATCCAGGTCAAGCTGGTGGTGACGTGGCTCGATTGATTCAGCAGGCCAGTAATAGGTGAAGTCTCCGGCTGCGCCGTTAAAATAAAACGTTATGGGGGTGCCTTCTTCAATTTCACCCTGTATAACCAGTGGGCTGCCATAAGAGGTGCCGGCTTCTCCGTAATACCCCTCCACTTTCAGGGTAACCGGGTTGAATTGTCCCGGTCGAACACCTTCTCCGACGGCCTTTAGCACGGTCCCCACCGGGGCCAGTTTTCCATTGATCGTAACAGACCCGTAGAAAGCCCGTGCGTTCATAAAATCATCACTATCCGCCAGTAAAGCCATCGGAAAGGCCAGAAAGACAATCATGGCGACCGCGATTGACAATACCTGCACAAGATTTTTCATCTCTGTTCCTTCTCAAAATGCGAGTCCCGGTATGATTCCACCGGGACTCGCCCTGCGTTTCAGTCGATTCTCCTCAGTCACCCAGCGGGGTAGTGGTGAACCCTCCCAGCAGGCCGTCGTTGATCATGAAGACCCAGTAGGCCAGGTAGGGGCCCATCCAGCCCTTATAATATAAGTCCGATATTTCCTGGCCGACAATATAGGCCCAGTAGTTCTGATTTTCCATGTTGGGGCTGATCACCTGTACGTAACCCGTTAAATCGCCGGTAACCTTCTCAACGGATATCAGGGCCTCGCTGGCTTTCATGGCCTCCATGCTGGCCAGGCTGACCAGGTTCCATCCTGCATATACATTCATAGCGGGAGGTGCTGTTTTTCCTGGATCCAAATGCAGCAGGACTTTGTAATCCTCCAGCATGCATACATAAACGGCCTCCAGGGGTTTAAGAATATAGTTCGCATCCAGGGGTATCCATTCCTTTGCGGCATTATCATAGGCAAATACGGTCGGTGCATCGGGAACCTGGGGAAGCAGGTTGCCGATCTTGTTCTCCGCATTTTTGGGATCAAGAGCGGCGGGGACCGAGAAGGTATTCCAGCCTTTCTTAAGCTCTACCACCCTGTCGTTTTCCGGGAGCGTTATCTGTACGTTGCCGTGAACAAGTCCTGCGCCGGTCAGCGCGTTTCCATAGGCATCATACAAGCGTACATCGCCGATTGTGATCCCGGTCAACTCATCGGCCAAGCGGCTGGCTGTGAAGGTGATGGAGCAGAGGACTCCTTCACCGGAGGCTCCGCCCGGGCCGGTGTTACCCACGATGGCATAGCTGAAATCGGATACAATGCCTGTTTCATTGTCAATATACAGGCCGGCTCCCGGTACAGTTTCATATCCGTTGGCACCAGCCCAGTCTGCCAGGAATCCGCCCTCGGCTACTCCATCCACCTGAAGCATTTCAGGATTGAAACAGACATCGAGCTGCCATCCGGCGGTCTCAGCATTGGTATCGATTTTAATGTCAACACTGAACGTGGTCCCGGAAGCCACCTCCTGCATGGCGGGATCGACCCATACGGTAATATCGTTCTCCATGAAGGAGGCCTCTATGGTATGGGATTCAACCACACATGGAAAAATGTATTCACCAACAGCACCGACGGAATTACCATCAACCAGCACATCGTCGATATGATATCCGTCATCCGGTGTGATGGTAAATGTTTTGTCAGTACCGTAATCCACGATTACCTCGCCCACAGGATCAATTGAGCCGTTAGCCCCGGCAGACGCCGTTATGGGAATGTCTTCAAAGTCCAGCTCTATTTTTGTCAGGGCATAAACCCTCATTTTACCCGATCCTATGCCGTCTCCCACACAGGCCAGCGGGTACCACAGCTTTCCTTCCGATACCGGCTTGGTTAGCGGCAGGTCTATCCAGGTATCCTCACCGTTCAGCATGACCTTGTTGGCGATAAAGATATCATCGTTATCGGCAAAAGGAAAGTCTCCTGAATAGTCAGCGGGGATTATTTCTTTAGACCACCCATCCGCCGCTGAAAGAATAATATCGTAGTAGGGCATGGCGCCCGGATTGAAGGTACCCGAATCGGCATCGTCGACCAGGCCGATCAGGCGATAGAGGGACAGTCCTTTAAACTTGTTGCCGTCACCGTCGGTGTACTCATTGGAAGGCACCGCAGGCGCCCCTATACCGGCTATCAGGCCTTCAAACTCTTCCTGTGTTATGTTCCAGGTTGAAACACCGATCAACTGAAGCGGCCAGTCCTGGGTGCCCTCCGCGAAGGTGGCCTCGATGGTACGATCGGACACTACATCGGTAAAATTATAGGTGGCTACCAGGGGTACGACCTGGTTTCCATCCACCAACAGATTGGAAATATGATATCCCTCGTTGGGGATGATATTGAAGGTCTGGTCGCAACCCTCGGATACCTGTACTACACCATCTATGCCGGGAGGTTCGATTCTGCCGTGCTCACCGGCTGTAACCGTAATGTTGTATTTTGTAAGCGGTTCAAACACAACGCTCAATGTATGGTTGGCAGTCACGGTATCGAAGCTCCATCCTCTCAAGGGACCTTTAGATGATTCGTCCACTATCACATCCTGAACGAAGTATCCCTGAGCAGGATCAATATTAAAGGTTGGTGAAGACCCGTAGTCTACCACCGCCATTCCATCCAGCTCATCCAGGGGATCAGCCGGTGTGATGGTCCCCTGGCCTGTAAATGAGCAGGCTATAGTGTAAACCACATCAATATTACCGATCTCTCTATTAAACAAACTCGTAGAGTCAAAAATTGTGCTTGCAAGTGTACCTTGGGTATTATAATCCCTGTTTTTACTAGAATCTCCTTCGCATCGACGTGTTTTTGCAATTATAGTTTCCCTGCTTTGAATCTCGTCATCAATGGAAATAACCGGTTCTATTGCGGGACCTAGAAATGATTTTGTTCCATCATAGTCAGAAACTGCTCTAATATTGTAATTTATCGGACTTGCTTCTGTTATCAGATCGACCAGGTCACTGACTGGAACCCCATTAAAGAGGTAGCCTGACGGAGCATAAGTAACATTCCAGGTAGGCATTGAAAAAAACTGGAGATGTGAGACTTTATAGGAAAAACTGCCCGCGTTAACGGTCACATAAAGCTCGCTGAAGGCAGCCTGTATAGTGTGGTTTTCAGTGATATTTTCAAGAGTATATTTGCCGCCCCCTTCCGCATTGAATTCCACTTCCGAGGTTACATCGGCTTCATTATCAGTCACGCTCATAAGACCGTAGCCGTCAGTGGTGGGGGTAAAGGTAATAACACTGGTGCCTCCCTCTTGCGGGTTTGATGGAGAAGCAACAGCAGCGCCGTTGCTGTCACCCGTAGCTGTTATGGTATAAGGGCCATCGGCTGCCACCGGAATAGCCGGCACCATCGTTCCCACCAGGACAGCCAGAACGAACAGTATGCTGGTAAAATTCTTTAAAATTTTTGCTGGGCTTTTCACTTGTCTCCTCCTGTTTTATGCCAAAAAACTTTTTTCTTTTTTTATTTTTTACCAGGTCTCGCCCCAGTGCCGCCCCAACACTACCACATCACCGATATCGATTTGCCCGTCTTTATTAAAGTCCTCTTTTATCCAGCCGGCCGGGCCGGTCTGTCCCCATACCCATCTCATGCAAGCTACATCGTAGACATCGCAGACATGGTTGGCATCCAGGTCCCAGTCCGGACAACCCAGCGCAATCAGGTGGACGCCCATGACCCTGTCGTCTTCGGGTACATCGTACCCTACCAGGGCCAGGGGATATTCATCGCCGCTCAGCGCCTGTCCGTTTTTGCGGTCAGCCAGCAGATAGCCGCTGTTTCGTGAAACATCCTTGCTGGAAAGTATAGTCCTGTCATCCCAGGATTTGACTTCTATTAAATAACCGCTGCCTTCTTCAGCCAGCTCATCGTTATAGCTGTCTTCCCCGTGATCGTTCTCGTCATCCGCCCATCCGCAGAGATACCACAGAGGCATCCCGCTCCAGGTATCATCGCCATCTACATATGTCCACGGCTGACCGTTGTAACCATGACAGTATATACCCTGCTCGAAAAGGACCTGGGACACGGTGCAATCATTTTGGCCTCTCAGCTCCAGGCTCCATTGCTCTACGTAGGGAACATCCACAAGCTTGATTTCCTTAACTTGACCGATGCTCTGCTCATCCGTCAGTCCGGCACCCACCAGCCTGAGAGGGAAATATTCTTCCGGCAGATCGGCGCCGTCCAGCTTGTCTGCCAGGATGTAATCGTCGCTGCGGGCAATAGCAGTACTTCTGAGGGTACAGGTGCCTTTTTCCCCTGTTACTTCCACATCATAGCCGGCCCCGGCCAGGATATGATTATAGCAACCTTCTCCGTGGATATATTCATCATCAACATAGGCGGTGAGCATCCACAGCGGCAGTCCGCCCCACTCGCCGTCATCATCGGCATAGGTAGCTGTGCCATGGCAATTTTTACCCTGAGCGTTTTTAAATTCGGAACGGTATACCGTCTGGGACATCTCACCGTTCGATAGCTTAAGCGACCATTCATTCACGCCGGAAGTGTGTATGATAATTTCAGAAACATATTTACAGTACTCTCCGTTAATGGAAGGGTATCCTTCATGGAAGTGCCATATGGATTCCGGCAGGCATTCATGCATATCCCAGTTGCCGAAGACATATCTGTCATCCGCGTTTTTTTCAGTTGGGAAAAATATCAAACGCATACCGTCTTCATAGTCTGGAACATAACCCGGAATTCCACTTTCGGGATCGCCGTTGTACCAGCAGATAACCATGGGACCCTGTTCCGGTTTGGGAGTATAAACATTTTCATAGGGGAAACGGGTATGTCCCATTCCGTCCGATCCAGTGATTTCTACTGTATCTCCCTCCTCCATCCCTCCGACCAGGCCGCAGAGGTCTTTCAGGTCCGTGCCCATTACTGCGCCTTTATCTTTCAGGTTGACCTGCTCATCCGGGTCCCATAAATTTTCAGGATCATAGGAAGGGCCCTGCGTCCAGTAATGGGTCGTGCCGTCGCCCAGCACTTCGAAATTGTCTTCCATGTATTCATAGTCTACGGTCTGCTGTCCTAGGATGGAAATACCGTCAGTATCGAGCTTTGTGATGGTAAGAGAAGTTGTTGTATCGGTACTTGCTGCCAGGCCGGTACCGAACGGCATGGATACGGCCAAAATAGCCAGAAGGATAATCGATAATCCAAGCCAGCGGAAAAACAGCCTATTTTTCATGCTCTGTCTCCTGTTAATCGTTTATAAATACACGCTGGATATAACCAGGTTATTATTTGTTTTTCACTATGTCCGAAGAAAATCCCTCTTTTCGTATAGCGGAACTAAATGCCCTGATCCGCTATTTTCCAGATTTTCTCCGGGACAACCGGATTTAATTATCGGATTGACTTCGTCCAACAGGGTACGGAACATAAGAAATACATATATCTCATGTCAATGATATATAATGATACATATCTTAACTGGCTTAGTCAAGGTATATTTTGGTTTATTTTTGTGCCTGAAAGGCCGAAAAAAGCTATTGATTGACTGGCATGATCAATTTGTACTAACATTATTTTGACTTATATATACAAACTAAATATAAAACGCTACCCACCTTCAACCTGACGGTTAAGGCCCTGTCGTATTTTGTATGGGATATATGCATACAATAGTTTCAGGATTTCGTTATAAAGCAGTCTTTCTGGCCGCCGTGGTGGCGCTGGCAGCATCGATTTTTCTATCTTCTGCGATATATGCTGACAATACCACCACTTCGGTAACCGTAAAAAGGATGGCTGTCGACGGTGAGACTGCCAACCGGGAGATTACCCTGACCTACCAGGAAATGGAAGACTACTTTTATGTCGAAGGAGACGGTGAAACGCATTATTATCACCAGGGACCGGTCTACGAGGATGACAAGGATGCGCGCTGGAACCCGGAGGAAGACAGCAATTTCAAAGACTATGGAGCGGTTAAAGGCACCAACATCATGGACCTCTGCATATTCGCCGGCGGACTATCCGAAGGACAGGAGATTCAGATTGTATCCAGCGACGGCTGGAACATGAAATTTTCCTATAAAAACATCTATGAATACCACGACCGTGAAGGCCCCATGGTGCTTACCTGGTATAAAGACGATATGTACCCGGACAGCGGCTACGAGGAAGGTATGAGGCTGGTCTGGCTGGCGGATGATTCCGTCAATCCTGAAGGCAAACATGTTTTCGGCAACTGGGACTGGCACCAGGCATCGGAAGAGGAATACTGGTATTTTTACCAGCAAAATCCAGGCTCTCCTGAATACCCGACCACTTCTGGACTTTCGGGCAAATGTATCAGCGAAATCCGGCTCTTGACCTCTGAAGAGCCCTTCTGGGATATAGACGGCGACAGGGAATGCGGACCGGATGATATCTCCGCCCTGGGGTTGAAGTGGGGCGATGAAGGAGAAGAGGGCTGGATAGCGGAAGACGCCAATATGGATGGGGTGGTGAATGTCCTGGATGCGGTCAGGATCGGTATGTACTGGGGAAAAGACTACTAACACTATGTATTTCCTATCTCACTATCCGCATAATCAGGGTAGATGTACTAATACAAACGCAAAAACAATTGAAGCAAATAGTACGAAGCATGAATATTTCTGTCATGCTGGATACCGATGCCTCCTTCCTTCCGTCGGTCAGTATCTCAGGGTGGTGGGGACTTATATCATTATCCTGTGCGTCTGTAT
Organism: Dehalococcoidales bacterium; assembly: GCA_016926695.1. Next base: position 8,803 of record JAFGOB010000175.1, on the reverse strand, counting down.
TATTTCACTTTCTCCGTACGAAGGCGGGCCTAATATCATCAGAGGAATACAATGAAAAGGATCATACGAAATGCCTATACTTCCGGCAGGCTGACTGCTTACCTGTACCTGGCGGTCTTTATTATTGTCACCACAGGCATGATTTTCGTTTTTCCGGAAAGTCTTTCCGCCTCCGGGGCTACCACCACGCTGCATATCGTAAAGTACAGCTCCGACGGCAAGACAGTCATGGCTGAAAAGACGGTGGACTACCAATGGATGGAGAGCAATCTGCCTGTGCTGGGCGACGGCACAACCCATTACTATCACCAGGGGCCGGTATTCGAAGGAGATGTCTGGGACCCTTCCGAGACCGTCAATCTCAAAGACAAAGGCGCCGTCAAGGGAACAGCCGTCAGAGACCTCTGCGACCTGGTGGGAGGTATGGAAGCAGGCGGAGAGGTGGTCATAAAGGCTGTCGATGGATTCGCAGTTACTCTGGCTTACTCAAATATCTACGATCCGCTCGATATCCAGGGTACGGTAGCGCTGTGCTGGTACAAAGCCCCGGACGCGGACAACGCCAAAACCGGGGAATTCGGGTATCCCGCTGACGATGAGTTCAATTCAGCCATAAAGATAGTAATCATGGCAGGCACTGCCAACCAGCAGGGACAGTATGTTTTCGGCAACAATGATATGAAAATATGCATGCCGGAAGAAAAATACCAGCATTTTTACAGCGGGCTTCCCAGCACCAACGGCCTTTCCGGGAAGTGGATCAGCGAGATACGCATCTATTCAACGACGCCTCCGCCCCAGCAGACCGGCGAGGTCATCCCTTATGAGACACAAACGGAGGCGCCATGGCGCAGTATCGGCTTCGGCGCAGCCGGTCTGGTACTGGTATTGACCGGCGCCGGGATAGCGATAAGGAAAAACAGTTGAAGGGACTGTCTTTTAAACGTAAAATAGGGCTTCTGCTGGTATTGACCGGCCTGGTATTGATCGGCCTGGCCGCCGGACTCTATGCTCTTTCTGAAAAAGAAAGCGATATCTCAGCTTCATGGGAGTTTGAGATGGAGGGCGTCGACGGCCAGAACAAGCTACTGACATATTCAGAAATTAAAAATATGCCTTCATACAGCGGAACAGGCGGATTCTTTTCAACTACCGGCGCAGTCACCGGACCATTTCACGCCAAAGGTGTTTTACTGGAGTCCCTTTGCGCCCTGGTGGGAGGCCTGGATGAGTCCAACCTGGTAAAGATCTCCGCGGCAGACGGCTATTCCACCATGCTTGACTACCAGCAGGTGAAAGGCGGTTTTATCACCTACGACCCTTTGACGCTGAAAGAAAAACCCCACGGAGAGCTCAGGCCCCTTCTGATGTACGAGAAGGACGGACATGCGCTGGATGAGGATTTCGGCAAACCTCTGAGGCTGGCTATCGCAGGAGAGGACGGATTCGTAACCGAAGGCCTGTACTGGACCAAGTGGATCAATAAAGTAGAAATTATCCAGCCCAAAAATATATCCGGCGGTGAACCGCGTCCATGAAAAGGCGCCGCAGCCTTTTCATTTTCCTTACCGTCATACCTGTGCTGGCCTTTGTGCTGTCTTACTCCGGCTGTACGAGCAGCCGGCCTGAAAAAATAAAAATGACGGTGCTGGTGGCTGACAGCCTTATTCTGCCCTTCCAGGCCATAGAAGAGAAATTCGAGAAGCTCAATCCGGATATTGATATACTTTCGGAGGGTCACGGCAGCATCCAGGTCATCCGTACCATCACGGAGATCGGCAAACCGGCCGATGCCGCGCTGGTCGCAGACTACCAGCTTATCCCTCTGTTGATGTACTCCACCCATATGCCGGACAGCGAGGATGCCTATGCGGAATGGTATATCAACTTCGCCACCAATTCGCTGGGCATCGCCTATACACCCTCCAGCCGCTACGCGGATGAAATCAATACCGGCAACTGGTACGATATCATGTCCCGTCCCGAGGTAAAGATCGGCCTTTCGGACCCGCTAATCGACTCCCTGGCTTACCGCTCTCTGATGGCCGTTCTGATGGCCGAAGAGTATTACCGGGATGACGCTATTTTCGAACGCTTTTTCGAACATGCTTTCAAGCTGCCCCTGGAGGTGGAAACAAACGGCGATCAGTATATCATCCATCTGCCGGAGGCGTTAAGGCCTGAAACCGAAAGGGTCGTCATGCGCAGCTATAATCTACAGGTGCTTTCCCTGCTGGAGTCCGGGAATGTGGACTACGCCTTTGAATACCACAGCGTGGCCAGGCAGCATGGCCTGGAATTCCTCGATCTCCCCGATCAAATCAACCTGGGTTCACCCGCTTTCAGCGAACAGTACGGCAGGGTCAGGGTAAAGATGGACTTCCAGAGGTTCGCCTCGGTGCAGCCGGAATTCCGCGGCGCACTCATAACCTATGCCGCCACGATTCCCGCCAACGCGCCGCATCCGGCCGAGGCAATCTCATACCTTTCTTTCGTCTTCAGCCGGGAGGGACAGGAAGTGCTGACAAATTATTACCAGCCTCCTATAATACCTGAAGCGGATAATGTCGAACGCGTACCCAATCAACTGGTACTTTATGTAAAATAATGAAAAGTATACCGGATACTCCTGCCAGGCAATCTGAAAACAGCCTGAAAAAAGGCCTCCTCTGGTTATGGGGACATAAAATGGTGCTGGCCTTCAGCCTTCTGGCGCTGGTTATCCTGCTCTTTATCGCCGTCCCGCTTATCAAGATGATCGTGGGATCGGACCCTCAGATCTTATGGGATACCGTAACGGACCGCAGGGTGCTCGATTCAATCTGGCTGACGCTCTATTCAGCCTTGATCGCTACCGCGGTGGGTTGCTTTCTGGGAATTCCCCTGGCTTACCTGCTGGCCAGGTATAACTTTCGCGGAAAAAGGCTGATTGAAGGCCTGATCGATATACCGATCGTTGTCCCGCATACCGCGGCCGGTATAGCCCTCCTCTTTGTTTTCGGGCGCAGCTTTCTGGTCGGCAGGGCCTTCGGCAATATCGGCCTTTCTTTTGTGGATTCCCTGGCGGGAATTGTCATTGCCATGATTTTCGTCAGTGTCCCTTTTATGATTGATTCGGCGAAGGAGGGATTCCGCCGGGTAGATGTCAGGCTGGAAAAGGTCTCGCGCAGCCTGGGGGCCGGACCATGGAGGACCTTCGTCAACATTACCCTGCCGCTGGCCTGGAGAAGCATCGTCTCGGGGAATATCATGATGTGGGCCCGCGGCATCAGCGAGTTCGGCGCAATAATCGTCCTGACATACTATCCCATGACCGCTCCTACACTGATATACCAGCGTTTTGAAACGATGGGACTGAGCTACTCCCAGCCGGTAGCTTCTCTGTTAATCATGGTCTGCGTAATCGCCTTTATCGTACTGCGCTGGCTGGCATACCGCGGAGAGAAACATGATTAAGGTTGAAGGACTGCGGGTTGAGCTGGGGAGCTTCCAGTTGAACGACATCAACCTGGAGATAGGCCAGGGCGAGTATTTTATACTTCTCGGCCCTACCGCAGCGGGCAAAACGGTCCTGCTGGAATCCATCGCCGGACTGGTGACGCTGGCTGAAGGCCGTATCTATATCGGCGGGACGGATATCAGCGGACTCACCCCGGAGAAACGGGGGATCAGCCTGGTATACCAGGACCATGCCCTCTTTCCCCATCTGACCGTCAGGAACAATATCACCTACGGGCTTAGAATCAGGCGAAGACCGGCTGCGGAAATCAACGATGTCCTGGAATGGCTGGACGGGCTGCTGGGTATCAGGTACATGCTTGAACGCCGTCCCGGCTCACTCAGCGGCGGAGAAAAACAGAAGGCCGCCCTGGCAAGGGCGCTCAGCGTCAGGCCGGAGGTACTACTGCTGGATGAACCGCTCAGCGCGCTTGACCCCGAAACCCGTGAAAACGTCCGGAATGAGCTTAAATCGGTCCACCGCATTATGAAAAACACGGTCATTCACGTTACTCACGATTTTGAGGAGGCCATGTCCCTGGGGTCCCGGATATCCGTCCTCGGAGAGGGCAGGATCCAGCAGACCGGAACACCCGAGGAGGTCTTCCGCCGCCCGCAGTCCCGTTTCGTTGCCGGTTTTACCCTTATGCGTAATATATATCACGGAGAGACCCTGAACCGGAACAATTCCTTTATCTTCAAGACCGGCGATACCACCCTGGTGCTGGAAGGCCATCATGCCGCGAGTACATCCTGTTACGCCGGCATACGTCCTGAGGATGTGGAGATTTACGGAGAAGAAATTTTTTCTCCGTCCGTTAACGTTTTTGAAGCCCGCATCAGGGACATTCAGGACAGGGGGTCTACTTTGTTTATCGTTCTTGAGAGCCTCATAAACATCCAGTGCCTGCTCACACGCCGACATTTCGGCGATAAAGGCCTCAGTCCGGGCGACCGCGTAAAGGTCTACCTTAACCCGTCCGCCATACACACTTTCGGGAGATAGGATTTTCCATAAGCCTCCTTCTCCCCTACTTTCCTCGCCCTTTGTGGGAGAGGAATTAGAAGGGGGCACAATTTCAATCACCCTCATTCTGACCTTCTCTCCTCCAAAAAGAGGGATGGGAGAGGCAACATGGTATTAGTGATCTTTATCACATAGTGACAATCGTCCTATTCATTAACCGGAGGGCCATTTTAAGATTATATAGAGAGACGAAATCAGGTCTATTTTTTTGATACAGGAGAGAACCGGAAGAAATGAGATGGGGCATGGTTATCAATCTATCACGTTGTATACGGTGTCATGCCTGTGTGGCCGCCTGCCGTATAGAGCATTTTTTACCGTTGAGAATAACCTGGCCCAGGCTGATCGCCTGGGAAAAGGAGACCGATGACGGTACAGAAATAACCACCATCCCGGTACGCTGCAACCAGTGCGGCAACGCGCCCTGCGTGGAGGTATGCCCGGCCCAGGCTTCCGTAAAGCGGGCGGACGGCATCATCCAGGTCGATCATGATAAATGCGTCGGCTGCCGATACTGCGTCATCGCCTGCCCGTACCAGAACCGTACCTACCTCTCCAAAAAGCATGATCCCGGTTACTTTCCCGGCTTCCCCCGTACGCGTTTCGAACAGAAAGGGAAAAAGCTGTATCCTCATCTGACAGGTACTACCGAGAAATGCAACTTTTGCATGGAGCGTATTGACAGCGGATTATCCAAAGGCCTGAGACCCGGCATCGACAGGGATGCCACTCCCGCCTGTGTCAACGTTTGCCAGGCCCGCGCGCTTACCTTTGGCGACCTGGATGACCCGGACAGCGAAGTTTCACGGTTGATACGGGATAACTCCGGATTTCAGCTCCATCCCGAGTACGACACCGATCCTTCCGTCTACTATATCAACCCGGGACTGGCCAATTCCCCTTCCAACATAGCTCCGGTCAGCGCCCGGACGGGCAGCCACATGCCAGGACTGAGTACCCGGGATGAGAGGGCCAGACAAATATTCAGCAAGGACAATTGAAATGCAGTCTACAAGACAGTGGATGGTGACACACGAATGGATGATCAACGGCAACCGCCAGACCGAATGGATCGAAAATCGCGGACTCCTTCTCTGGCTGGCTTTCTATACCGGGGGGCTGGGAGCGGGGCTCTTTCTGGTCTCACTTTTTTTCAACAGTCTGCCCGCAATGATCGCAGGCTGGGCTATAGTCGCAGTTTTAAAAGGGGGTTTTCATCTGTTGTACCTGGGAAGACCGGCGCGTTTCTGGAGGCTGGTCATGCATCCCGGTATGTCATGGCTTTCACGCGGTCTTCTCTTTGTGCTTGGTTTTGCCGGCATTGGAATGCTGGTTATCCTGCTCCAGTATTTTGCACCTGAACATACGGTAATACTCACCACCTTTAAAGCAATATCCGCGGTACTGGCCGCCTGTGTGGCAACCTATACCGGTCTGGTATTGAACAATGTCAAGGGTGTGCCTTACTGGAACTCTTCGCTTTTACCCCTGCTCTTCGCGACCTGCTCCCTGCTGGGTGGTTTCGGCATGATAACGGCCATCGGTCATTTCTCGGGAGGCCTTAACATGCATGCAGCCGAAACCGGCAGCCGCATCCTGCTGGTCGTCAACGTGCTTATTATAACCGCCTACCTGGCTGTATCATCGGGTAAAAAGACGGTAGGCAAAAAGTCCGTGCTATTCCAACTGCGGGGAGGGGCCTCGCCCGTTTTCTGGATCGGAGTGGTACTGCTGGGAATCGTGATACCGGCCGTAATAGCCATCTTCAGCCTCTTATGGGCTGAGTCCACCACCCTCATACTCGTCCTGGGTACTGTCTGCGAAATAACGGGCGGCGCGGCATTGCGCTATTGTGTGTTGAAATCCGCTATTTATAATCCCGTTATCGCGGGAGAGTACCTTCGAAAGGCCAAATAGATGAGCGACCTTAAAAGCGAACGAAAAATAGTCTATTCCACCTGTAAAAGCTGCCACGGGGGCTGCGGCGTCAAGATTACCGTTGAAGATGGAGTTATTGTACACATTGAAGGCAACCCTGATTCCCTGACCAGGGGGACCATGTGCTCCAAGGGCCTTTCCAGCATCCAGCACGTTGATAATCCCTTCAGGCTGAAATACCCTTTAAAAAGAAAAGGGCGGAAAGGCGAGGGTAAATGGCAGCGAATATCATGGGACGAAGCCCTGGATACCATCAGCAGCAAGATAAAGGAAGCGGTGGATGAGTTCGGTCCTTTCTCTATCGCCATTTCCCAGGGGACCGGGCGGGGGTATAACCGCTATACTCATCGCCTGGCGCGTTCAATCGGGACCGGCAATATCATCACTCCCGGTTATGTTTGCCACAGCCCGCGCCTGGGTCTGTATGCGCTGGTAACGGGTTACGGACGACTTTACTGCGACTACCACGGGTGGGGCGGGGTTTTCCCCAAAACACAGATCATGTGGGCCAAGCAGTTGGAGATCAGCAGCGCCGATTCCGAAATGGCCTACTGGTTTCTAAACTCGCTGAACTATGCCAAAAACCTGATTGTCATCGATCCCAGGGCCAGCGCCTATGCTACACGCGCCACCTTATGGCTTCAGCCCCGGCCCGGTACGGACTGCGCCCTGGCCATGGGTATGATGAATGTTATCATAAACGAAGGCCTTTACGACCGGGAATTCGTGGACAAGTGGACCTACGGTTTCGATGAGTTGAAAGAGCGGGTAAAAACCTTTACGCCCGATAAGGTCTCGCAAATCACCTGGGTCCCGCAGGAGAAAATCATACAGGCCGCCAGGCTTTTCGCCGTCGATACACCCGGATGCATACAGGTCGGTAGCTCGCTGGAAAGACAGGCCAACTGCGGATATACCATCCGGGCTATCACCTGCCTGATGGGATTGTGCGGCAATATAGAACGTCCCGGCAGCATGATAAGCTGGATACTACCCGCCACCGGTCTGATAGAAGACTTCTACCTCCAGATACCCGTTTCAGAGGAATCCAAAAAGAAAATAATAGGCGGAGACAAGTTCAAATTAGGGGCTACCCGGACCTGCAACCCGGATACGTTGATAAAGAAAATCAACTCCGGCGAGTCACCCATCAAGGTCTGGCTGAGTGTCGGCGGCCAGCAGATCGTCCACATGGCTAACACCAGGGAGGTAGTAGAGGCTATCGACAAGGTTGAGTTCATGGTGCACTGCGACCTTTTCATGGGACCCATGGCGGAAGCAGCCGATATCGTGCTGCCTGTCGCTCACTGGCTGGAAATTGACGATATATACGACATGCACCCGCGCTTCATGATTGAAGCCCATAATAAAGCGGTCGATCCTCCCGGAGAAGCCCGTTCGGACCTCTGGATCTTCAACGAGATCGGTAAACGCGTTGCGCCTCAATACTGGTTCGAAAACGAAGAAGCCTGCCTGGACGAGGAGCTTAAAAAGGGCAACCTGACCTGGAAGCAATTCAGCCGCAGGCGGGTAAGCGGCTGCTGGGGTGACGACCAGGTCTACTATAAATATAAAACGGACTACTGGAGAAAAGGAGGCGGCTTCCCTTCTCCTACCGGAAAATTTGAGTTCTATTCGAAAGTACTGGAGCAGTTGGGGTACGATCCCCTGCCGGTATACAGTGAGCCGGGAGAAAGCCCCGTTTCCACACCCGAGCTGTACCGGCAATATCCCCTGGTCCTGACCAGCGGCTACCGTATACCCTTTTATTTTCTGTCCCAATACCGCAACATACCCTGGCTGCGCAGCTTTATGGAATTTCCCACCGCACAGATTCATCCTGAAACCGCCGCCGAATACGGAATATCGGACGGCGACTGGATGTGGATTGAATCGCCTCGCGGACGCATCAGGCAAAAAGCCCGCCTTTTCCCCGGAATATTAAAAGGCGTAGTTATGGCTACTGCCAACTGCTTTTATCCCGAAGAGCCGGCTAAAGGTTATCACGGACTCTTCATCTCCAATCCCAACGTGTTGACCAGCAACGACCACCTTGATCCGATGTACGGCTCACCCGACCTGACCTGCCTGCTATGCAGGGTCCGCAAGTGTTCAGCGGACGACCTCAAGGAAGAGGTCTTTCATTCCGATAAATACGGTTTTGTGCAAACCGCAGGGGAAACATAGGGGAAAGGAAATCAGGATACATCCTGATCCCGGCATCGAACACATTTACATTCAGCATCACTGCTATCCAAATTATTTTCTTGAAAACATGACAAGAAGTCCAGAATACTTTCTGGCAGGGGCATGGGGAAGATCCCCATAACAAAAATCCCC
>JAFGOB010000174.1 GCA_016926695.1 Dehalococcoidales bacterium | reverse complement strand
CGTCCTGAACAAAGTTCAGGCTTCCACTTGCGGAGTCCTCTGGCGACCCGGATGTCGACTCCAGAATGTCAGTACTTTCGTAGTAATCTCCTGATAACGGATTTACTTCTTATTAAAATGAGATACCTAATATATACTTTATATAGCATCTATCTTGATACGTCATTTCGAGGAGTGTAACGACGAAGCAATCTCAAAACGGCTGTAAATGGAATCGGCCGGAAACCAGGCCTCATCCATAATCTGAAACATAGGCGAAATCAAAAAAATTATCCTGATCCAACAGGCAGAGCTATGAGATTCATTCAAAGGTGAAAAGGTCTTTTGCATGACGAAATAAAGTTTGCGCCTTTATTCTCCAGCCCGCGGTGCTAAGTATGTATAAAGATGAGATCCTTGTGAAAGAGGAAAGTGGAAATCAGGTGCCATGTCCAGAGGGGTGGCTGAAAAAGGAAAATCCTTCTTCCGTCTTCCCTTCCCAAAGGAAGAAGCCGGCAGGTGCGGCTACAACAAAACATATAGTCCCTCAATAATGGAGAAGTTAGATGAGAGAAAAGGCATTCAAACGGCGGAGGGTGGAGTAGCTGCTGATGAAAAGGTATAATAGAGTTTGTATACGGAAGAGGCCTGAAAACCGGGCTGAGGCGGCGGAGTCAAATAAATAACGCGATGCGGCAGTGGTGGTTATATGCATGAACTGAGTATTGTTGAAGCAATGGTATCCATAATACTGGAAAAGGCCAGGGCAGTTGATGCCCGTAGGGTAGTCAGGGTCTACCTGGTCATCGGCGAACTCTCGGGCGTCCTTAACGATGCAGTAGAGCTGTACTTTTCTTTTCTGACCAAAGATACCATCGCCGCCGGCGCCGAACTTTTCTTCCAGCGGCCGCCGACACTGGTCCGCTGCCGCAACTGCGGTACGGAGTACTGCCCCGAAAATATGAGGATCGTCTGTCCCAGGTGCAGAGAGGAGAAGATAGAAATAATCTCGGGCCGCGAGCTTTATATCGATAATATGGAAGTGGAATAGTGCTTTCAATACCCGCCGCATAATCCACTCTGATCCGGAAACATTTGAAAGCGTTGTTAAAAAATACAGGGGGTTATGATCTATTGCGAACTTGTCAATATGTAAAATATAGCCTATTATTAGATTAGGTATCCTTGATAGTTAAATAAACCTCAATCTTGGGGCAATGATAGCATTACCTTCCTCCGTATGCCGCTTTGCAATATACCAGTACGGATTACAGACTAAAGAATAGCATCAAGAAGACTACTATGAATCAAAATTCCACGCCGGTTTCCAGTCCCGGCGAAATCAATCCTGAATCCAGACGGAAAGAGACCGACCCGGTCTTAAAAGACGTGGGCATGGTCGCATCCTTTAAAATACCGAACTTCAGGTATTTACTGACGGGTACGGTACTTTCCAACGCAGCCCAGTTTATCCAGCAGGTTACTCTGAACTGGCTTGTCTACGATATGACAGGTTCAGGAGCGATACTGGGATATCTTAACACGGTACGGTCTGTAGCGACGCTGGGCATTGTTCCCGTTTCCGGTCTCCTGATAGACCGGCTTGACAGGCGCAGGCTTCTCCTGGGCGTCAATACCTGGCTTTTCGCGATCACATTTGTATTAGGAATACTGCTGCTTCTCGGCCATTCCGAAATAATTTATCTCTTTGTCTTCACCTTCATGTGCGGGCTGGCCCAAACAATCGATCATGCTCTGCGGCAGGTACTCGTTTTTAACATCGTACCGCGTGCGGTTACGCCGAACGCCCTGGCCATCATTCAGACCGGGTGGGGACTGATGCGTACCCTGGGGCCCGCACTGGGCGGCTTTCTCATTCTGTGGTTCGGGCCGGGCGGTAACTTCCTCATTCAGGCAGGCGCCTACGCCCTGGTCATGTTCAGCGTTCTGCGGATCCAGTTCCTGCATAACAAAACAAACGATATGCAGAGCTCTCCCTTTCATAATATCAAAGAGGGCTTTCGCTATGTAGCGGCCAACAAGAGGACCCGGACCTTTATGCTGATGGGTCTGATGCTACCGGTTTTCATTATTCCGGTTTTCACCATCCTTTCTCCTATCTACGCCGCGGATGTCTTCGAGGGTGGAGCGGACACACTGGGACTGCTGATGGCGTTCACCGGAATCGGAGGAATTTTCGGTGGGGTGTGTACCGCCGCGTTGAACCGGGTTGAGCGCAGAGGACTGGTGCAGCTTTCAGCTCTCTTTCTTCTCGGAATATCCATTATAGGCTTTGCCTTTTCACCCGTACTCTGGACCGCCCTGGTAATGCTGGCGTTTATAGGCTTTTTCGAAATGATATTCATGGTCACCAACCAGACCCTGCTCCAGTTATCCATACCCGACGAAATTCGCGGAAGGGTTACCAGCATTGTTAATTTGAACGCCGCCCTTATGCCCGTGGGCTGCCTGATAGCGGGTTTCGGATCGGACATGATGGCGGGCCCGCAGAACATCACTATTGTATTGGGCGGAATAGCCTCTATTGTTGCCGCCGGTGTCTTTTTATCCTCTCCTCTGGTACGGAACTACCGCATGAGCCAGGCTATTTCACAGCACGCGTAGAAGCCATGACCCGGATGAGAGAGCCCTGCCGGGGTTACCGAAAGGCACCCATATACAGCTATTAATCCAGGCATAAAATAGCTCCGGACCGGATACCTGGACCAGTCACTCGATAGGTGTGGGGCTGGTTGATCCGGTTTCAACAGCTTGTGTTTGGCTAGATCCCTGTCAACAATGCCACAAAATCATTAATAGAGAATGCCGCAGGATTTTTTATATGAATGCGAACTGTATTGTTGCCCACGATACCCTTCAGATCGTATACACCGGAAACCCGTATTTTGAAAAACGGTCTGGAGAACTGGGCAAAATATTGAATTTCTCCACCCTTTGCCAGTGTGTAAACCTGTTCTTTCAACATATTTTCAGAAAGCTGTAATTCTTTGATAACAGAACCGTCAAAACAGTCTTCCACGTTCTTGGTCTTGATCACTTCCATCTCTAATCCGCCATCTGTATTATCTGCATCAAGGCATTATTGAATGCCTCAACTTCTGCATCGCTGGTAAAATGTGAAGGGCTGATCCGGACTGAACCGGAAGGAAAGGTGCCGATGTGCCTGTGAATCAGGGGGGCGCAGTGCAGTCCCGAGCGTACAACAATACCAAAATTGTTTTCCAGTATGTAACCGATGTCTTCCGGATCGATCCCCGCGACATTAAAACAAAAAATAGTGGTCGGTTTTTCACAGCCAGGCCCCGGAAACAGCGTTACCTGCCGGCAGTTGGACAGATAGTCTCTCATACGGGAGACCAATTCCTCTTTCCTCTCCCTCATGGCATCTATCCCCTCTTTAAGGACATACCTGACCCCGTTGTACAGAGAAACAATGCCCGGCAAATTCTGGGTCCCGGCCTCATAAAACATGGGTAATGATTCCGGCTGGTACAAATAGTCGCTGCGAACACCGGTCCCTCCGACTTTTAACGGTTTGACATCCAGTCCTTGCCTTATGTACATTCCACCGATGCCCTGCATACCATAGAGTGATTTATGGCCTGCAAATACCAGAATATCGATATTCATACTCTGCACATCGATGGCATACACACCGGCACTTTGCGATGCGTCCACAATAAAGGGGATACTTTTCCGCCCGGCAATTTGGCCGATCGCCGCCAGGTCATTGGTAATACCGGTGACATTTGAGCAATGGTTAACAACCACCGCACCTGTCTGCCCGGTAATGGCATCGGCAATTTGCCCTGCCGGTACGAATCCGTTCTCGTCACACTCAACAATCGACAGGGTGATAATTCCGGATTTCTCCATTGTTTTCAAAGGACGCAGAACGGAATTATGTTCAACGGCGGTGGTGACAACATGTTTCCCCCTTAGTATAATACCGTACAGCGCGGTATTCAGCGATTCCGTAGCGCCGGATGAAAAGACAATCCTGGACGGATCAGGGACATTAAACAGGGCAGCAAGCTGCTTTCTGCACTCTAATACAACATCCCCGGATTCACCGGTAAAACCGGCACGTGCATGATGAAAAGGCAGCTTGTGCAGGAAATCCGAAACCCCGCTCAACACGCCTGTGGGTTTGGGATAGCTGGTAGCACTATTATTCAAATAGATATATTCATTCATAGTCGTTTTAATGCTGAATACACAGCCGGAGCAGGGTGAATACCATGCCCCGGCTGTACGTTCAGAATGCGGTTATTCTGTTATTTGGCTTTTGTAACAACGAACTCCGCGTAGGAGTCGCCGCATTCCATGCCCTTTACCTGTTTGCACTCGTATGAGCCGATGGGTTTGCCTTTAGGGTCATAGCTGCCGGAGTAGCCCAGCTCCATAAATGCCGCACTCACGCCGGCGATCATATAGGCGCTCATTTTCTGCGAAGAGCCGTATTTTACTATATCGGATTCATAGTAATCATAAGCCCGTACAACCATCCTCTCGCCGGGTACAAGCTCAACAATCTCTGAATCCGCCCAGCCCCAGGCGGTGAATACCGCATAGGCGCCATACAGAATATCTTCAGGTGTTTTTTCCATCATAGGCTTTACAACAGCGTTCCATTCATCGGAGGTAATAATGCCGTAGCCAGTATGGTATCCGCATTCGTGAGCGGCATTATAGAATAGATACTCGGTAGCCTGCAGCATATCTTCGGACACTCTTGTCGTCAGCCTCTCGGCAAAAGAGTTCCAGAAACCGGTGGGAAACTGGGTCACCAGAACATTATATCCCTCAATAATGCCGTTATCGTCCGGTAATATCTCTATCTGAGACATCTGGTCTATGATCTTCTTTCTGTCAATAGCCATTGTTTATCTCCTCATCACTTTGAATTTTGAAGTTTCTGCACCCATTACAATACTCCGTGACTCCACCGCGTTGAAAGATCTCGGGGGGAGACCCATCACCGACTCGAACATCGCTTCTATAAAACCAGCGGATATATAGTTGACCGGTTTATCGAATTTTCCCCATTTTTTCATCCATCCGCTGTCGGTATGTGAAGAAAGCAACTCAACTTCACCGCTATCGCTGCCCATAAAATGCACAACCATCTTGCCGAGTCCCAGAAGCGAGTAATACTGGCAGGCGATTTCCACCTTGGCCTGCACCGTGTCGATGGAAGGATTGCCGGAAAAATAAAAATCGAGTACCGTGCGAAAATTCTCCCGCGCGCATTCCTTCAGCAGCCCGGTCTCACCGGCATCTATGGCCAACTGCGTATAGAGAGCCGTATAATGGTGACAATGTAATACTGATTGTATACCGTTAATGGAGTGCCTTTTGGTTTTACGGTCGAAGTAGTGATTGTATTTGATATCGTTTTTTGCTACAATAGCCATGGTTTTTCTCCTTCAGTTAAAATTCTTTCCTGACTTCCTGTATTGCCTTTTCAAACTTGTTGATGTTCTCCGGCGAATCGGCTTCCGTTTCAGCGGTTTGACCGGACATCTTGGTCAATACGGCCAGTCGCATCTTTGCTTTAAGACCGCCAAGTTTGTTGGCTTCATTGAAATACTGTGTTAATCTAGTTCCCATTTTGAACATCTCCGTATCATAAATTTTTATCAGTTACACGGTTTTCCATCACATGGATCCCGGATTTGCCTTCTTGAGAATTGTATACTTTTATCAACCTCACAGCGGACGATACGGTTCTTTGTGATATCGCGTGAAAACAGAAGAACGTTACCCGGCATTGCCTGAAGAAAGCCTGATCTTACCGCCACTAATCCCCCCTTCCCTGGCCAGATGAGGTATAAACAATTACCCAATCGAGTATCAATACCTGTAAATAACTAATCAATGAATTAAACTGTTACTTATTATTAACTATCGTTCAAAATCACACAATCGATACAATTAACTATATTTATTAGGTGGCAGCACCCATATTTTATTGCTGACGTCCTTTTTTCAGAAGAATAATATAGAACTCAGCAGTCCTTTCCGGTGAAGGCCAGGGGGATGTTTTGTGCATAGATTCAATTAATCATCCGGAGAAATTTTGTACAAGAGTATGCAGAAATAAGAACGTTGAGAGCTGTGAAACATGCAGTTTTAACTCGCGGGTTAATGATAAATCCCGGTACCAGAGCGGATGATTACCGTACCTTATACTTGTTATTAATTAATCAGGAAGACAGCGTCTTTAGCCAAAGCGGCTTTAGCCAAAACGGTCATAACACACGATTTCATCCATTGATTTACGCGGACTCCTCTCCCCTGCCTGTTTCGGATATCCGACAGGTAAGAGGGCATCCACCCTGTATTTTTCCGGGACGCCCAGTATCTTCTTGACGCCGTTCTGTGAAAAAGCGCCTATCCAGCAGCTCCCCAGCCCTTGGTCCACGGCTGCCAGAGCCATATTCTCTACGGCAATGGCCAGGTCAACCGCACAGGCAGGGACTTCACAGGGCATCATACGGACGGGATCAAGGGCCACGGCAGCGATGATGACGGGGGCCTGACCAACATGAAATTGATTGTTGGCCGCCTGCATCAATTGCTCCTTTATACGTGCATCCCTTACCACCACAAATTTCCACGGCTGAAAATTACATCCGGATTGAGCAATGCGGGCGGCTTCCAGGATAGCATTGATTTTATCGTCGGAAACGGGCTGGTCCGTAAAATCCCGGATACTCTGTCTTTTCAGGATTACCTCTTTAAAGTCCATTTTATACCCTCCGGATTCAACCTCAACAGGCCTTGAGTTTACGCAAGCGATATCTATGCCAGGGAGAAAGATCCCCCTCCCCCTGAGAATGCTGCAAAAATACAGCTATTTTTTACTCAAGGCATTCGCTGCGTCGTTGCGCTAAATGCCTTTGAAAGTCACCGCTTCCTGAAGCGTTCTACGGGGACTGCGGTAAGTGTTGATGATGCTTTCCGGATTTTGATATCCCAGCCCGATTCCGGTTACGATCTTGAGGCCTGGCGGAATTTCCAGCTCCCTGCGCAGAATATCCGGTTGGGAAACGAAAGACTGGGCGATTATGGAGTCCACTCCGGCGCCTCTGGCTGCCAGCATGATGGACTGCGCTATCAGGCCTATGTCAAGTACCGACCAGGTGTTGAGATCCTTATCCATACAGAGAATGACCAGCACCGGGGCCCGGAACAGCCTTCCCCCGATTTCCCTGTAGCCCTTCATGGCAACGCTGTCCTGGGCATTGATGCCTAGCAGTTTGAGGCGGTCGTTCGTGATCTGTTTCATGCGGTCACGCATGGCCTGCGGCTGCTGATCGGGAGTCAGTCCCGACATCTCCGGTTTACCGGGGACATCCGCGGCAAATCGCTCCAGGTATTCACGTGTTATTTTTTCCGTTACCGCCCCGCAGGCCACAAAAATCTGCCAGGGCTGACCGTTGCCGGATGACGGACTGCGTAAAGCCGTTTCAAGTATCTTTTCCAGGGTCGGCCTGTCTACGGGGTCCGGTTTGAAATCGCGAGCGCTGTAGCGTTCCAGAATAGCCTGGTTCACTTCCATATTCTACCTCCTGCCTGTCAATTTCAAATATTAATTGTTTATACATTTCGCAATATATTTACAGAAATAGCGAAGCCCGGTTGATATCATATTATCTTCATGGCCGCCATAAAGCCTGCTTCAACAGCGTCTAAAACCCTGGCGACTTTTACGCAATCGCCCACCTCATAGACCGGAATCTCTCCGGCAGCAGTACGTAGTACGGCGGTGCTGTTGGACTTCATCCCCAGGGCGTAAACGACGGTATCCGCTTTGATAACCTCCTGTGTACCTTCTCCATTTTCCACCCTGACGCCGGAGGGCGAAATTTCCAGGCAGTGGGTACCGGGTTTTCCGGTTACACGGTATTTCTCCATTTCCAGCATCAGCGCTTCACGATACATGCCAAAAGACTCAGCGGCAAGATGCTCCAGCATTTCGATAACAGTGACGGTATGTCCGGTCTTTGCCAGGTGCAGAGCGGTCTCACAGCCGGCCAGACCGCCTCCAACCATGATCACGCGTTGGCCTATCCCGTTTGAGGGGTTGTACACGTCAAGAGCGTGGAGCGCGCCTTTAATACCCGGAATATCCGGCGTCAGGACCGATGATCCCAGCGCCAGGATAATAGCATCCGGTCTCACGCTTTCGATGAAAGCGGGAGTAACTTCAGAATCAAGACGCACATTCACCCCTTGCCTTTTAACTTCACGCACCAGCAGGTTCTTGAAATTCCGCAGGTCCTCCTTATTGACGTCCGCATCGGTAAAATTGAGAATACCGCCCAGCCTGCCGCTTTTTTCAGCCAGAGTGACTTTATGTCCTCTCTCAGCGGCCGTGATGGCGGCCTGCATACCGCCGGCGCCTCCGCCGGCAACCAGCACTTTGCGTGAACCGCCGGGAGCCGGAATATCTTTCAGGGGCACGGGAGGTAAAGCTTGGGGGTTGATGGAGCAGGTGCCCGATTTCCTCCTGGCAGAGGCCATATCAAACTTATAAACATGGGGAGAACCCGGCATACAGGTGTAGCAGCGTACACATCTCCTGATCTCCGCTTCCCGTCCTTCAAACGCTTTAGTGGGAAAATCGGGGTCTGCTATGGCCTGCCTGGCCAGGACAATAAAGTCCGCCTTACCACCGGCAATAATCTGCTCGGCTAGTTCTGGAGAATTAATGCCGCCTACCACCCCCACGGGCAGGGAGGTATATTTTTTTACCTCGGCGGATAGATCAGCGTTGCAGCCGTGCTCCGCGAACATGGAGGAGAACTGGTTGGTAACCACAGGATTGTAGTACAGGCCCGCAGAGATATGCACGGAGTCAACGATGCCTTCGAGCATTTTACAAAACCGTCCTACCTCCTCGGCCTCAATCCCGCCGGGTACCCCGTCTCTGCCAGAGATCCTTGCTTCAATGATGAAATCAGGTCCGGCCCGCTTCCTGATGCGTTTGAAGATCTCGACCGGGAAACGGGCCCTGTTTTCTAGTCTGCCCCCGTACCGGTCCGTTCTTTTGTTAAAAATGGGTGATAAAAATTGCGAGAAGAGCCAGCCATGTCCGGAGTGAGTAAGAATGCCGTCGAAGCCGGCGGCCTGCATGAAGGAAGCGGCGGTGGCGAAGTCCTCACAGGTCTGCTCCATCATCTTCTCGTCCATCTCATCCACAATAACCCCGTCTTCCCTGGTAAAGCCTACCGGTCCTCTCGGGTTGGGACCCCCGGGAAGCGGGTCTTTGGCCTGGCCCGGGTGAAACAGCTCGATCAAGGCCACGGCGTCATACCTGTGAATGATATCGGCGTATTTTTTAAAACCCTCAAAATCGAAACCCGAGTATCGGGTGAAGTCCACAGGTCTGAAAGGCATACGCGCCGCATCCGCGAAATTGACGCTTTGCTCTCCCATGATCACAGCGGCTGCACCGCCTCTTGCCCGGTCCTCAATCTTCCTGTAATGTACCAGTCCGGCTTCCGGGTCCTGGAAGTCCAGGGGAAACAACATGGGAGCGGTTACTATCCTGTTTTTATAGGTGTATTTATTGATTTTCAGGGTTCGAAAAAGGTTCGGATATTCTGACATTGACCCCTCCTTTACCAGCTATTCCGTTATACTCCCGGGTCCCGGTCAACAGATGTTGCTTATAGTCCGGGGATACCGTTGATTATATCCCCATGGATATTGTCCCTTCAATGACCGCACCGGCAGCCGGGAAGCAACATAACCGCAGTACTTCTCTGCAGACGCGTCTATGTCTCTAGACGCGATATTATGTTTTTAAACTCATCCTGACTAAAAGCGCGAATGGTGTTGATATGGACGTTTCCCAACGAACCGACCTGAAGAGAAGCCCGTGCCACGGTTTCATCATCGGGTGACTCTACGATAAACATGGTATCATAACGGTCCATACCCATCAGCAGGTAGAAATCCTTTACTCTGGCTCCCACGTTCTCAAAAATCTGTTTAGCAGCCTCGACCCGTTGCGGGCTGTCCTTTATGTTTTTTATGCCCTGCTCGGTAAAACCGAAAAACACTATATAACCGGCCATAATGTTTTCCTCCTTTTCGATTTGGTATAAGGCTTTATTTGGTATTACGAGTATATAAGAAACACTGTCAGGCGTCAAAATAAAGGGACCGTCGAGTATGGTATAATCGGCGTAGTCCGACAATAGGACCGGGGGGTGCGGAATTGAAAACTCAGATCGCGGGAATAAGAATAGGGCATTATACCGACCTGGATGCAGCCACAGGCTGTACCGTGATTTTATGTGAAGAGGGGGCTGTAGGCGGGGTTGATGTCAGAGGCTCGGCGCCGGGGACAAGGGAGACCGACCTTCTTCGTCCGGTGAACCTGGTGGAGAGAGTTCATGCCATCGTACTGAGCGGAGGCAGCGTCTACGGCCTGAACGCCGTAGAGGGCGTCATGCGTTATCTTGAGGAAAGAGGCGTCGGATACGAGACCTCCGCTGCCAGGGTACCTGTTGTCCCGGCAGCCGTGCTCTACGACCTGGATATCGGCAGCGCCAGGGTCAGGCCCGGCCCGGAAGAAGGCTACCTGGCCTGTCTCAACGCCGGCAATACCGCGACGGAAGAAGGATGCGTAGGGGTAGGCACCGGGGCAACAGTGGGGAAACTCCTGGGTACGAAGCAATCGACGAAAAGCGGCCTGGGCATGGCGGGCGAGGAGATCGGGAATAATGTTATTGTAAACGCTATCGTGGCGGTCAACGCAGTCGGAGATGTTATCGATCCTGAAACAGGAAAAATACTGGCAGGGACTCTGGAACCTGACGGGAAAACCTTCGCCAATTCAGTTGAGCTGCTGAAAAAGCAGGGGCTGGGCTGGCATAGCCAATCGCCTGCCAATACTACTATCGGAGCCGTCTTTACCAATGCCTGTCTCAATAAAGAGCAAATAAACAAAGTAGCGCAAATGGCCCAGGACGGCCTGGCCCGTACTATCGACCCCTGTCACACCATGTATGACGGCGATACCCTTTTCGCCCTTTCTCTCGGACGGGAACAATGCGATGTAAACATCATCGGTGCGGTAGCCGCCCACCTCGTTTCTGAAGCAATAATCAGGGCAGTCATGGCAGCCCGCAGCCTGAAAGGGATCCCGGCCAGGAGCGACATAGTAAAAAACAAAGGTTGATCGCCGTCTATCGAATTTTCAATAAAATTAACCTGACCGCATTCACCGGAATACTTGATTTTGATATGGTCGTTATGTCAAAATTTCAGCGATACCCCGGTTGCTGATAACCCTCAGGCCACCAGCAGCTTTACCAGCTTCCTCACGCTGTCGAGCTCTTCCAGGTGTTCTACCATATCCAGGACCTTCTCCGCGTTTTCCATAGTTATGGTGCGGGAAAACTCAATATTGGTGCGAAATTTGGCTTTCAGCTCGTCTGCGGGCAGGGGATTCCTGGGATCGCCCCTGGCGATTTCGGTAAATTGTTCAAACTCCCGGCCGTCCTGCATGATTGCCCTGATCCTGGCGCTCTCCATATTTCCCTCGGTCAGCTCCGCCATCCTTATCCTGGAGATAAGATCGCCGACCAGCGGGTCCCGTATGGCCTGTTCGGTAAAATGCTCCGGACGCGAACTCCCCCTGAGGAATACGCTGGCCACGTTGTACTGGAGGCTGAAGCCGGCGCCGGCGTGCGGGAAATCCCCGACTTTAAACGGCTGGCCGAGCACATCTTTCAAAGCCCCCCGGGATACATATAAAACAATCTCTTTGATATCTGAAGCCTCTATATCATGCTCCCTTTTCATTGCCAGAATGCAGTCAATAGCCGCGTGGTTTATTCGGCAGCAGGGGTAGGGCTTGAAGGTGCCGTCGCTGTAGTAATTCCGGCCCAGGTCCCTGACCAGTACCTGCGCATCGCCGATGCCGTCGGTAAACAGGTTATAGTAACCACCCTCAGCCATGAGGGCATCACTGACGCCTGTCCATCCGGAGCGGGCCAGTTGCACGCAGAAAACAGCGTCCCTGGCCGCCGTTCCCTGGGAAAGCTTGAAGCCTGTGGCCGTATCCAGAATCATCTGCTGGGTGCCTCCCAGATGGTTCACTATCAGTCCGAAGGCATTTCTCATTTGCTCGTGTTTCAGTTTCATGATTCTTCCCGCGATAGCGACAGCCCCGAAGGAGTTGATCTGGCCGACGCGGTCACGCCCCCGTCCTGCGCCCGAGCCCTTGCCGGCCAGCAGTATCCTGGCAGCCATATCATCGCCCACCAGCAGCGCGGTAATCAACTCTTTTCCACTGATATCCGCCACCTCTCCCACGGTCAGGGCCGTCATTACAGTGGTACCGCTGATGTGCCCCGCAGTGCTTCGACCTTCTATAACAGGGCTCACCGGCTCAAAATCAAAAGAGCGGCAGATGATGCAGTTGACCATGGCGGCGGTGCCCGCCGGCACTTTGTCTCCATGTACCAGGATGGTAGCTTCAGGGCTGCCTCCCCAACCACGGACTATCTCCAGCAGCTCCGAGTTGCCCGTGTCATTGGCCCCGCATATCAGGCATCCCAGCGAGTCGATGATACGCTTTTTAGCATGATCTATCACAGCCGGAGTAAAATTCTCGTATTGCGTATCCAGGATATTGGCGATCATCCTGCCCAGGAACGCGCCTTCGGTGTAACTACTCATAATCTCCTCCTCCCCATATTCGGTCCACTGGAATCACTGCTCACGGGAATACCTCACGGGAACTTCCTTCCCTGCGGAAATTTCCCCGGCGGATAGGTTACCCGCTTAATATACTTGAAATATCCCGTTTCCGGAAGCGGGTTATCTTAATTTTGCCTTTTAATCCCCGTTCAGCTTTGTGTCCAGGTCCCTGAGGTCCGGCAACGCATTATGCAGATCTGCATCCTGAGACCTGTCCAGATAGAAAGCCTTCAGGCCAGCGGCCCGCGAAGCGACCACATCAAACTCCCAACTGTCACCGACATGAGCTATCTCATGGACCTCTACGCCCATTGCCCGGCTCAATTTTTCATAGAACTGCGGACACTTGATGAGGTTGAAATCCGATACCGAAGAGAACACCTTTGAAAAATGCCGTTCAATTCCATTCAGCAAATACGGAATGAATTCACGGGATGAATTGGTTGATACAATCAGCCTGTACCTGTTTTGCAGGGCGCTTAAAGCCGGGACAACGTCCGCATAAAACGCCACCCTGTGCGCATATCGATCGAGAACTTTTTCATATCCCTCTATTTTGAAACGGTCGAACCAGTACCTGATATCATACCAATTTATCCGCCTGTCTCCCACTTCCTGATAGCGGCTTTCGATGATAGTCCTCGCTTCATCGAAACCCACCCCGTGACGCTTTGAATATAAAAGGGGAATCCCTTCATACCAGACAAAATGGCTGAAGTCCAGTGTGGTCAGCGTGCCCTCCAGGTCGAAAGAAATAACCTTGATTTCACTCATTTGAACTCATATACCCCCGTTTTCTGTCGCCTGCCGTCAGGATACAGCGGACACTTATACTATTACTTATATGCCTATTATATTACTCCAGCCTGACAATGGGAAAACCGCATGTTGCCGGCGATATATGAAAACAGTCCATTCCTGACCACAGCCAGCACTGCGATGGAAAAAAATCATTGTCATGCTGGAGGAGTCCGATACGCCTTGATTCCTGTCGGACGACGAAGCATCTGGAGGCTGGGGGAAAGAGAAGTGGTCGGTATCCAGCATTTCAGCCACCGGACAGCCGTTACTCATATTCCGGTCTTCGTTATACAGAGAAAGTAATTTTGTTCCTGTGTTATAGTAATCGGGAGATGATGAAAAAAATAAAAGCACGGAGTGAATTATGATAATCAATAAGACCATTCACGTCTCAACCAGGGGACACGGGGATATTATCGATATCACAGGACAGGTAAACGGCGAGGTAGAGAATACAGGCCTTAAAAACGGTACGATCACTGTCTTCGTAGTCGGCTCAACGGCAGGATTAACGACGATTGAGTACGAGAGCGGATTGATTGCCGATTTCCAGGCCATGTGGGAGCGTCTTGCTCCTCAAAATATCCGTTACGAGCACAACGAGCGCTGGCATGACGGCAACGGATATGCCCACGTCCGGGCTTCTCTCCTGGGGTCTTCTTTAACCATTCCACTGGTAGAGCGGAGACTTACCCTGGGTACCTGGCAGCAAATCATCCTGGTGGACTTCGATAACCGCTCCCGGGAAAGAGAGATTGTGGTCCAGATAATAGGCGAGTAAAAGCATAACCGGGGAGAAGGATTATTAGAGCAACATCCGGCTATGAATCATTAACGGTCTATCCGCATAAAACCCTCAGACCGGTCAGGTATGTTCTCCGGTCCGCATTGACTTGGTTTTTATTTGCAGATATATTTAGCAATAGTCATAATAGATTAACTTAAATGGAGGTTAAACATGCCTGTCGTTCGCGTAGATTTCTGGGAGGGTGTCGGCCAAGAACAGGTTAAAACAATGATCCGGGGAATTACCAAAGTCATTGCGGATTTAGGGGTACCGCAGCAGGCAATAGAAGTGATTGTCTACGAGATTCCCAAAACGCACTGGGGCGTGGGCGGTGAACCTGCTTCGGAAAAACTGAAAGACTTCTCGCCGCCCGGCTAGCGCCGGACGGTCCTGCCCGGTCATAGCCTGCTCAGCCTTGTGCATACTTGATCGCCCCCAGGCAATACCACCGGACCAAAACTCCTTACTGTCCACAGGTAAACCGCTTATGTATCCGTTCCGGGCGTTACTCGTTGATCTCCGGGGTACTGGCTATGAACGGTCCGCTTTTAGTCTATGAATAACAGAACCTCCAAAACTCTTGACAAAAGCACTTTATAGCGCCAATATATCGGAAGATAACGGAATAGTGGAGAAGAGATAGATGAATGTTGGAAAACGGCCGTCGGGCTGGATTACAAGTGTTATCAAAAGGCCTGGTTCTTCCGGAGCGGACAACCCGGACGTTTACCGGAAAATCAAGGTCTCGCCGCTGCAAGCTGAAGTGGGGTGTTCGAGAATTATTACCTGCTGGCAGGGATTGAAGAGGAAGCGGCTGCTAGTCAAGATTCCACCCTATATGAGGCAGGGTATGCGCATTAGACTGCGAGGTATGGGGAAAATCATCCGCGGCAAGAAAGGCGATTTGTACCTGTACATCGATATCAGGACGCCGCTAACACTCCGGTATCGCTGGCTCTCATGGTTGAGGAGATGAATAACAGAGAAAAGTATTACCAATATTGTGCTTTTTCTGTGAAGGCGACCGGCTGAACCCAACCAATATCCGGAGGTAAACATGGAAATACCCGAACTCAAGCTGGAAATTTTACAAGATAATCCAATGTGTTTCGGCTGCGGCAGGGATAATCCCCACGGCCTGAAAATCAAGACTATCAATGACGGTGAAAAAATTAAAGTGGAATTCCTGCCTGAAGAATTTCACCAGGGATGGCCCGGACATGTTCATGGTGGAGCCCTGATGACCGCCCTGGACGAATGCATCGGTAAAGCTGTTTACAGCCAGGGTATCTGGGCTGTAACAGCCAGCATTGAAATCAGGCTGAAAAGCATGGCCCGCATCGGTGAACCGCTGATTGTTGATGCTCAGGTCACCAAAAGGACCAGCCGCACCGTGGAAGTAGAAGCCAAAATGAACAGGCAGGACAACTCGGTCGTGGCAGAGGCTAAAGCCCTGATGTATATAGTAAAGTAACCATCACCACGTCCAAAACGGTAGTATCTGGTTGTTCTCGACAGCAGTCGTCAATAGCAGTTATCCGTCAGCACTTTTTTCGATGGTTATCGCGGCGCCTGAAGTCATCTTTTTCAACATGGAAATATCGCCGGCAATTCTACCGAAAACTGTGACCGCGCTGGCCGGACGGATTTCGCTATTTTCAATTCTTATCCTCAGTTTTTTCGCCATAACATTAAGCCTCCAGGATATTATCAAACCAATCCCGTAGCACGACGGGACTTCTGATAATACCATAATGCCATATTTCCCAGTGTAGTGTCTCATAAACAACTCTATTGAATGAGTCGATCAAGAGGGAAAAATCTTACTTGCTCCCCTTACTGGACCTGTTCCTCAACTGCAAACTGGATTTTAGCTTCAATCTAACTCAACTCAAACAATCATTCCAGGTTTTCAATTTACCACAAATGGCTAATTGTTGACGCTCGCTCTCTATGACCGTATCCAGTTTGGGGTTAGTGACCGTGTAGGCAGTTCAAAAAGATGACTTGATCGGATGGTATTCCCGGAACTGCGG
>JAFGOB010000173.1 GCA_016926695.1 Dehalococcoidales bacterium | reverse complement strand
TATATCCGGAATAGTGGCTCTCAAAACGCCGGAAGCCTGGCTCTCTAAGACCGGAACCGTGGCGCAATGTATCCCGGATTATTCATCGCGATAGATAGAAAAAGCGCCTGGCTCTAAATGGCCACTATCGAAAATGCACCCATTGACATTATCTGCTGCATCAGATGCCAAAACACTACGAGAGAGCTATTCGCTTCAGGAGGTCTCATACTATTGGCTCGTTTTCCCTCGGCTTCTTCTTTTCTAAACTGCTTTACCCCTGCCTCTGATGATGCGACATTTTTTACCCTTAATAAAGTCAAAATGAAAAAGTCCTCAATTCACTTGTTAAGAAAGGTTAAATCATAGAGATTTCCTTACCAATCAGGTAGGGGAATGTTAAACAGAGAGCGCCCAGATTAATTCCCGATGGCATGAAGGAATAGTAGTTTGCAAACATATCACCTATGATAGTGCCTGCAGCGTACAGGCCGGGTATAACCTTATCTTTAGTATCCAGAACCTGCATTTTAAGATTGGTACGCAGGCCACCGGAAACCATTAACAACCAGATTTTATCGGTCGTCTGTCCATAAAACGGCCCTTTTTTCACCGGTATGAGTAAGCCCGGTCTTTTAAAGAAGTCTTCATCCTTGCCTTTCTTGCAGAAGCCGTTATAGCGGTCGACTGTGGCCTGAAGCATACCTGCGTCCAAACCCAGCTTCTCTGCCAACTCTTCGATAGTATCTGCCTTGAAAATGGTACCTGCTTTAACAGCGACCTCCCAACCCGCCACTACATCTTCTACCTTTAAGGGAAGACCGCCATGGGGACATTGCCTGGGATACCAGGGTGCCATCTTCTGTCCATAATCTGAGTCCCAGATGGCAAAGATTTTCCGCTCCGGCTGATTCATCTGAAGAAAACCGGCATGCGTACTATTGACATCCTCGCTGGAATAGCGCTCTGCATTTTTGTTAACCACCAGTCCTTTAAAACTGGTATATGGCTGAGTCTGCGGACCTATCCCACCTCTTAGCAACGGGGCATTCGGAAAGATCTGCTGCCAGGCGGCACCTACCCATAATCCCATCTTATGGCCATCGCCAGCATAAATCCCGCCCCAAATACGTCCTGCATTATAGTTTAACGGAGTGATTTTTACAAAAGGCAACGCTTCCGGACAATATTTGGCAACCATTTCCCTATCTCTGGTGAAGTCTCCGGTGGCCAGCACAATGGCTTTAGAGCCGACATACTTTATGTATTCACCTTCGGCATTCTGGGCAATGACCGCAGTTACCCGGCCGGTATTACGTTTCTCGCGGATTAGCTGCTTCGCCACGGTCTTATAATAAATCTTACCCCCCGCTGCTTGAGCTAGACTAGCCAGGGTCTTCACCACCAATGGCTGCCCCCGACCTATGGTGTTGATTTTCCCGCCTAGAAAACCGTGTGATCCGGGAAATGCTGATATTATGCCGTCAGGATCCTCTACCCCTCTCTCAAGATCTGTTTTATAACCTGCGGCTTCCATTTTATCTATAAGCCAATCCATTGCTTCGCCGCTCTTGTTAGCAAACAGACTCCATTTAGCCTGGTCAATTCTGCCTGCTGCTCTGTCTATCTCTTGTTTGAAATTTTTACCAATATCATATTTAATCCCTAGCTGACGGGTAAGCTTACTGTTGATAGCATGTATCGAGCCTCCCCGAGAGACAGGATAGGAACTGGCAGAAATTAAGATGACCTTAGCTCCATTTTCTATCGCAGAGTTAGCACAAACTAAGCCAGCAGTACCGGAGCCAATTATAACAACTTCCGCTTTCACAGTTTCCTTAATCTTACTGGCCGGGATGGGAGCAGGGGGAGTTTCAAAGCTATATTTGGTGGTGTTTTTCATATCTTTCCTTATACCTCACTTATATAGAATTCTATTCTTTCCAGTTAGTAGGATATGAGATGGACCCCATTGTCTGGACAGGAATCACTCCGGTTAAAGTGGGGTCCTGCTATCCTTACAGGGTTGAATACCGGTATTCCGATTATTTTGGATTGTATTATCGATTCCTTAATATCTGCAATGGGTGGTGGGGTGGAGTACACCTCCGCCGGTGTTTTGTCCAGGCCCTTGCCATCCAGGTTGACCCCCGGGTCATTGACCACTACTCTGGCTCCCTGTTCAGCCAGCGCCAAACAATGGGCTCGCCCGATTCCCCGGCCCCCACCGGTGACTACTGCCACTTTATTATTTAGAATCTCCTTCACCTTTTCACCTCACCCAGTACAACACAATTTCAGGCTCCCGAAGGTAAAATTACTCCCTGTTCAGCCAGCCTGTGCTGCAAATCATTATAGTTTACATCTCTGACTCTGGACCTGTTTTTTACGGCCATGGCAGCCGCTGTACCTGCCGCCTGTCCGAAGCAAAGACAGTGCGGAATAAGGTTAAAATGGTCATTTATGGTATCTTCTGATGAAAAGGCACGGCAAGCAACCAGCAGGCCTTCTATTCTGCGCGGAACCAGGCTGCGGTAGGGAATATACATACGTGGAAACCTCATTGAGACCTTCCCGTCTTCATTGCTGGCGAAAACCGCGACAGTATCTTCAAAAGGTTTTACCAGAGTCATATCCTTCTTACTGAGAATATACTCCCCTTTAATGCGTGTGCCGCCGGTAGTCCCCAGTTGTGGCGCAGTGAGCATAATATAACTCCTTTCAAAGCCGGGAATAAATTTTTTAAGGAATTCCCAGGTCAGCAGTGCTTTCCGGCGGCTGCTCATGTCAACCCGGGTGAGTTCTTTCACATCCGTCTGGCTTGAACAGGCAACATGGGGATGAAACCAGATGACGTTCTCCTGGTTTTTTAACAAACCTTTGAAGTAGCTGGTAAATCCACCCAGGGCGGCCAATTCTTTCATTAACTCGGCATGTTTTTCCGGCTGTAGTGAACAGAATCCTTCCAGTTTCCTGAGATCGACATTGGCTATCCAGAAGCAGAAAGCCAGATGGGATATCCTGAGCCGGGGCTCGATATTACTGATAAATTCGGCTCCGGCAGAAATAAAAACGTCGCCGTCCCCGGTGGAGTCAATTACCACCTTCCCCATAATCGCCTGTCTCCCGGACTTGCTCTCGATGATGATCCCCTTAACACAATTGTCTTCTATTATGGCCTGGACACCCCATGAATGGAGATACAGCTCTACCCCGGCTTCCTCAACCATCCGGTTCAATTCATCTTTAAGTACTTCCGGGTCTAATAGAACGGTATACAAGACGATATCTTTTTTGAGAAACAAATTTTTCCGGATATAAAAACGCCGTAGATTGGCATCGAGATAATAATTGACGAGTGAGGCCTCGCTTGAGCCCCAGAATTCTCTGGGTGGGAAAGAAGCTGCATCTCTTGCTTTCATGCGGTCTATCAGTTCCTGACAAATCCCGGCAATGTGCTGTTCTCCGTATATATCAGACAGGTTTGGGATAATATTGACCAGTCCTCCGCTGGCCATACCCCCCAGATGTCCGTATCTTTCAATCAGTACGGTATCAGCCCCGGACCGTGCCGCAGCTAAGGCCGCGCCGATACCCCCGGGGCCGCCGCCGACTACCACCACATCGGCTTCCCGGCAAACCCCGATTTCCCTGGCGGGTTCCCTGATCGTTTTTTCGTGAGGTTCAGTTTCCATATTTTACCCCCAGATGCCTGTACGGATTGTGCCCCATATCCATTTTCCGATAAAACAGGCATATCTCTACACAAGAAATATCGAGACTCCTTTAGGAAGAAATCATTTCAGTCCCAATTATTTAGTGCCGCTATGCTTGCTCCAGCCAGACGTCCCGAAGCCATCATTTCGCCGGCATTCAGACCCCCTATCGCATAGATGTTACCGCAAAGCGACCCCATCTCTCCTGCCGAATATAACCTTGGGATTATCTTTTTGTATGGGTCAAGTACCTGTCCGTAGCCATTTCTCCGCGGACCTCCGCAGGTATTTATTCCTCCCGGATACAGGGCAACCGCGTAAAAGGGAGGGGTTAGGAGGGGTTTTAAATACTGCGGCGGACGGCTAAACTCCGGATCATTACCCTGTGAACAATAACTATTATACGTATCAATAGTTTGCCTGAGAGCTACGGGGTCCATTTTATCCCCTATAAGCCTTCCAAGCTCTTCTATAGTGCCGGCCTTCTTGATCCAGCCTTTTTGAATTTCCTGAGAATTATCGTGGCTCCAGCCCTCTGGACAGCCTCCCAGATCGGCAGGAAAGGATTGAATTCCGAGAACGTATTCCGGGTCGTGAGAGGAGTTGGCACTGATTGCGCCTGCTTTTCTCACTTTTTCGTCGAAGATCTGATATGTTGGAACAGATGTATAACCAGGTTCGTCAAGATCATATTCGAAGTTTTTCAACCACCAGTTGTGTCTGAAAGGAACATACTCGCTGGTAAACCTTTTACCATACCGGTTAACCCATATGCCATGGAAAAAACGCAATAGCCAGGCAGGTTTGTATTCCGGTACCCAGATGTTCAGATATCCACAAAAAGTATTCATATGCCACAGGTCGGCGCCGGCCCGCTGTGCCATCCTGATCCCATCTCCAGTATTGTACGGCCATCCGGCAAACTTGAGCGGGAAGGGTCTGAGGTAATTGGCCTTCATCTCCTCATTGAACTCAAAACCACCGGTACAGAGGACCACCCCCTTTTGGGCCTTGATGGCCACTTCTTTACCTTTTTTTTCAGCTATTACTCCTTTGATTTCTCTGGTCTGAAGATCCTGGACCAGTTCGATGACCGGAGTTTCGTACAGTACTTCAATACCTCTTCTTTCGAGCTGGTTTTTCATAGATTCCAGGTACTTAATGCCCCAGCCTTTAATGACAACATGACCGAAGGAATCGGCTCCCGGAAAATGGTCATACGCCACTGAGCTTCCTTTTCTCAAACTGTGATCAACTCCCATCGATGCGAGCCAATCCGGGTTCCGTGCCAACTCCTTCATCAGGATCAGACAATCTTCCAAAGGTGTAACCGATAATCTGGTGGAAACATCGGCATTTTCCAATCCGATAGAGCACATCGCATGAAGGTATCTGGCTGCCCCCTCCGGATCACTCACAAAACAAGCCCCCAGCCCTGAAGTTCGTGTCTGCCCTCCCCCGGGAAAAGGCGCTTTCTCCAGGATTATTACTTTGGCTCCATGATCATGGGCAGTGATGGCGGCTGAAATGCCTGAACCTCCATATCCTGCTATAACGACGTCGTACTCTTTTTCCCATTTTATTTCTTGCATTATATGATCCTTTTAATTTTATTCGTTGGCCTTATATCATTTTCAGGGATGGTGGAAACGCAATGCTGATCGTCGGCCTGGCCGAAACACTAACTCCATAAAAAAATATTGTTTCTCCTACGAAGTAGATTTAGAGCATCTGCAATTTGCGATAGCTGGCTCATATCCCTCAAACAATACGGACAGGAAGCCTGAGACGTTAGTGAATGACCCCGGAACAAGCTGCGGGGCATCTACTGGAGAGATGGAACGTTGCCACCCAATCCCACCTCGATTCATCCCCATAACAAGCTATAGGGTATTCTCGAATTCACTCATAAACCTGCCCTCGATCATCTTAACGCCTATTATGTCATATATGACGACATATATGCAATAATCGACCAATCAGGGGCTGATGTTGATCAAAGGTTAGAGGTTTTTCGTAAAGCAACGGAAAGAAATGTTGAATGCGCTGACCGCACAACTTTGTGGTTGTTCCAACGGGTTATTGGAAAATTTTACTTAAGATGGCTGGTGGCAGGATAACCCCAGTAAGTCCCGGGCTTTTTCCAGAAGTATGTTCAAACAGTTGAACAGCAGTATTATATCCGTTTCCTTCACATTAGCGAAGAGCATTTCAATGGAATGGGCAGGGACTTGCTTGTAAAGGTCTTCTCCATATTCAGTAATCTGGATTTCAGGTTTTTGGGTCACCGGATTTTTTCTCCGGGTAACCAGTTTCATCTTCATCATACGGTTTATTAACGTGGAAATAGAATGATGCTGCCGCATGGTAATTTCTTCAATAGTCTTAGCTGTGACTGCCCCGCCTCGATTGATGAGAAGATACATGATTGCCGATTGTTCAACGGTTAGATTGAATTGTGCCAGTTCCAGCTCCCTTACTCTATAGAGAGAGTTTCTTGTGCGGTTCAAGAGCATCCATAACTCAAAATCAGTTAGCTCCCTGTTGTCCTGATTTTCTTGAACATATTTTTTCCCGGTATCCCTTTCGTTAACCGGTTTAAGCAGGAAAGGAGGAACAAAGGATATTCCCAGCAAATCCCGGGCTTTTTTTAATAGTGCATTCAAACAGTCACTGAATTGCTTTCGATCAATTTCCTTTAAAGAGGAAAAAACCGATTCAAGAGAACAAATGGGGACCTTTTTGTACAAGGATGCGCCATATTCAGAAATCAGGATTTCATTTTTTTTTCTATCAGAAATCTTGCTCTTATTTACCAGTTTTATTTTGATCATCCGGTTGACCAGCGTGGAAATAGAATGATGCTGCCGCAGGGTTAGCTCTTCGAGGGTTTTCGAGGAAGCTGCACCTCCTCGATTGATTAGTATAGAGAGTGTGATGGACTGTTCAACTGTTAGCCCAAAGGGGGCTAATTCCAGCTCCCTTAATCTATAGATAGAGTTCCTGGCAAGGTTTAGAAATCTCCATGTCGTGAAATCCGTTATTCCCTGTTGTTTGTCATATTTGCGTATTCTCATCATAAGTCCAAATCTGGTTGTATTATCAGCCGCATAACAGCTATTCATTGAAAAGAATGCAGACAACCCAGGCTGAGATAATATGTCAATTCGTTAACAGATAATCAATCCGTTAAACGGAAAACAGTATACAAAACCAATTGTGCTCCTGTCAATTTACAATCAATATCATCAATAGGCAGCATCGTCAGTAATACTTCCTGGCCAGTATAGAAACATAACGGTATTGATGGCACTCAAGGTTTGATAACCACCTTTAAAGCGCCGCCCAATCCGCTTCCTGCTATATTGAATGCTTTATCCCAGTCATCGATGGGCAGGAATGTCTCGGCAACACCGGCAGTCCCAATTTTATCGTGATGAATCCAATCGATGACTGCTGGAAAACAATACGGGCTGAGGTGTGATCCCAGAACATCCAGTTCCTTCTGGTCACCAATAATCGACCAGTCAAGCTGGGTAGGCTGAGCGAATACACTGAATTCGATAAAGCGTCCCAGTTTACGGATTATTTCCATGCCCTGAAGAACGCTGGAAGGATATCCTGTTGCTTCAATATATATATCGCAGCCATATCCCCCGGTTACTTTTTTAATTTCATCTACCACGTTGACTTTTTCCGGATTCCAGGCCAGATCCGCGCCGAATTTTCTGGCTTTTTTCAGCCGATCGTCTTTGATATCCAGGGCGATCAGCAGTTCAGGGTTTTTCAATCTGGCAATTCCTACCATTCCCAGACCCAGCGTTCCACAACCTGATATTACAACCACGTCCTCCAACCCGATCTGAGCGCGGTCTACGGCGTGTTTGGAACAGGCGTAAGGCTCGACCAGTATGGCCTTCCCGATTGGCAGGTCCTGAGGGATTTTAAAGGTACGGGCATTGGCCGGCAGGCGCATATATTCCGCCATACCGCCGTTGACATGGGGCCTGAAGCCGAAAATATCATGCACCTCACACATCCAGTACTTGCCAGTCTGGCAGAACAGGCACTTGCCGCAGGGAACTATCTGTTCGGAAACTACCCGGTCTCCAACATTAAGACCCGCCACACCCTGGCCAAGCTCGGCAATATAGCCGACAAACTCATGGCCCGGAACAAAAGGTGGGACTACGAAGTTTTTCCAAAAACGCTCCGCTCCGTGCCTGGCCTTTACATCCCCGGCACAGACTCCGCAAGCTTCCACCTTAATCACTATCTCACCCGGGCCCGGCACAGGTCGCGGCCAATCCGTTTCAAGAACGTATTTGTCAGGAGAATATGCCACCAGGGCTTTCATAGTTTCCGGTAGTTTATCCATTTTTCAACCTCTTTTTTAGCTTGTAAAGTTGCCAAAGTATGATTATCAGAAAACTTGATAAAAATCAATAATAACCGAATCGACCAATCGCATCCCGGAACATACTGAAATAATATTATTCAGCCAGGCGTATTTTGATACTCCGGTTTCGAACTGAGGTACAGTACGGAAGTAATACCTGGACGGGTCTACCGCCTCGCCACGCGCCAGTTGCGCCAGTACATCTGGATCGCCCCGGCGAATCCCTTTATTTTCAACATAGATGAGCGACTCATCCTTCGTACGCAGTGTGTATCGCGCGTGCAGAATTGCTGAACCATCCGGTCTTATCAGTTGCCAGTCAGCGCCTCCAGGAAGCACCTCTCCGGATAGCCTTTGTCCTTTAAATGAACCGCCTGTAATAGGAATAAAGCGCCGTTCACCTGCGGGAATCTTGCTTACCTGACTGGCAGGCCCGATGTTTACGGCAGCCCGAAAGAGAAATTCAAGGATTGGCTTCACTGGTTGCAACTCCATGGCGGCCCCTTTTTCCGATATTTTGTTTTTGTCTGAGTATAGAAGCAATCCAAAAAATAGGATTAATTTATTGTGAAATTCATCAAATTAGTGCGAGTTTGATTTCCGAATATGGTTACTCAAAGAAGTAATATAGGTCTTCGAGTCAAGTACTGCACCAAGTGCCGGTAAAATGTTTTTGAGTGTCCAGTCATGCATTTCTTGATTCAAGCTATTACAGCAATCACCGAGCGTATAAACAATATAACCTCTGTTGGAACCATCCCGGGCGGTAGACTCAACAGCCCAGTTGGTGGCTACGCCGCTCAAGACCAGATGGGTTATGCCTTTGTTGCGCAAAATAAGGTCCAGCTCGGTGTAGCAGAAGCCGCTTGAAGAAAAGTTGTTGATTACTATATCATTGTCCGATGGCTTGAGCTCCTCAATATTTTCCGCTCCCCAGGTTCCTTTCAAATAAGCTTCAGCCCTGGCGTTGTCCACGGCTGACTGAAGACGAATAGAAGGCATTTCAGGAGAACCTGGCCTGAAACAGGCATTGATGAAAATCACTAGCATCTTTTTTCCCCGGCTTGCTCGAAGCACCTCTTGGCTATGCTCAATAGTCTGTGCATCTGCCAGCCTTTCAGGCATAACTCCGCTCCTTATGCCGCCTCGAGCCGCAACCGAATTTTGCCAGTGTATTAACAGCAGCGCCATCTTTTCAGGGTCAATAGTTTTCGGTATTTCAGTTTTCTGCTGAATCGTATTCTCCTGATATTTCCCCATAGACCTACTGGTTCCCAAAATCCAGCGGACTACTTCTGCTAAGATGCTGTTTTCTGGTGTTCCTGTCTTTGTTAAGCTTGCTCCCAGCTTTGCAAAGCAGATGCACTCCTTCCAGCCAGACGACCGGAGGCCAACATTTCGCCGGCATTCAGCCCCCCTATCGCATATATATTACCGCAAATCGACCCCATCTCTCCGGCAGAAAATAACCTGTGTATGATCTTTTTATATGGGTCAAGTACCTGTCCGTAACCGTTTCTCCGCGGACCTCCGCATGTATTTATTCCTCCCGGATACAGGGCAACCGCGTAAAAGGGAGGGGTTAGCAGGGGTTTTAAATACTGTGGCTGGCGGCCGAATTCGGGATCATTTCCCTGTTCACAATAACAATTGTAGCTGTCCACAGTCTGCCGGAGAATTACGGGATCCATTTTGTCCCCGATGAGCCTTCCAAGCTCTTCTATAGTATCGGCCTTCTTGACCCAGCCTTTTTGAATTTCCCGCAGGTTATCCCGGCTCCAACCTTCAGGATAACCTCCTAATTCAGGAGGATAAGTCTGAAGACCCCGGATTCCATGTAAGTCAGAAGAAGAAACACCGGCTACCGGACCTTTCTTTCTAGTCTCTTCATCGAAGACCAAATAGGAAGGAATCGAGGAATAGCCCGGTTCATCGAGGTTGAAATCGTGGTTTTTCAACCACCAGTTATGGCTGAATCTGATACATTCATTTGTATATCTCCTGCCATATTTATTGACCCAGATACCCTGGTAAAAATGCAATAACCAGGCTGGTTTATGCTCGGGGACCCAGATATTTAGGTAACCGACCATTGTATTCATATGCCAGAGATCAGCTCCTGCTTTCTGGGCCATCCTGATACCGTCCCCGGTGTTATAAGGCCAGCCTGAGAATTTCAGCGGATATGGTCGGAGATAGTTGGCTTTCATTTCTTCATCGAATTCAAACCCGCCGGTACAAAGCACAACTCCTTTTCTGGCTTTGATAGCCATCTTTTTATTCTGCCGATCGATAGCATAGATACCTGTGATTTCTCTGGTTTCGGCGTTTTGTATCAGTTCTATAGCCTGAGTTTCAAAAAAGACTTCTATGCCTCTTTTCTCGATTTGCGTTTTCATAGTATTCAAAAACTGAGTACCGAATCCTTTTATCGTACAGTGACCGAAGGATTCTGCTCCCGGGAAAGTAGTGAAAGAGGCAGTACTTACCTCTTGTACTGAATGATCGACTCCCATCGATTTGAGCCATTCCGGGTTCCCGGCTAATTCATTCATGAGGACCAGGCAATCTTCAAAAGGAGTAACCGACAATGCGGCAGATACGTCCGCGCTTTTCAATCCGATAGAACACATCGCATGGAGGTATCTGGCCGCTCCTTCCGGATCGATGGCAAAACATGTCCCCAGGCCAGATGTCCGAGTCTGCCCTCCCCCAGGGTAAGGCGCTTTCTCCAGGATCACTACTTTGGCGCCGTTATCATGAGCAGTAATGGCAGCAGAGATACCAGAGCCTCCGTAGCCTGCTATAACGACGTCGTACTCTTTTTCCCATTTTATTTCTTGCATCATATGATCCTTTTAATTTTTTTCGTTGGCCTTATATCATTTTCAGGAAAGGTAAGACCTCAAAGCTCATCGCCGGCCGGATCGAAACAGCATTTCTGAAATAAAGATATGTTTCTCCCACGAAGTATATTTTGTGCATCTGATTAGTATGATAAAAGGCATTAAATATTCCGATAAAGCAGACAGGCAACCTGAGACAAGTAAAAGAACCGCCCGCTGATAACCTTAACGCCTATTATGTCATATATGACAACAAACATGCAATGCATATCTGGGATGTCTCATCCGTCTAGCGTACCTGATGGTTTCATATACTGGCCAGATAATGTTCAAACTTTTTGTCATTGATCGTCAAAAAAGCAAATTCCAGGTTTCGCAGAAGTGATCAAGCATCCGATTTCCACGCGTGTAACAGCACACTGGTCAATCTCTTCAACAACCTCAATTTCCTAAATCTGGACTATTGAGGGTGGGCAGGCGATCTATTTTGCGTTTTGCGGGACAGGCCTTGTCTCTCTATGCACTAGGATATTTCGCTTTGCCTTTCCTCCGTAAAATTACTCCCGTTGCAGCCAGATAAAGATCACATGCAGCTTTCTCTTCCCACAGTATTATCGGGCGCTATACTTTTGCTTTTAAGTGATATCTTTCCGGGTGTTCGATAATATCAACAGTCAGGTCAACATCGAGGTCCGGCCAGTAAAAATGCCCCTTTTGGGGTTCTTCCACATTGGTTACTTGAGCTATCGTGGCGTTTTTAAACCACGGGAACTATTCATAAGTCATGAAGAGCTCTTTATCATCTGTTAATAGTCAGATACCATGGGCAGATATGTTGGTGACCTCAACTGTTGAAATATTTCTTTTTGGAGTATTTGAACTCATTGAAATTGAACCGGTACTTCTGATATGCTGTTGAACACTATCGGAGTGCTCTGACAAGACATTTACCTATCTGGACGAAACTTGTTTCTCTTTTTTAGTAGTTCTTGTGCCAAATCATATTTTGGTTTCAGGTCCATATAATCTTTAAAAATTTCTGGATCCTGAAGTAATGCTGCTTCAAATTCCTTAAAATTAGTAGCCTTTATCTTTCTCATCAGATAGTGTTCTTAGTCTTGCCGTTCGATTTTTTCTAGCATTGCAGCTATACCAGGTTTCAATTTAGGGATATCTTCATTGACAGTGTTCCAAACTACCTGTAAATTCATTCCAAAATATTCATGGATTAATTTATCTCGAATGCCAGCCATCCCTCGCCAGGGTAAATCAGGATATTCTCGTTTCATAGTCTCAGGTATTTTCTTAGATGCTTCTCCAATTATTTCCAGTGCTCTGATTACAGCAAATACGGTTTTGGAATCATGCGAAAACTTTTCGTAATCCATTCCCTCAACGAATTGCTGAACTTTTTCAATAGCATCCGAAATATCCTTGAGATAATCCGTAAATTCACGATTCTGCTTCATACCGCAATAACTTCTCTCAGGATTTTTTTGCCAATTGCCGGTTTCAAAGCATCCTTCATCACCAGGTCTACTTTCATCCCAAGTAAATCGCTTAAATAGTACTCTAGCTCTATAAACTTAAGAAGGCTAGGAGGATCGTAGAACTCCACTAATAAATCCAGATCACTTCTAGAGTGCTGTTCTCCACGTACATAGGAGCCAAAGACTCCGAGTGATTTTACTTTGTAGCGTTTTTCGAGATCCGGCAGTCTTTGACGCAGTTCTTCGATCGCCCTATCTAAAGGAACCATTTGCTTTTTCATTGTTCCAATACCTTGATCCAGCGCCAGCGTTTATCCATTTGCCAAAATTGAGGACAACTCGGATTATTTAGAATTATATCATTTCCTGGTTTAGTTTTCTCAGATCTGGGCAGCCCAATCCGGACAACTAAAAAGTAACTTTTAGAGGCAAAAACTATTGTACGGTAAAACTCAGTCACCCATGCCGCTAATACCATTGCCATGCTCAACAGCTATAACGCGGGTTTCCGGTCGCTGATGGACAGCGCCATCGATACTACTACGCCGAACGGCATGCTGGTCTTTAAAATACTGGCGGCAGTAGCACAGTGTGAAAAGGACTTAACCCTGTTCCGGGTCAATGAAGGTATCAGTTATGCCCAGGCGCACGGCACCAGGTCAGGTAAGCCTATTGGCCGTAGGCCCCATAACATACCATTACAAACAATTTGTAATGTGGTAGCTACCGCCAGGCATTTACACAGAGACGGCTAAAGACCTGTCCGAGGCTTTCCATAAAAAACTGGCCGCCGGTTTGTCTCCCTGCGGTTAAAAAGGGCCGGATTGAGCAAAGAGGAGGTGTTACAGCGGATAGTCGCAACTGGCAGATTATAATATATTAATACCTTAAAAATAAACTCTTGCTCGGATATGGCAAGACTTTAAAAAGAAAAAACCTTAAATCCGGCCAAACTGGGTACTACAAACAGCTCTTTGAGTCTAAGTCCCAAAGTGATTACCGATTTACCGAGCGAAGTTAAATGACCTGACTTTACCCTTGATTTTATACACTACATTTTTTCAATAGGAGTGGGTTTATTTCCCTCAGCATATCTTCCTGCTT
>JAFGOB010000172.1 GCA_016926695.1 Dehalococcoidales bacterium | reverse complement strand
CATAATCCAAACAAACCGCCTATCTTGAATCTAGATGGTCACACAACTAAAGCTATATCCGGTTAATAACAATAGGCCGAAACACCTCCGATCTTAGGAAAGACATAAAAGAACGATGGTAACACTAATGTCCAACACATGGTTCGTCCTATCTCTACCCACGACCACTCTTAGCAGCATTCCATGAGTCGAAAACCGTGCGCCGTTTTTGGCAGTATTATCCAATGAATATAGATTATCGTGCAGTTTTAAACAGTGCTGTTTTTGCGGGAGGCTTCAAATAATCCCTATTTATTACCTAAAAACCATAGAAAACAGTGAAAACCCCGCTTTAAAGGGTAGTTTATCCCACGGATATTGCCAGTATTTTGCTGTATTTACTGACAATTTGGCTTCAGAAACTGAGCTGAAAAGCATGTTCTGTCTACACCGCTCTGAGAGAACCGTAGTTCCAGTAGGAATAGAGCCGTTCCGGAACTGCATGAGCTACCCTTCCGGGTATGAGAGCCATTTAAACTGGAAAGGAGATTTTGGTCTTTTTGGTTTCCATTTGCCGATGCTGTTCTGGTGGAAAGATATTACTTTGGATTCGCCCTGGGATTTTCGCGGTCTGATTCCCATTTGGCCGGATTAAACAATATATATTCTCCGATTTGATGATATTCCTTTTCGCTCTGGATAATGTGTTCGTAATACCCTCGTTGCCAGATATGTATCCCCGGTGTATACCTGAGTTGATTGATTCTGCGTGAAGAACAGGTTTTAAAGGCACGCACTATTTCGGACAGAGAAAACGGTCTGGTAGTGGCCGGTTTCGAACCGGCCGGTTTCGAACCGGCCAGCCCGAACTCCAGGATGTTGATTATGCCATGGACATGATTGGGCATAACGATGAATATGTTGTTATTGATAGCAGGATAATGCAGCGGCATTTCTTGCCAAACTGACTCTGCAATTTTCCCATATTGGTTTAGTCTCATGGTGCAATCGACGATTTGTCCGAAGAGGCAAAGCTTGTCCTGAGTACAAAGCGTGACGAAATAGACTCCTTGCCGGCTGTAATCATAGCCAGACAATCGAAGAGATTTGCGACGAGGATAAATATCTTCGAGTGATTTATCATTCATAGAAGGAAGTATAGATAAGGTCACGACTCAAATTCAATAGCTTGAGGCGGGCGGGTTTCGGGATAAGTTGAATTAACCCGCCCCTACACCAGGAAGATTCGTCAATTATCCGTAAAACGTTAACATACGTCTTCAGAAAACAGCCCGTTTGAAAAGACCGGCAAGTATCCGGAATGGTAGCCCTTAAAACGCCGGAAGCCTGGCTCTCCAGGACCGGAACCGTGGCTCCAAGCACTTCGGATTATTTATCTGTTCTAA
Organism: Dehalococcoidales bacterium; assembly: GCA_016926695.1. The sequence continues at coordinate 24,111 of JAFGOB010000172.1, read as the reverse complement.
TTTATTACGTGCGACCATCTCTTAACTGCCGGATATGGACAGCGGTAAGCTTTTAAACTTGAGGGAAGCTATTTTGATGGCAATACAAGATGAAGTTATTCAATATCATCTGGTAATCTGATATTGTCCTGGGGGGGTTTCCTTCAGTCTTACATATTGAGGATGTATCCTTTGACCAGAGATTCAAGACTTGTAGTATTTACCAGAGATTTCAAAAGTAGTTGGTATACAACTTGTTTTCCCATGCGTTTTGTCGTAGAATATGAGCGTAATCCACGTCTCCCTGTAGCTCAGCAGGATAGAGCAACTGCCTTCTAAGCAGTGGGTCGAGAGTTCGAATCTCTCCAGGGAGATTTTGTATTTCCACTTCTACACCTCTGTTTTTTCCAAATAGTCGGATTATTGCAGTGTAAGCATATTTCTGTGTATATGCCAATGTTTCGTCTCAAACGAGAACAGAGGCCGCCCGACCGCCGGATGATTGGTCAACCCGCTATCTCGACAACGGTGCGCCCGGTTTTTGAATTACCTCTGAGAGCACTTCATCCCGCAGCTTGCATATCAGCTACGCATTCCGAACACGCCAGTCCAGGCTTTTCGCCCGGTCGGATAAAATCGCCCCGGCTAACTACCACGTTTCGTTCCCTACGGCGGGCCCGGTATCAACTTCACCGGGTAAATTGTCTTTGTTGATCTTTGCCATGAGTTGTTCGAGTTCAGGTTTAGGTTGGGATACGGGACTAACAATAAACTGTGATCTAATCTGTCCTACCTGCCTTAACCGGTTAAAATTTGATACAACCCTTTTCGTACAAATAACTGCCATTTCCTGAAACCGCATAGGCTATTTCAGCCAAGCGCTCTAATATCTGACAAATTTCTGCCCTACAGGAAGCATTATCCGGCTTAGCATAGCAAGCGGCAAGTTCCGAAGAAGCTTGTGTCAATTTATCGAAAACAGAGCTCCAATTGATAGGCAGGTTCCCTATCGCAGGATTTTGTAACCCTCCGTTTATTTGTGTATAGACATGTTGTGTAACTGTGTATAAAAGGACAAGTTCACGGTCCCATTGTAAATTCAGCATTCTCTGCGACTCGCCAAAAAAAACGCTGAAATAAAATAGCCTTTTTGTTAGCGGTTGAACCTCTTGCATTTTAGTTACCGCATAATTAAATTCTTCGGCAATACGTTGTCGTAAATCCTTACGCATGGACTTTTACCTCCGAAGGTGTTCGTTTTATAGTAAGAGCTTGAATATTGGCAAAATTTGCATCCAGGCTTGATGCTGTATTTTCGATTTGATTGGCATCAATACTATTATTACTAATATCTTCTATAATTTCCTGCCAAAAATAACTGGATTGCTCTTCATTAAAACTAGGAGGGGCGATAGATTCAGGTTTGAGATTAACGGACCAATCAATAAGGGTACTGAATGGTACAAATTTGACCAGCAATCCAACATCAAATGCTTTTGCCAACTCCTTAAGGGTCGCAAGTGTATATTTTCCATAATTAGGATTTTCCCATGATGAAACCAAAGGCTGTCTTTTATCCAGTTTTTTGGAAAGCTCCTCTTGTGTCATATTCTGCCGGTTTCTCAATGAACGTATCTGGAAGGCAATCCCGACGTTTATTTCTTCCTCAACGAACTGGTGACGATAATCAGTATCTTTAAGACTTTCCCGGATTTGTTTACGCTTATCAACTGTGGTCATGTTCTCTCCTGTATTTTGCGGGGTTATCCTTCATTTGTATGATTCTCTCTTTAGCTGTTTGAGGGGTGATATCCGTTTTCCAACTTCCTTTAGGGTACCCTGTTGCTACTAAAAACACTTCACACTCTTCTATTTTTCCGATCAGGCGGTATTGGATTCTCCCGGTCTTCCGCAACTCAAAAAAGCCTCCCCACTGGCCTTTCAATGTCTTTGTATAAGGATGACCCCAGACTGAATCTTGTGTACGTGGTGGCGGAGAGGCTTCCAGGTAATTTATTGTGTGGTTAAAAAATGATTTTGTCTGGCGTCCCCCTCCATTAAGCCAGGCATTAATAACATTAGAGCCATTATCGTCGATATAATCGTAAAATATGTATTCAGTACCCATAATATACGAATTTTCTTATATTGTCAATGAAAAACATAACATAAAATTGTTTCGTAATATTCCATATCATTATCTATTGGTATAATAAATGTAAATGATTTCAATAGATGATTGTGTTATTGTATTACGTCATTATTTTAAGCAAGTTTTTATATAACAAATAGTGACTCCGATGTAAAAAGGTATAAAGACCATAATCCACCCCGCCCTGATGATGCTGCACGACGGGTGAAAAGGCGGCGTCGGGATTCAGCATGACACCTACAGAGACTGAAAAATAAATCAATAGACCTTTTTGCAGTACAGCCAATAGTAATTAATTAGTGAATAGTACTTTAAAAGCAAGTGTCAAATCCGAGATACTAATTTGAAATCCGTTTTTTAACGGGCTAACATAGGATTGCGCGACGGTTTTCCGGATGCGCGGCAGCGCTTATTCAGCACAGGGAGATATTTCAATGGAAAGGCGCATTGGTTTTATCGGACTGGGGATCATGGGTATGCCCATGGCGCGCAGCCTGATCAGGGCCGGGTTTGAATTGGTCGTTTATAACCGTACCGCTGCCAAAGCCCAGCGGCTGGCAGCCGAAGGGGCTGAACAGGCCGGCTGCATCAGGGACTTGGCAGCGGCCTGCCCTACCGTAATCACCATGGTACCGGACACTCCGGATGTGGAAAGCGTTATGCTGGGTGAAAACGGGGTATTGGACAGCCTCAAGCCCGGTTCGGTGGCTATCGACATGAGCACCATTTCTCCGCAGGCGACCCGCGAGATGGCAGGACGCTTCCGTGACAGGGGGTGCCATATGCTGGACGCGCCGGTGAGCGGGGGCGAGCAAGGAGCAATCAACGGGACGCTGTCAATTATGGTGGGCGGCGACGCCGGAATTTTTGAGGACCGCCGGCCGGTATTCGAGGCCATGGGCAAGCAAATCGTCCATGTCGGTGAGAGCGGCATGGGACAGACGGTCAAGCTGATGAACCAGATCCTGGTGGCCGGCAACCTCAACGCCGTGGTCGAAGCCCTGGTCTTCGCCCGGAGCCAGGGGGCGGACCTGGAAAAGTCCATCGAAGCGGTAAAAGACGGGGCCGCCGGTTCATGGCAATTGGCCAACCTGGGGCCGCGCATGATCGGGCGGGACTTCCGCCCGGGCTTCATGATCGATCTGCTGCAGAAAGACCTTAAACTGGCCATGGAGACCTCCGAATCCGCGAAATTGCCCCTGCCGGTGACCGCACTGGTACGCCAGATGTTGTATTCGCTTCAGGCCGCGGGCGAAGGCAGGAACGGCACCCAGGCCCTGGTCAGGTACCTGGAACGGCTTTCCGGCATTGAAATCCATGGAAGACAGGGGCAGTAAAAGAGAGTGAAAAACCGGCAAACAGCCGCTTTTTAAGCGGAATGAACGTGTTTTCCGGTATTGGAGAGGAGAACGAAGGATGGACTACCGCCAAGTACTGATGGGACTATTATCGATTGATACCTCGGTGCCGCCGGGGAATAACTACCAGAAGGCCATAGATTTTCTCGACCCGTTATTCAGGCAGGCCGGATGCGTGACTGAGAAGGTCCCTATTCCCGCTGAACAGGCCGGAGGATGTCAGGGCCGGTTCAACCTGGTTGTACACCGGCGGAATCCGGGGAAACCCAGGATCATATTCTATACGCATGTTGACGTCGTACCGGCAAAGGGCTGGAAGGCTTTCGAACCGAGAATCGAGGACGGGAAGGTATACGGACGCGGGGCCGTGGATATGAAAGGGGAAATCGTATCGCTGCTGATGGCGCTTGAGCGGATAAAGGACAGGACAATCGGGTACGATGTGTCCGCCATGGTGACCGTTGACGAAGAGACGGGACATGGCGGGGGTGACGAGCTGCGTTATATCCGCTCCTACCTTGAGCCCGTAGAGGGATCGATTTTTTTCAGCCTGGACGCGGATGCCGGCTATGTCCAGGCGGCTACCCTGGGAATTCTGGCCGGTGATATTACCGTACGCGGCAGGTCCGTACACCAGGCGCGGTCTCATCTGGGTGAAAACGCGGTCGAAAAGGCCATAAAGCTGTGCCGGCCCCTGCTGGCGCTCGGCGAGCGTATCGGCGAAAGGACCTCGCAGATACCGGTAGCACCCGGTCTGGGAATACCCTACCTGAAGCCGAACCTGACTATTGCCATGATCAACGGCGGCATCAAGGTCAATACCGTTCCCGATGAGTGCGTGATTTCATTTGCCCGGCGCATTATCCCGGAAGAAGACCCAAACCTGGTCGAAGGCGAGATCATGCAGGCGCTATCGTCCGTGCCGGATATCCGCTGGGACTACAAGCGGACGCTGTTCTTCCGTCCCATACCGCCGGCGATAGACGAACCGGAAGCTGAGAGGCTTTCCGCGATCATACAGAAAGTAATGGGCAGGAGCGGCAAATACGGATTTTTGGGGTCGCTGCCGCTCGATCCGGTGGGATTTGAATGGAAGGCCAGGATATTCGGCACGGGGCTGGCCGGAGCGGAGCAGAACCCGCACGGGGTCGACGAGTTCGCCTATCTGAAGGATGTTGAAGACCTCTCGGAAATAGTCGTCAGATATTTAACCACGCCGTGACTCAGGCCGCGGATTAGCGCGGCTATGTAAACGGAAAGCCTACTTCACAGGCTTATCATTATACACACAATACGCCGTGGGCGAAACGTCCAACTCGTCATATGCGAGCCAAAGCAGGAAGCGGATACCGCTATCCTATTAATATTTTTTAAGGTACGGGAGAAGAATGCTTTATATGTAGCACATCCGGCTTCTCCCTTTCGTTAAAGCCTGCCCCGTGACCTTTTATCGACACGGGGGAAGACGGGAGAAGGATTTTTTCATTATGCTGTTTAATGGCTATTTGTCGAAGGGCGGAATACCCACTATGCACCCCTTGCTGAGCGACCACAGGTCACTGACGGCGGTGTGGTAATCGGCCTTTTTACCCTCCAGCGCCTCTCTTTCGGCGATCTTCTGACGGTGGAAGTCCTTGATTTCCTCGGGCAGGGGCAGATTGCCGAACTCCAGGTAGCGGCAGGCCCCCCTGGCATCCCTCACGCCCAGTACCTGGTCCTTGATATTGACATTGGGGCTCCAGGGTGAGTCCAGTACACCGAACTCCACCGCCTTAACGACCCCGTCGACGATATCGCCGTCGCCCAGATCGAGGATCCGGTCGATCATGGACCTGACCTCTATTTCGGTCACCCTTTCTTCCCCGGCGCTGTCCTTTACATTGAATTCAATAGCCTGTTCCCTGACGACATCAAAGATCCACTTGGCGGAACGGTAGCTCAGTTGATGGGCGTTGGTGGTGGGAATGCCGGCGGCCTCGTCGATGCTGCGCAGATCGACGGCGTTGCATTTGGCCAGCGCTCCTACCATGGAGATGTAGTTCAGGTAGGCGAAAGCCCCTGCCGCATCCATGGAAACCGGGAAGAGGGGGGTCTGGGAGGGGCAGCAGCCGACCACCATGGTATCCTTGTATCCGAACAGATCAAGATATTCTCTTATCAGCCTGGGAGTAAGCCTGATCCAGGCCATATCCTGGGCCATGTTGCCCATCAGGTGGACCAGCGGGTAGAGGGCCTTCAAGCCCTGCTCCGCCGCTGTGACTGCCTCGATGATCAGGCAGACGATGTTGACGCTCAAGGGAAAAGGAGCGCTGGGCAGCCAGCCGTGCAGATCGGTGCAGAGTATTACACCCCTGTCGGCGTACCATCCAACAGTCCTCATGCCGTTCTGGGAACGGGCGACCAGTTCCCTAACGGTCATGTTCTTGGTATAGCTTCCGAATCCGAGGAAGCCCAGACCGACACTGGCGGTGGTCATACCGGAGGCAATGGCGATTTCGCCGCCGGCGCCCCGCGGGCTGAAGGCGGCATCCACGCTTTCAATCAGCCTGCGCGTTTTCTTCACACCGTGATTGATAATGGGATACCCGTTGAGCAGGGGCTTATGCGTCTCGTAACATTGCTTGAGGATATCCTCTACTTTTTCGAACTGACCTGCCCTGGTATAGCTGTCGGTGGTAACCGGGATCAGCACTACCCCTGAGTCCCTCAGGGACCGGCAAAGCTCTATCATATCTTCCAGGATCGGCGTTCCCGCCCGGGGAAAGACGCTCATACGGCCTTCTTCCCGCAGCTTTACCATCACTTTCCACCAGATTTTGCTATCGGGAAGGCTACGCTGATAGGCGGCTGCTTCCTCGAAGTCCACCTCCCTGCCGGTCGGCCATCTGTCCAGCTCCTGCCGTCTCAATTTCATTAGTTGGTCGTCATCGATCCGTTTGTTGCTTATCCTGGGTTTTTGCATCGCTTCCTCCCTGAAGGCCTCTCAGACCGGTCAATAAAGATTAAAATATATTACCATTATCGGGCGCTTCTTTTCCACTAACCGGCACCTGACAGCCGGACTGCGGGATATATTGATTCTATTATCCAAAGGTGTGTTTATAAACAGAGGGTTGTGACGGACCGGGATAAATTTCGGGCCCCGCTGCGCCGGAAACGGTCCCGTGGTAAAATTTCTCCTGTTATTTTATGATAGTGTGTTATAAAATAAAGCATCGATACCGTATAATGCCCTGTGTATTATACGGGCATGGTCAGGTAATCCGTAAGTGCTGGAGGTCCCATGAAGGCAGTTATTACCAGGGCGGATCGACGAAAGGGTGATACGGAGAAAAAACAGCCTGCCGGACAGAAGACCGGGCAATCCAGACGACAGGCAGACCAGCCAGCAAAGGATATTTTAGCGGCAATTGAAACCCCCTACCAACCGCAGTTGGAACGGCATGCCGCCGGTCTGAGAGCCGCTCAGTCCGCCGGGGAGCGCAGCAGGATCGTGCTGCAACTGCAAAGGACCTACGGCAACTCCTATGTACAAAGGCTGCTCAGCTCACAGGCGCTTCAGGCCAGGCTGACGGTCAGCCAGCCGGACGATGTGTTTGAGCAGGAAGCGGAAGGAATGGCTGACAGGGTGATCGGAGGCGGGACGGAGCAGGCTTATGGCCTCCAGCCTGCGCAGGAGGAGGAAGAGCTTCAGGCCAGCCGTACGGACAGCCGGACGGACAGCCGGACGGATATCGATACTGAAGGCATTGAAAAGAGCATCAACAGCGCGCGCGGAGGCGGTCAGCCCATTTCTCCCAGGGTAAGGGGGCCGATGGAGCAGGCCTTCGGAGCCGATTTCAGCAGGGTGCGCATGCATACCGACCGCCGGGCGGATGAACTGAACCGGCAGCTCGGCGCAAAAGCCTTCACCACCGGACAGGACGTATTCTTCCGTGAGGGGGAGTACAACCCCTCTTCATCCGGCGGACGGAGGCTGATCGCCCATGAGCTGACTCACGTGGTGCAGCAGGAGGGTGGCGGTACCGGAAGCGGGCAAGTCGCCGGAATCAAGCGTTCTTCACTTCAGATCATACAGAGGGATATGACCGAAGAGGCGCGGCAGGCCTTTCGCACTGCCATCCCGGCCAATCCCGACTATGTCGATTACGGGCTCTGGGCCAATCAATATGTGCCGGTTGAGCACCAGCAGAAGCTCACCAATGTTACCAGTTGGCTGTCCAGGCTGGCCGGTAATTTCAGCGGGAGCAAGGCCAGGAGCGCCGCGGACAGCCTGAAAGACGTCGTCCGGGCATTCCTGCTGGCCCAATATGCTGTCATTGTCAGAAACAAATTTTTCCTGAGTGCTCCCGGCAAGACAGCCCTGACGGACGAAGAAAAAGGTGAGCTGGAAGAGAAATACCTGCCGAAAGCGCTTGAAATGCGAAATAAGTACGCCGGTATAATATCGAGAGGGGTGGCCGCGCCCGAGACGCAGTCGTTCCTGGACAAAGAAGGCTTTACCGGTGCGGTGACGGTAAGCGAGGAAGACAAGAAGGCCAAACTGGCCGGTGGACCGCGCATTGACGTACGCTCAACCTACTGGGGAGGGGAATGGAAGAGACTGCTGGGTTTCCACCTCTTCATCGTGTATACCGGCCCTGAGGGAAAACAGTACTATTTCCGGGGTGGTCCGGGTCTGGGTGGGAATGTCAAGGCCGATATGGGTGAATATGCGCCCGGTACGGTGGACTGGGACCCGTCAGCGCCGTCAAAGACGGTCATGAAGGGCCAGCAGGCAGCGGACAAGCTGGATGCGCTGATAGAAGCCACTTCGGTAATCGGGGATATGAATGTACCGTATGTCGCCTCCAAATTCAAGAGACTGCAACTGAGCGGCGAGAACTGCAATGCTACGGTATGGACCATACTAGACCGGGCAGGAATACCAAAAAGCAAGCCAGCGGGACTGCACCTGGGCTGGGGGCACCGGCTGGGTGAGTTCCTTGGAACAGGGGATGAGGTGGAGCCGGAAGAGGAGAATGAAGAGGGAGAGCCCATGGTCATCAACGGCGGCGGTAAGGATGTGGATGTCTACAATGACCGCAACGGATGGGAGAAAACCGGTACCATACCGGACGGGGCCGAGGTGCTGGAGCTGCTGACTGCCAAGGACAGGACCAAGGTGAGCTACCAGGATAAATTGACCGGCTGGGTAGACAGTGCGGCGGTACAGAAGCCCAGGGAGAAGGGCAGGCCTTTCAGAGTGGCCGGGAAGAAGGGAGATATCGTCATTGTTTTTGAGGATATCGATAACGTTGCCAGAGTGGCGCTGGACCCCCTGGAGGGCGGACAGGTGGTGGAAGCACTTGATCCGGACTTTAAAGCCGGACAGGCTGAAAATAAGGTTGTAAGAATCAGATATGAGGCGGGTGGCGCCGAACATCTGGGACGTATCCTCGGCCAGAACCTGATTGAGACCGAAGACCGGGCCGTCATAGAAAAGCTGCGCATGTGGGAAAACGCGGGCAAGGCCTTTGACGACTACTACTGCCAGGTGGCCGGGGTAAGCGTAGATGATCTCAAAAACCTGACCCCGTTTGGCAGGAAAGATCTGATAGAGATGCTGAAGATCGACGAGACCCATCTCGACAGGGTAATCTCATTGCTGGAAAAGCATGAAGAGCGGGAGAAGGTCCGAGAGCGTGAGCCGATAGAAAGCAGGATTGTCGGGGAGATGCCCCGCATCCCCATTTTCGCCGAGGATTCTATGGACAGGATCGCCGAGCTCAAGCCCGGAACGACCGTCATTTCGCTGGGTCCCGACCCTGACAACGAGAATATGACGGTGATCAGGTTCGAATTTGAGGGAGAAGAACTGATAGGCCGCACTCCCCAGGACTTCGTGAAAGAGGCCGGCAAACCGCCCATACCCTCCAAAGAAAACCGGCCTCCCGTCAAGAGCCTCAAGTAAAGAAAACAAAAATCCATGAAAAAGCAGCATTCAGTAGAGATATATTTCAACGATCTTGAGGCCGCCGACCGGATCGTGGTGACTACCAATCTGAACCGGACCGTCGCAACCATAAGTGATGCGGGTATCATAGCCGCCATTCTGGACTATCTCAAGCGACACAGCGGCGGGTGGACGGTGCCGGATAAAGGGGTTCCGGTTACAAACCTGAGGCTTAATTTTTACCGCGGAGAGCGCATTCTGGGCAATATCGGAGCGGAGCAAACTTTACTCGTCGCCCACCAGTACGGGGGGTTCTATTCCAGGACTGTGGACGAAGGGGAGCGCCCGCGTTTGCTCGAGATAGCCGGACTGGAAAGCCAGGAACAGTCCTGATCCGTCGGCAAACTCCATTTTCGGCCGGCTTTTTACCCTGGAGACGTCCCTGAAAGCGGCTGCATCGAGGAAATACAGTTGCTGTTATCCCTTCAAACCGGACATTACCTGCTCCAGTTCGGCCCGGTTCGGGTCGTCGGGTACCATTTGCAGATACTTCTCCCAGAGCTCAATGATCTCGGAGTGTGATCCGCCGTTCCTCCATAGCAATATTCCCAGGTTTTTATAGGCGCCCGGGTTAATCGGGTTCTGGAGGATGGCTATACGGTACAGTCGCTCAACGTCGGCCGCATCCGGCTGTGGTTCATGCTGGCTGCGGGCCAGGGCAATAATGAAGGCGGTCTGTCCGTACTGTTCGGCAATTACGGATTCCCAGTACTTAGCGGGGTAGACTTCGGACGGGAAGCTGAGACCGGAAAAACGGGGGTACTCCGTCCGCATGAGGGCAAAACTGTCCGTCTCTTCCCCTTTTGACACGAACCGGCGGGCAAGTCCCCAGTATTGTACGTCATAGTCCCCGGAGAGGTCCTCGTTGAAGTTCCCGGCGGCGTAAACAGGCCGCTGCCCGATGTTGGCCTCGATCAAATCGGCCAGCGAGTTGTTCCTGCCTTCGGTGTAACTTTTAAAAGGGATCGTAATTTCCGGGTGCTGGCGGCGCTGCTGTTCAACGTACCAGGTAGCTTTAAGCAGCTCTGAATGGAGGGCTACTACGTCGGGACGGACGCCGGCCACAAACTGCGTATACATTACGGCGCTGCCGTTGTAGTCCTGGCTCATGATCAGCATGGCCTCCGACTCAAGCGGTTCCAGCAGGTCTTTGCCGTAATTTTCCACCACACGGTTGTTGCTGATGCTGATGGTGGGAAAATGAACGGCGCCCATTATTATCACCATGGCCGCAGCTAAGGCTGTCCCAGCCGTGATTGCCAGTTTCGGCGCTGTAGCTGACCTGAGCTTGTCCGTTGCTTTTACAGCCAGCTCGATCAACCAGTAAGCCCCGGCGGTAATAAAAAAGGCCAGGGGTATGCCGGGAAGGATATAAAAACGCTCGAATACGCCCAGTGTCAGGGGGACATCCAGTTGAGGATTGGCGAATATAGCGAATACCGGACCGCTAAAAAGGAAGGCCAGGAAGATGCATATACCCTCCAGTCGCCGGTATTTAGCGAACCAGACCAGCCCCGTTACAGCCAGCAGGATACCCGCCGCCGAAAAGCTCTGAAGAAAATAGCGGCCCATGTAATAAAGCTGCTGGCCCGGGTTGCCCTGGGGGCTGTTGGCGGTGAAGCTGAACGTGCCGTAATCGGAGCGCGTGATTGTCTGCCAGAAGTTGCTGAAGGTGCTCGGATCGCCCCAGTTCAACTGCGGGTCGGCAGAGGCTGCCACGGGCAGATAAATGTACGGCAGCAGGCCCAGGATGAAAAGACCGGCCGTGATGCCGATATCGGGCAGACGCCAGCCCGGGTCTTTTCTTTTGCTTTTCCCCTCGATCGATCCTGCCTTTATGGCACTGCGCCAGCGCAGGATGCCTCCAGCCACCAGGATCAATAAACAGGGGGCCAGCAGGACGAAGGTATGCTGGTTGGTCATGGCCAGTCCGGAGAAGAGTCCGCCTAGATAAAGGCACTTATTATGTTCCGGATGTCTTACCCATTCCAGCAACAGTACCAGGGTGATAGCGGCGAAGAGGTTGTTGAGCGCGAATACTTCCGCGAAAGTGGAATACAGCCAGAAGACGCTGGATACGCCCAGAAGGCCCGCACCGGCAATAGCCCCGGCTGCCGGGACCAGCCGGGCGAATCCGGTTTGAATTTTGTCATGTCCCGTTCGCAGAAAGCGTAAAATGCCCCAGCAGAGTATCCCGAGCGCCGCGGCATCCAGGAAAGCCGAGAGAAGGTTCATGCGGAAGGCCGGGTTTCCGACGGGGAAGAATCCCGCCAGGCGGCTTAACAGGGTGAAGGTAGGATATCCGGGTTGATGGGCTACGCCCATGGTCCAGGCGGCGGTGATCAGTTCCCCGCTGTCGCCGGGTGGTACCGAGCGGGATGCGGTCACAACATAGAGGACGAAGAATGCCAGCCCCAGGAAAAGGGGTATGCCCAGTTCAAGCCGGCGTTCGCGCAGGGGTGTCTTTTCATGCGGCGGCGCCGTTAAAGTTTTTTCAGCACCTTTAGTCTCTAACGGTTGAGGTATGCGAGGTCGCCTGCGTTTTTTCGGACTCATTGCTGTGCTCCCGGAATATTTACGTATTTTAAGGATATGACTTCAGGCCTGTAAAAATCAATAGCGAGGGGACTGGTTGGTAGTCCCTTTGTAATACCCCTATGCTCCTGAGAGGTACTCAATCCGTTTGAGGCGTGGTCTCACCGGAAGGCTGGAAATTGAGCGGTACAATAAACCTGAAGGTGCTGCCCTGGCCGGGTTCGCTCTCAACCCAGATGCGACCTTTATGCGCTTCTATGATCTGCTTGCAGACCGCCAGGCCCAGGCCGATGCCGGTGACTTTTTGAGAGGTCTGGCTGACACGGTAATAGGGGGTAAATATTTTCTCCACATCTTCCCGGAGGATACCTTCGCCCTGGTCAACAACCTCTACCATAATACCTTCGGGCACCGCTGAGGCACGGACCGTGATTTCGGAGTCTTCCGGGCTGTACTTGCCGGCATTGGAAAGCAGATTGACTATCACCTGTTCCAGACGTGAAGGATCGGCTGTCATCGCTGGCAGCGAGCCGGGAAGGTCAAGAGTTAGATGCTGGTTTTTTTCTTTCAGGGTAGGGGCGAAGCGCTGGATAACGGCTTTGATAAATTCCCCGGTTTCTATCTCTTTCGGTGTCAGTGTGAACACTCCGCGGCTGAAACGGGCCAGGTCCAGAAGCTCTTCCAGCCTTTCGCGCAGCGTCACGGCTCCATCCAGCGCATTTTTAACCAGTTTATACTGAACATATCCCGGATTGGACGACAGGGAATCGCGTGCCATTTCCAGTGAAGCCAGAATGGGCGTCAGGGGGGTCCTGAGTTCATGCGCTAGGACATTGATGAACTGGGAGCGTGTCCTGGCTTCTTCTTCCAGGTTCTGCCGGATGGCCTTTTCTTTCAGCAGCAATTCCTCCTGGACTTTCTCCGCCTTTTTACGTTCGGAAATATCTCTCATTACAATCATCACACAGACCTGCTGGTTCAGCTTGATCAGCCCGGCGCTTATCTCGACGGGGATATTCGCGCCGTTTTTAGTTATGATTTCAATCTCGTAGGATTCTTCCGCGGGAAGGCCTTTTATCCTGTTTCGATATCGTGAATTGACAATATCGCGGTAAGGCGGGGCGACAGTGCTGTCGGACCTGCTGCCGATTAATTCCTCTCTGGACATGCCCAGCAATTGTAAAACCCTGTTATTGGCATAGGTTATGAGGCTATTTGAAATAATGATGATTCCGTCGCTGCTGTTCTCGACCAGAGTGGAGTACTTATTTTCACTTTCCAGCACTTGCTCGTTGGCCTTTGAAAGCCTGTCGATCATGGCGTTAATATGATCGCCCAGGTCTTTAAGCTCGTCCTGCCCTTTCAAAGAAACGCGCTCTGAAAAATCGCCTGACCTGGATATCCTGCTGGCGAATCTGCCCAGTATCCGCAGGCGCTGAAGTACCATGCTGTACAGGAAATGGAGGTTAACCAGGATAATAAGAACGGCTACAACGGCTATGCTGGCGTAAAGCCAGGTAAAGGTCACTCTGCCCTGGGAGAAGATGTCCCTGGCCGTCTGTGTCCCGATGACCAGGTAAGGCCTACCATGGATATCCGTAAGGAGACTGTATCCGGCCAGCGTATCTGAATCGAGAGGTTGTATGTAAACCGTATGATCCGGCGAAAGCGGCGGCATGATGCCAGCCTGCCCGGCTGCCGCAAATTCCTCCAGGGATTCAATCGTGATTTCCAGTTTGGTAATATAGCTTATTTTCGCCAGAAGTCTCCGGTCGAGGTACCTGCCGGTAATCAGGGTCCCGCGCAGCGGGCCTTGGCCCTTGCTCGTCAGTATAGGATTGGTGCCTATCAGCAGCGGTCCTTCACCTGTACGGACTATACCGATTTTCCCCTTTTCTTCATCTCGCGCAAGCAGATAGGTGTCTGTCAGGACTTCACGGGTCTGTTCGGAAACGACCAGACGCCGGTTATCTTCTATGTCGTAGCTTCCGATATAGACCGGTTCTCCTGATGTGTTTATAATAGCATAGACATTGATATCCTCTATAATAAAGGTATCATCTGAAAAATTGTTGTCGATGTAGTCCTGGTTGCCGTTTTCCGCAAATTGATAGGTCTCATCCCACGCTGCCCAACTGGCGCTCATATTGCTGACTGAAATTTCCTCGTTTTCAATGGCATATTGGATGCGCTTGAGGTCCTCTTTCATCTGGTTGTTCTCAAGCTGTTCGTAATTGTGGTTCAAGGCCCAGTTAAGCGTAACAAAAAGGACGGCACAGAGACAGAGCGTGGTACTTATAATTACTATGATGATCCTGGTTCCCAGTTTCATAACATATTCCTGGCAGCGAACTCCTCTGTCAACAACATCAAATTACCTAATTATTAAGCATACTACGACTATAGAATAAGGGCAATTTTTACATCCTGCCAGTGTGGTGCCTCATAAACAGCTTTACAGTAGTTAAAAGCTAAAAGCACGTTGAATACTATATACTTAATTGACTGGCACTTCGCTGGTTATCGCGGCTGCCAGGATATGATTCCTATTATTCCGGGACCCGAGGTCAGCAATGAGCGGCCGTCTTTTTCTTTCATTTCACGTTCGACAAGACGGATCAGTTTACGGTCTTTGGTTCCTCCGGGCTCGATAAAAAGCTGCTGGCGGAGAAAGGCCATCAGCATCTCCCGGTCTTTACGAAGCGGCGCGGGCTGTGTAACAAGGCGCACTTCGCATAGATATCCCCGCGCTATTTGCAGGAACAGGAACTCGCGCAGGGACGGCAGAGGATTACGCTTTTCTCCGTGTATTTCCGGCCAGAAGCGTTCGGCAGTGGATGGCGATATTCTGTCCGACAAGACTGCCACGCAAAGCCGCCGGGCAGAGGCTTCCATGGATGACAGGAAGGGACCTATCTCTTCGATATCGTAACCGACATGAGCCATGAGGGCGACGTCGGAGGAGGGAGGATCTTTAAAAGGCCAGCGGTCTTCCAGTACGGTAATATTACGTATGCCGTTTTCACTTATACCCTGATACAGGACTGAACGCATGGCGGAAGAAGGTTCGACGGCGATTACCTCTTTAATTAACGATGCCAGGGGCAAAGCGTAGCTGCCGCCGCCGGCTCCGATATCGATCCAGGTATCGCCCAGCCTTGCCAGCGAACGTAAAATATCCAACGCGGCATCCTTGTTCCGTCCGGGACCGAACCTGAAGATGGAGGCAGTGGGGGCATAAAAATCGGACGTTTCCGGCTTTTCTCGGAAACGCTCAGCCTGTTCCCTGTTGGCCCTGACCATGACGGCCCAGATTTCAAGAGCTTCGTCCGCGCAGGGATGCAAAACATCCGTCCGGAGGACAGGATCGGACATATCAGTCTCCTCGTTGATAATGGGTTAAAAAATATCGGCGCAGAAGGGAGGCGATGAAGTCCTCATAACGCCGTCCCACAGGTATGCCGAACCGGGAATAATTTCATCCAGGCGTCCCATGGCGGCGGCACGGGAGGCGCTGATTTGCCCGAAAATCAACATGGCAAGGGTGGAAACCGGCATCCTGATCTGGGCTTCCAGAGCGGTGCGGGCGACCTGATTGCCATAGGGAGAGATACTCATTTTCCAGGTACCGCGGTTCCACTCGCAGAGATCATCGATGACCTCAAAGGTCAGATCAGCTTCGCCGTTGTAAATCCTCTGGGGCAGCGCGGACTCGATATCCACTATGCGGGCCATCAAGCCGTCAGCGGAGGTTATGTTTATTTTTCTGGGTTCAAGCAGCAAATGCGGCAAAGGGTCGTCCGGCGGGACTTTTCCCCATTCAATAGAGGAAACAAGGTCCATGTTGGACAGCAGCCTCCAGATGGAATGGTAGGCTGCCGGAGTCAGCCAGACCAGGTCCTGTATCATAAGTTTCTGTCCCATGGGGTCACGGCTGGCATCCCGTGTGATGCTGTAGATAATATATCCCTGGGGTTTACCGGCCTGGCGGAAAATTAGCCTGACAGCGGGGAGGGCCGGAGGCATGGAGTTCAAAACATTGAAAACAGCGCCCGGCGCCACCTGCATCCGTTCTCCGCGCCGCAGATAGCCTATCTTCGTGGAGGCGAAATGCCGGTAAAGCTCCAGCATGGTCCCAAGTTCCTTGTCACCGGCTTCATGAAAATCTCCTGATTCCGGCAGGTCGAAAGCAAACCGCACTTGCCTTGGTTCGATTGAGTATCTGTTGCGCGATGATACTACTCCGTAACCGTACCTCTGGTAGATAGCAGCCATTGAAGGCAGGAGGGCGGTAATAGACTGTTCCTGCCGCTCGTGCAAGTGGCTGAAATGGGCCTCGGTAACCTTACGCAGGTAATTATTCCGGCGGTAGACCGGGAATGTGGAAACCATGGTCACACCGGCTACCGGGACCTGCGTTTCGCCGAAGTACATCGTCAGCGGCCAGGCCGCGTAAGATGTGGCTAATTTACTGCCGGCAAAGGCGCAAAGCGTCCATTCCGGTTTCAGGTTAATGTTGAAATCACCGGGCAGGCCGAAGCCTGTACGGGCGCAGCGGGCGAACTCCTCCATTTCTTCCGGTCTGGCGGCGCGAATATCGGGTTCCATATCATCCTCACTTAATTATTTTATTTAACGGAATCCATGCAAAAGGCGTTTTTCGGATTCAGTCTTGCTCAGGAGCGGACTATACAGGTGACAAAAACGGGGGCATTCAACCAGCTTTTCCGGTTGAACGCCCCCTTCAGGTGGCTGTTAATCCGGGGATAATCCGGCCAACGGACTATAAAAGTGCCATTTTGGCGCCGAGAGCTTTGCATTGGTCAATCGCTTCGGCGGAGGGCGTTCTCTGTGCGCCGAGGCTGTCGGCAGCCTTCTTCAGTCCTGCTCCTTCACAAAGCTTGCACAGACTGCCGAGGGCGGCTTCTCCACCGCCGCCGTAGCTGCCGAAGACGGCATAGGGTTTGCCGTCAACCTTGCCTTTTATAGTGAAAAAGGTGCGGTCAAAGAAGTCTTTGACCATTCCGGCTTCATAGCTGAAAAAATTAGGCGTGCCGAAGATGACAACATCGCAATTCATAAGGTCGTCCGCTACGGCATCGGCCGCTTTTTTCATGGTGACGGTAGCGCCCGCCGACCCGGCGCCATCGGCTACCGCCTTGGCCATTGCTTCCGTATTTCCGCTTTGAGAATGATAAATGATTAATACCTTTGACATGCTGGTGTTCCTCCGTTTGAATATTTGACTCTATTATACATCAATCGGCTGAATAGTATAACAGGTTTTTTATCGAATATTCCGCTGCTATTTTTCTCCCGCCGGATAGGAGACCATGGGCTTTCCTTCATGGTAAATGTTCAACGGCACGCCGCCTCCGACATTTATGGTTTCTCCGGTGATAAAGGAAGAGAGCTCGGAGCAGAGGAAAAGAGCGCAGTTGGCGATATCTTCCGGCAGACCGATCCTGCCCAGCGGTGTGCCGTGCTTGCCCAGGTTGTCCATGACCTCATTTCTCTTTTCGACCGGTACGGCGGTCAGAACGGGGTCCCAGAAGGGGGTCTTGACCGGTCCCGGAAGGATGGCATTGACATTGATGTGGCGTGGAGCAAGCTCATAGGCCAGGTTGATGGTCAGTCCGATCAGGCCGGCTTTTGCTCCATGATACTCAGACGATGGACCGGGTGGGCTGTAAACGCCCAGTGAAGACACAAAGACCATCTTGCCGGAATTTTGCTTGATCATGTAAGGAGCCACTTCCCTGGCGAAAAAGACATGGCCTTTCAGATTAAGGGCCATCATCAGGTCGTAGTATCTTTCATCGATGTGTGCGATGCCGGGTTTGGCGGTCTCGCCCGGGGGAGATGAAACCACTTTTTCCCTGGGAATGGTACCGCCGGCGCAGCCCACCAGGATATCAACCGTCCCGAACTTCCGGGCGGTGAAGTCCACGCAGTCTTTGATCTGCTGTAGATTGGTTAGATCGCAGTTGAAGAAGACGCATTCTTTACCTTTGGCGGAGGCCTCCTCCGCGGTCTTTTTGCCGTCTTTTTCATTGATATCTGCGATGACGCAATTGCAGCCCTCTGCGGAGAAGAGGATGGCGGTGCTTCTCCCCATTCCGGTAGCGGCCCCGTTAATTATGGCAACCTTGCCGCCGAGCAGCGCTTTATTCATCTTTCCCGACCTCCCGTTTCGTAATCAGCTTCATATGCAGTACCGGTATGTCGGTCTTAATCGACAGCAATACCGGTCGGGCACTATTATAGTCCTTTGCGTATCCGGCTATCAAACCGGGCTCGATACCAGGAGAGGCATACTCGGAAACTCTATCCGTTCAGGTATTCGCTCTGTATTTCAGCTATGATTCTGGCTGAATATTCCTTTCTTTCCTGCTCGCTTAATTTGTTGGCCGGCAGTACCCAGTCCATATGGCGCAGATTTTCCAGCAGCATGGGTATCATGTCATAAGGCACGGATATGACAAACAGGCCTTCAGGCAAGACCTTTTGCATTCTGAAGCCGTAGCCGATTCCTGTGACGACGTAGTTCGTTTCTCCGGTAACGTAAGGGTAGATGAATACCCAGGCGCACATCAAAACCGGTGTGATTTTGGTGGTCAGCGGTTTCCCGGTGGAATAGCTCAGGGCTCTCAAGATGATTTCCGCCTGGTCCGGCCTGGCGGTAAAAAGCATAACATCGGGTTCAAAGGTCATTTTATCCACCGATGAGAAAGCGACATGCCTGACGGTATTCGGCTGCAATCTAGGAGCATACTGGTATATCCTGCGGTTGGCGCGTGCCTCCTGGTAAATTTTTTCCTTGGCGCCGATTTGACCGCTGATGGTCGTTGGTTCAGGTTCAATCATGCCCATCAAAAGCCTGTCCACGCAGGAAAAGTTCTCCTTCGAGGCGTAAAACGGATCGCTTTTCTGGGCTTCCGCGAACAACCTGCAAATCGGCATGCAGTTGCCGGTTTGTGGCAGGTCTTCCGGTTTGTTAAGCAGGAACTTGATGCCGACCGGCTTGTATTGAAAATCGAACCCGTTCAGTACTGAATAGTCATGTAATAGTGAAGTCATGTTGTCCTCCTTGAAATATTAATATCTATATTTATCGATTGTTGGAAGGAATTTTTTTGTAAGGCAATACGGGGTTAGTCCGGCGGAAATTGTCCGGAGACCGTTTTGGCCAGGTGTTCCTGCGCTTTAAAGAGCTTCCTGTATTTCGATTCTATTTTATTCAGGTCCCTTGATAAAACGGCCTTGAGAATATCTCCTTCGATTTCGGCAACATCGAGTCTCCTGTAATAGTCCATGGTTTCCTTGAGATGGGCCATTACGATTTTGCCCGTGAGCACAGGGTGATTGTTGGTTACATTGGCATCTTCATACATGGTGCCGTGCTCAAGCTCCACCTCAAGCCCTTCTTTGAAGTCCTCCAGCGGGATATTCATTCCCGTCACGTTGATTGTTTTGAGGACAATGGCGGCTTCCTCCATTGACACAGAGGGCTTTTCCATTTCCGACCAGTCTGTCAACCCGAGCTCTTTGCAGACTCGCCTGACTTCTTCCCTGGTAATATATTCTGGCAGGTTCATAATATTATCCTCCTTCGCTGATCTTTATTAACAGGATACTAATACTGCTATGCTTGAACGAGGGAACTGTTCGTCAGCCGGTTCCTCTCCCGTACCAAGCGTTCAGGTGTTTTTTCAGGACAACCGGATCGTTTACCGGTGTAAGACACGAATATCGCTCGCAGATATATACCGTCGGCCTGTTATCTATCATAGGCCTGTTTTCAAGCAGCATCAAATCATCCATGCGATGCGGATCATCAGGGTCCATGGCGGCCATGACCTTATTGGGGAGCCAGATGTTGAACAGGACGTCAAGCAATTGCGCTGTCAAGGGACTGGTCCCTGGGCCGATCAAAACGATTTCCCGTGGTGCGGACAGGTGGAAGTCCATAGCGCAGAGCCAGTTGCCGAATCCGGGCGGATAGCGGGATATGTTATCGCGTACGGAGTTCAAAGACTTTGCGGCAATATTTTCCAGTTCTTCATTGCCTATCAGGCGGGATACCTTCATAATGGCTGAGACGGCGGCCGATGAACCGGAGGGCGTTGCTGCGTCATGGATGTTCCTGGGACGTACGAACAAGGCCTGATGCCGCTTGCCGGTATCAAAAAATACACCTTCCGATTCGTCCCAGAACTCCTCAATCATGGTACCGGTCAATCTTACGGCTTCCCTTAACCATCTTCCGCTCAGAGTAGCCTGGTGCAGATTCAACAGGCCCTCGATGACCAGTGAATAGTCATCGAGATAACCCTCAATATCAGCCTTGCCAAGCCTGTATGAATGTTTTAGATATCCATTAGCCATCATTGATTCCAGCAGAAATGAGCCGTTGGCAACGGCTGCTTTCAGATAGTCGCTGCGGTTGAAAACGCGGGCCGCCTCGGCCAGACCGGACAGCATCAGCCCGTTCCAGGAAGCCAGGCGCTTGTCATCCCACGCAGGCGGTATCTTCTTCTCACGCGCCCTGAGTAGAGATGCCCTGGCCTGTTTGATGATGTCCGTTTCTTCGGGTTGAAGCCTTTCGCCTGCGTAAAGTATGTTGCGGCCTTCAAAATTGCCGTTCGCTGAAACACCGAAGTAGTGGTTTACAATCCCCGCTCTTTCTTCCCCGATCACATCCCTGATTTCATCTGGCTTCCAGAGGTAGTATTCACCTTCCGTTCCTTCACTGTCGGCATCCCGGGAGCTATAGAAACCTCCCTCCCTGCCGGTCATTTCCCTGAGCACAAAGTCTGTGTTCTCTTCGGCTATCCGGCGAAACAAGCGGTTTCCGGTAACAAGGAAGGCGTGCAGGTATACGCGGATCAAAAGGGCGCTGTCGTATAACATCTTCTCAAAGTGAGGTACCAACCAGCGGCTGTCGGTTGAATACCGGTGAAACCCGCTGCCGATCTGATCGTAGATGCCTCCGGCGGCCATTTTTTCAAGTGTCAGGGTGACCATGGTCAGTGCATCTACGTCCCGGGTGCGGAGGTAGTATCTCAAAAGGAACTCGAGTACCATGGCCTGGGGAAATTTCGGCGCACTGCCGAAACCGCCGTTCGTAATATCGAAGTCACTTTTAAGGGCCAGGTATGCCCGGTCCAGTATATCGGCCGACGGAGGTTCCTGGTACTGCTGTTGCCCAGTTTTAACTTTTAGAGCTGCCTCAATCTGCCGGCTAGCCTGTTCTATTTCGCTACGGCGGCTGTGGTAAGCTTCAGTCACTGCCTCAAGGATGCGGGCGAATCCCGGCATCCCGTGCCTGTCTTCCGGTGGGAAGTAGATGCCGCCGAAGAACGGTTTACAGTCGGGAGTCAGGAAAACAGTCAGAGGCCAGCCGCCGCTGCCGGTCATCGATTGTACGGCTTCCATGAAAACGGCATCGAGGTCGGGACGTTCTTCCCTGTCTACCTTGATGTTGATGAAATTTCGGTTCATAATCCGTGCGATATTTTCGTTCTCAAAGGACTCATGGGCCATAACATGGCACCAGTGACAGGCGGAATAGCCGATGCTGAGCAGAACCGGCTTATTTTCCATTCGAGCACGCGTCAGGGCTTCCTCTCCCCAGGGGTACCAGTCTACGGGATTGGCGGCGTGCTGGAGCAGATAGGGGCTTGTTTCCCTTGCCAGGCTGTTGGACATATTTCTCCTTTAGTGGTTTTAGCCGCATGAAAAAGTCGCGTAACTTCTATCTTGAACTTAATATCTTCCGACGGAATCCGGCGGGGTAATCAAGAAGCTCCTTGTTTCATTCTATATAAAACGACATAATTTTTAAGGATAGCGAGGCCTGGTTGAGCTGTAAAAGGTTACCTTTTAAGTGATCAATTAACATAATATTTGTTAAAGGCCGACTTGACTTTTCAGCCGTAAAAAGTGATAATAGGCAATGTTGGGTTAAAGAAGGTCTTCGCCGGAAGACCGGAAACAGGTACGTTCCCCGATAGCTCAATGGTAGAGCGGGCGGCTGTTAACCGCTAGGTTCTAGGTTCGAGTCCTAGTCGGGGAGCCAGGTCCTCCAATAGACAGAACTTCCTTCTTCTTGGTTAACGCATTTTCAGATATAAGACGATATTCTATTTCTTCTTGAGGATAACATCAGTACTTTATCGGACAAAATCGTTACTTAGCCTACTGTTATTCAGATACTCTAAAAGTCCTATTGATACTCTATAACTATAGCTATCGCAGCTGCTATTTCATCAAGAACCGGTGCTGGAACTTTGCCCAGTTTTAAGGCAAATCGTTCATAACTTACACACCTAAGCTGGAGAGCATCCGCAACTGAATCTCGTTCCAGACCATTATTTGCATCCGCAATAACTTTTACCATCCATTCAGAATTGGAAAATTTATCTTGCCAGCTAGTGAGTGGGACGACAATCTTAGTCTTGAGTGGTGTGAAAGAATCAGAGCTTATCACAATCGCGGGGCGACTCTTTTTAATCTCATCACCTTTTACAGGGTCGAATTCAATACGCCATATATCACCACGATGAGGAATCGGATTAGGTGTAAGCGGAGTTTTATTTATAATCATCGATTTCATCCTCGGACGTCAAGTACTCCGCTTCTTTTTCATAATACTCAGAAAGCTGTGTCGCTTGTTCGGTAAGCAATTGCCTGCGTTTATCCATTGGAAGTTGCAAAAAAGCACGACGTTGTATCATTTTGGTAGGTTGGTCTACGTCAATCTTGCTGCCCAGCATTCGTTCGGCTTCATCTTTAGCTATTGCACCTTCTCCAACCAAGCGAGAAAGATTTCTAGTAAGCCATTGAGGCTGTTCTGGGTCTAGTTCATAAGGTTCATGCTTTTTCCAACCCTCTTTGCTTATATATACGCACCATCGCCGGTAATATGTATCATTGATGATGCCAAGTTCCCACATGCGACGCAATAGAGCTTGTAAACTTATACCAAATCGTCTCTTTAAAATCTGAAGTTCTGAAATGTGAACATAAGAACGTTTTATCCCCACTTCTTTAAATAGCTGATCAGATGGGACTAAGAACGCTGAACCGAAACGGAAGGCAGCTTTCTCTTCTTCGATGTTTTCAGTAATTTTCAATACTGAATGTCCCAATTCATGGGTGAGATTAAGTCTTTGCCTTTCACCTGGAACATCTCTTCGGGTTACAATCGCTCCAGCCAAAACGTCTCCTGTAGAATCGCAGCCTAACGCTGTTATTCCATCGAATTTCTCATCTGCCTCTATCGAAAGAACACATAGTTGATGCTCCTCAAGCGTCGCGACCACGTTACTTATCGGACTAGAACCAAGATCCCATAATTTCCTGACAGAGTTAGCGTGTTTTTCAGCGTCTTCGAGCGAAGTAACTTCGAGTTTGTTCCATGGTAAAGTATCTTTTGGGGCTTGTCCAATTAGAGTTTGGATACGGATGCGATCCTCCAAACATTGAGCTACCACACTCTTTACTCTCGCTTCCTCCCGCTCTGCCAGAGAAGTTTTTTTTCGGTAAGCAATGAATTTTACCGTAATTGGTGATGGCGAAAGTAAATGATTGGCTTTAATCCCTAAGGCTGCAGAAAGTTTGGCTAATATTAAGGGTGACGGTTGGGCTTGGTTCAGTTCATACTTTGAAAGAGCCTGCTTTGTGATAATGCCCCCCATTTTTGCAGCTAATGCATCTAATGTCATATTCTGAGCAAGGCGCAATTGAGTCAATCTCTCACCAATCATAATTTGTCCTCTAGTCTTTCTGGTTGACAATTATATTATAATTTGACTATTTTGTCAACTAAGTATTATAATTGGAGAATAACAGAACGCACTCGAGTATCTTAAGCGTTTTACTCGCCAAGAAAGGAATCGCAAAGCGAGGTACTTAATCCAACAGCTGTAAGTATTCGCCCAGGTAGCGTAACTGTTGCTCCAGTCTTGGTTATTTTAATTGAGAAAATGATGGAAATATTATTAAATGACCTGACTTTACCCTTGATTTTATACACTACATTTTTTCAATAGGAGTGGGTTTATTTCCCTCAGCATATCTTCCTGCTT
>JAFGOB010000017.1 GCA_016926695.1 Dehalococcoidales bacterium | reverse complement strand
GACGATTATGCTCGTTTTTATGGGGGACAGGTTGGATATGGCGGAAATGGTGGCGATGGAGGTAGTGGGGGGAAAGGTGGGGGTGGAAATAATAGAAAGAAAATAATTGTCGTTCACGGACCGAAAAGGACCTTTATTGCGGCTCCAGGACAGCCACGGGAAAACTCCTGAATACTTCCGCGAGCGACAGCCCCGGACTGCTCCTGCCGCTGGGTTCAACCGTTTCACCCGTAAAAACATGGCGGTATAGTTTGTGCCGGAAGCCCTGCGGGAAAACAAGGCGGGTATCCCGCCAGGCAGCCTTTCCCAGAGGCAGAACCGATGCACGGCGGGTCAGGGATGCGGGGAACCTGGGCACAACCACGATGACCGCTTTGTCTTTGTTCCTGCGGGAGAAAGCGCAAATATACTCTTTCCTGCTTCCGGCGGCTTTGAGAGGCCTGTATGTCCCTTCGAACAACGGCCTGTTTTCCTTCCTGAAATTCAAAGACTTCCAGGTAACATACAGCTTGATCCGGCCGTCAATACGCCTGTCCATCAGCTCCCTGACCAGGTCCTTTTTCCCTTCCGGGGAACCGCTTTTCTCCTTTATCCCTTCAAGCAGCCGGATACGCTTTTGAAAATCCACGGAGACCCTGTTGTCCGGGTCCGTCAGGCTAAAGGTCCAGAGCTCGTTCCCCTGGTAGACATCGGGTATTCCGGGAGAGAATACCTTCAATACCACCTGGGAGAGCGAGTTATATATCCCGCATTCAGACACGATGCGGTTTGTCAGTCTGAAATCCGCCAGGAAGCGGTTCTGGGGTAAAGGTTCCAGTATGGCTTCTATAAAGCCGGCTGTGGCTTCCTCGTAGGTTATATTGGGATTGGTCCAGCTCGAATGCACTTTGGCTTCCCTGAGAGCCTTCAGCATGTAATCCTGTATCCGACTGAGGTAAACGCCGTGTTCTTCCTCTGCCGGGCTATCCGCCGGGCAGGTTCCGAGGAGCGTCTGGTAGAGCAGATACTCCTCATTTCTGTCTGGGACAAGCTCCCCATTCACCACCGGTTTTATAGCACTATTCAACCGGCTCCAGCGGAGGACGTCCGCTTTCCATTCAGCCGGTATTTCAGAAAGCACGTTGATCCTGGCCCTGACGTCCTCGCCCCTCTTCGAATCATGGGTTGAAGTGGCATTGAAGGAATGAGGACAGTACCGGCTGCGCAGCATGTTCTGCCGGTGAAAACGGGTCGTGGAGCAGCCGAAGACGCGCGGATTAAACCCGACGTCATTCAGCGATATCAGGGGATTGTAATTATAGAAGGCCGTGTCCTCCACCCCTTTGGCCATTACCGGGCTGGTGCACTGCTGGAAACGCATGACAAAAAGGCCTTGAAGGTCTCTCCAGGACTCATCCGCACCGGCCGGATATTGCAACAAAAGGGTGTCCCTTATAAAATCAAAGACCGCCGCATTGACAGCCGGATTGCGCCTTTTCGCCTCGCTTACCGCCGAGTTGATGTAAGTCCTGTCATCCTCGCTGATGGAGCCGGCGCGGGCGTCGATATAGGTGCGGTAGACCGGAAAACAGGCGATTAGCTCCCGGATAGCATCAGCCAGGCTGTTCAGGGTGAAATCCCGGTACTGCCAGCTTTTTTCTGATATTATGTTGAGCTGATGGGCCAGTAGATTAATTTCCCCTACCAGGCTGGTCTTCATCACCAGGTTCTTGCATTGATAGGCGACATCCTCGAAGTCAGTATTCAGACCCGTAAATTCACGGTAGACCTCCAATATTCTCCTGCCGTTTCTGCCGTTTATGAAGACCTGGTTAAGAGCGTACATGAAGTCGTACCCGGTGGTCCCTTCAACCGGCCAGTCCCGGTTCAGCACCTCGTTTTCACCCAGTATTTTTTCAACCACGATGTAGACCGGGCGGAAAGTGGGACTGCACCTGCCGGAAAAAGCGGGGTCTGAATTCCTGACCAGACTATTTTTTACCCCGGCCAGGTCCGCATCCGAAAGCCGCGGATCGTCCGAAATCTCCTTTAAAACAGTTCCCAGCCGGCATTCCCTCTGGAGCCGGCACAAATAATCGGCCGGATCGTACAGCCCGTCCACGTGATCGATCCTGATACCGGTTATCATTCCCATGCCGAACAGTTCACTCACCAGCCGGTGAGTCTCCCGGAAAACATGCGGGTCTTCCATCCTTAAAGCCACCAGCTCGTTGATATCAAAGAAGCGCCGGTAATTAATTTCCTCACCCGCCACCCGCCAGTAGGACAGGCGGTAGACCTGCCTTTCCAGCAGTTGATGCAGCTTGATGAAGCTCCGGCTGTCGCCTGCTGTTCCGTTAATCGATTTGACGGCGTTCTCAATGGCGAAGCGGACTTCCATACTTCTCTCCGCAAGGTCTCCCAGCCGTCTTTTTATGATCTCTTTCTCCCTGTGCCGCTCCTCCATTCCTGCGGGTCCTGTTTCACTGCGATCGGGCAGGTTTTTACAGGCGGTGATAATACTCTGAAGCTCCTGAAAAGTCCGGGCACCTTCTTCCATAGACTGCTGAAGACCTGTCAGGCAATCTTCCAGCACCGCGGGGGTCGTACCGGGCTCAACGGGCAGACGGTGGTCCCTGTACAAAATAAAGAAGGCCCCTTTCTCAAATACCAGGGCGATTTGACCTCTTTCCAGTACCACGCCGTAAAGGTCCTCCAACAGGGGTAAAAGTACTTTTCCGTGCAGTTCGGCCTTGACCGGATGCCAGTCAATATCGAAAAAACTGGAATAGATAGAGGCGAGACCATTCTCCAGAACATCCTGCCATGCCGGATTATCGAAGATACTCATATGGTTGGGAACAAAGTCCAGTACCTGTCCCATATTATGCTGGCGCAGCCGGTTCACGAAACCCAGGTATTCTTTCCTGGAACCGGCTTCTGGGTTGAGACTGTTCTGGTCGGATACATCGTACCCGTGCAGACTGCCCCGGCGTGCCCTGAAATAGGGTGAAGCGTAGCAATCGGTGATTCCCAACTCGCTCAGATATGAGACCAGCCCGGCGGCGTCATTGAAGGTAAAGGCCCCGTTAAACTGGAGCCTGTAGACCGAGACCGGCAAACGCCCCTCAGCGGTACCGCCTTCATTGATTGTCTTCAGCTTTTTCCTGACTACTTCGTCTATGTCCATAGGTTTGATTATACCGTATTCTTGTGCACTCTAGCCTACTTTAATGGTAAGCGTCTGACCCAGCTTGACGAACTGCCGGTCCCACTCGATACTGCTCTTTTCCCCCTGTCCGGCGCGCTCTTTTATGGCGGGATATATATTTTTCAGCATGCTGTAATAGGCATTCTGCACTTCCCTCAATTCCACGTTGAAGGGCAGCGAAAGCGACAGGTCTACCAGGTCGATCGCCTGTGCCAGGAGCAGCCCGTTTTCAGGATCGTCGGATAGTTCCCCCATCTTTTTCTCCACGGATTGCCTGAAGACATGTCCCAGGTCCGAACCAAGTCCGACCTTCCATTGCTCTACATCGGAAAGGATTTTTTCAATAACCTCCCTATCCGGACTCTCCGCTGTCAGGACACTGCGCAAATCGCTGTTCAGTATCAGCCTGGCGGAGGACCTCAATGCCCTGGGAATAAAGCTTCCCAGATCGGAAAGGAAGCGCATAAGCGGATAATTATTCTGGTAAATTTTACGAAACTCAGTCTCTATATCCGTCAGAGTAGAAAGCAGTATTCTATCCACAACCTTACGCTGTTCATCCCTGAAAAGGGACTTCAGAGAGTAGTTGGAAACCCCGAAATGCTTGTCCATAAGGCGGATTACTTCCGGGAATTCCCCATTCGAAAATTTTCCGGATATTTCGCCGATCATGCTGTTGAAAGCGGCATCACCGCGATAGAGCCTGACTCCCGCGTTGAGGTTATGGTCCCCGAAATGGAGAACGCTGAAACTCACGGTCTGTCTTTCCCTGGTTATTTCAGAAACAACCTCGATTCTACCCAGCCCCAGCCTGGCTTTGCCGCATTCCGCTTTGCGGTATTCCTGAAGATCAATATCATAGCAGTTCACTTTTTGAGGTCCTGAGTAGTCCTCAAAAAGTGAACTGATGGCATAATGAGCGGCTACTTTAGTCAGGTCGATCATGGCTGTTTTCACGAATCGTTCATAGATGACCGCGCCGTTTTTGAACTCCTTCAAATTGCTCCCGGCCGCTTGAAGCCGCTTGAGAAACTCCCCTTCCGTGGTATCACCGAAAAGCTCTTCCGCCAGTTGCACGACCCTTCCCGCGTATTGTATGATCTGGACGGTCTCTATTCCCGAAAGCTCGTCGAAGAACCAGCCGCACGAGGTATACATCAACATGGTATGACGCTGAAGCTCAAGCAGTTTCAGGCACCGGACAATCTCTTTTTCTCCCGGCCTGATAATGCAATGCCGGTTAAGGAAAGCCTGTACATTTTTAAGGGAATGATCCTGTATCACCTCGATATAGTCATCCCTGGTTTTCCAGGGATCATTAAACAGCTCCCGGGCTCTCTCTTCATATTTGACTGAGACCGTATCCCTGAGCCAGTCCAGCGACTTCCGCAGGGGAGTCCTCCATTCCTGGTCCCAGCCCGGGTGGCCGCCGCTGTTGCAGCCGCAGTTTTTCCACCACCTCTCTACACCGTGAACGCAGCTCCAGGAGCTGTTTTCCACGATCTGAACTTCATAAGCCGGCGGATGCATGGACAGGTATTCTCCGTAGTTGGTCAATTTTACTGTACTGTCAGCCTCAAGGGAATGCAGTGCATATGCCAGGGCCATATCGCCGTAGCGGTGATGATGGCCGTAGCTCTCACCGTCGGTAGCGATATGTACCAGTTGGGGCCACTGCCTCTGGTCCGAAAAACCGCTCATTATGCGCCTGGCAAAATTTTCACCGTTCTCCAGCAGTCCCTCAAAGGCCACGGCCCGTGAAATAGGCCCGTCATAGAAAAAGAGGGCCATTTTGCGTCCGGAGGGCAGAGTGATCTGGTAGGCCCGGGTAGGATCAATGCGTCCGCCGCTTACGTCCTCCCATTCGGATGTACCGATCCGCCGTATGCCGCCGGCCTGATGCTGGGCAAGGATAGTGAACTTTATTCCCATTTCAGCCAGGATATCCAGGCTGTCAAGGTCAACGGCTGTCTCAGAAAGCCACATGCCTTCCGGGTCGCGACCGAAACGGTGTACGAAGTCCCGGATACCCCAGAATACCTGGGTACGCCTGTCCCTGTGGTTAGTCAGGGGCATGATGACGTGATTATAGACCTGGGCCAGGGCTGAGCCATGTCCGGAGAAACGCTTCCGGCTTTCCCGGTCAGCCTGAAGAACGGCTTCATAAACCCCCGCGGCATTGGATTGCAGCCATGTCAGGAGAGTAGGTCCGAAATTGAAACTGATCCTGGAATAGTTGTTTACTATCCCGGTGATGCGTTTTTGATCATCCATGATTCTGGAAGTCGAGTTGGCCCCATAGCATTCGTCGGTAACCCTGGCATTCCAGTCATGGAAAGGGAAAGCGGAGTCCTGTAACTCAATCGCCTCCAGCCAGGGATTCTCCCTGGGAGGCTGATAGAAATGACCGTGTACACAAATAAAGCGTTCCAACTAGACCTCCTGACCAATACGTGATAGCAAAAGGCACGAACATGGTTCAAGGGCAATCCCAAGATCGCCGGTTGAAAATAATTCCTGCGGCAGCAGGCCGCCCCTCCCAAGCCATTTCTCATCGTCTGAATCCAGTATTTTTTCCCATTTCCCGTGCGGAAGGGCAAAAACGCTGGTGGATGCTTTGTCCGCGAAATTGCATAGCAGCACTATTTCACTGTCCTCATACCAGCGGCGCAGGTATAACAATCCCGGGTCTTCACAGGCCAAAACCTCCATGTTCTCCTTCCCGGGAAAGGACAAAGCCGGTATTTCCCTGCGCATCCGCAGCAACTCCCGGTAAAACCCGTAAATGACCCTGTGGGGTCCGCTTTCTTTCAATCCGTGGTCCAGTTTGGACCCCAGGAAAACGAACCTGTCCTGGGGATCCGGCACCTCTCCCCTGCTGATAAAAGCGGCGAATTCCTGCCGCCTGCCCCGCCTTACCGCCTCGATCAGGGCCTGGTCGGAATGGTTGATGAAATACTGAAAGGGAGCGGTCTCGGCATATTCCTGTCCCATGAAAAGCAGCGGGATATAAGGAGAAAGACAGACCAGGGCGGCAGCCAGCTTCAGTTTCTCGAAAGAGACCAGGGCATTCAGCCTCTCACCCAGCATGCGGTTGCCCACCTGATCATGATTTTGAGCAAAGACCACGAATTTATCTGCCGTTATATCCCCGGAGGGACTGCCGAAGCGGCGTTTTCGATATTCGGAATACTGTCCCGAGTATACAAACCCTTCACTCAAGGCTTTGGCCAGATGCCGCATCTCACCGAAATCCCGGTAGTACCCGTCTCTCTCACCGGTTAAAACGGCATGAAGGGAATGTTGAAAATCATCATTCCACTGGGCGTCCATTCCCAGCCCGTTCTCTCCCGAGGGTATGATCACGCGCCTGTCATTGGCATCGCTTTCAGCGATCAGGTAGATCTGCCTCTTGAGTTTCTCACGTACCTCTCCTATCGAGGTTGAAAGCTCCGCCAAAAAGGGCCGGGCTGAAATATCCAGGATGGCATGGAGAGCATCAAGGCGTAAAGCATCCAATTGGAACTCGCTGATCCAGTATACGGCATTTTGAATAAAGAAACGGCGTACGCCGTCGCTGAACGGACCGTCATAATTAAGCGCTTTGCCCCATGGAGTATTATACCTGCCGGTAAAATAAGGGCCGTACCTGTCAAAATAGTTGCCCTCTGGACCCAGGTGATTATAGACCACATCCAGGATGAAGGCCAGACCCCTCTGGTGGCAGGCATCCACCAGCAGCTTGAGTCCCTCCGGCCCTCCGTACGAGTTCTGTACCGCGAAGGGGAAAACACCGTCATAGCCCCAATTACGCTCACCGGGAAACTGGGCAACCGGCATAAGCTCAATGGCTGATATTCCCAGGTCTTTCAGCTCATCCAGAAAGGGTATAACGGCCTGGAAAGTCCCCTCTGGCGTAAAGCTCCCGGTATGCAACTCGTAAATCACATAGTCTTTCAACGGTATGCCCTGCCAGCCGGAGTCTTTCCAGGAAAAATGCGGAGAAACCACCTGTGAAGGACCGTGTACACCCTCCGGCTGATAGCGGGAAGCCGGGTCCGGGTATTCATTTTCCCGGTCCAGCCGGTAAAAATATCTGAAGCCGGGCTTGATTGAGTCCAGTACAACCGAGTGATCACCGTCCGGATCCCTGACAAGAGGAATAGTCCGGTTATCCGGTGAGACCAGGTGCAGATCAAGTCTATCTATATGGGGCGCCCAGACATGGAACCTGCAACGGCCGTTTTCCAACCATATCGTGCCCGGCATATCCTGAAAATTCAAGGTACTACTCCACGGATAGACTCAATCAAAGGAAAATACAGCCAAAGACGCTGTAACATCAAGGCAAACGGACTCAGCAAAATTAAGTCGGTGTTCATGCGATCAAGATATAATAGCAAGCTGACCAGGCAAGATATAATAATACCAGAATATTGACCCTTCAACAATCCTGGCATAAAGGCATGCAAAAAACATGCCCGGTAATAACAAACAGGGCAGAGCAACGTTATGGATGCAATTGCGGCTGATACAATAACTGCTCTGCCCTACCTGAACCTCTATGAATTACCGCCGGAAGAAGGAGGCGTGATCATCCGTTTGACTTCCTCTCTCCTCTGCTGTGCCTTCAGCACATCGGCCTTTCTTTCCTCTTCCCTTTTCCGGTCCAATTCGGTCTTATTCCTGTAATATTCATATACTTCACCCAGCCAGGAAAAATCCACCGACTGCATCAACTGTTCCAGGCTGTCATAACCAGGGGCCTTCACCACAAGGTCCTTGGGTATATTAAGGATCAGTTTTTTGTCATGATGTGAGAATTTGACCAGCTCCCATGGTACTGCGAAGAACTTTGTACGGTTGGGAAACCCACCGTAAGTTAATACCAGATAAGCCAGTTTGCCGGTCTCCAGGTCTAACATCACCGAATCGATTTTACCCAGGTTTTCGCCATGGTCATTAGTCACACTGCTTTTAGCAATAAGGTTAAAATCCAGTATTTTAGGCACTGTTATAGGTCCTTCGCTGCTGATGTTAGTCTCGTTCATAGTTGCCTCCTTTTATTATTTCCATATATATTATAGTTAAAAATTTTATCTAGTGTGGTTAAACAGACTGAAAAACAGCCTGCATACTGTACGTGTAATCCATGCCATTTGAACAAAGCCCCGGTGGTATATACGACAACCCGTACCCCTCTATGGTAAAATATGCGCAAAAGTAATATCTCCCGGATGAAGAAAAAAGGAGAGATCAAGCAAATGGTCAAAATACCGGATGACGTACAGGTAGTAAAAATGGGCGCCTGGTCCCCGGGGCCGGGCTGTCACGGCGGATGCGGAGTCAAGCTTTTTATCAAGAACGGCAGGCTTTTAAAGATAGAAGGCGATGAGGACCATCCCTATTTTAATGGCAGGTTGTGTCCCCGCGCCCTGGCTCTCAAGCAATACATCTATAACGAAAAAAGGTTGAAATACCCTCTTAAAAGAACGGGCGAACGGGGTGAAGATAAATGGCAGAGGATTTCCTGGGACGAAGCCTTTGATACCTGCGAGGAAAGGCTGCGGGAGATCCGCGATAAATACGGCGCTGAGTCAATAATTTTCGGCCAGGGCACGGGCCGCGATGCCGGCGGGCCCATTATCTTCTTGGCTTACGCCTACGGCAGTCCGAACTGGACGCTGTTCGGCCTATCCGGCATCTCGTGTTTCACCCCCCGTCTGGCCGCCATGCACACCATTGAGGGCGATGCCACCTTCCCGGACGCGGCCCAGTTTTCTCCACTGCGCTATCAAGACCCCGAATGGAAAGTCCCGGCCTGCCTTATTTCCTGGGCCAGGAATGTGCAGGGAAGCCAGTGTACCGACCACTATTTCAGCGGTCACTGGGTGATCGATATGATGAAGCTCGGGACAAAGCTGATCGTGATAGACCCCGTCTGCTCCTGGGAAGCATCCAGGGCTGAAATCTGGTTGCAACTACGGCCAGGTACGGACGGCGCCCTTGCTCTCGGCTTTCTCAACGTTATCATCAGCGAAAACCTGTATGATAAAGAATTCGTCGAGAAATGGACTCACGGGTTCGACCAGCTCAAAGAGAGAGCCCAATCCCTGTCCCTGGAGCAGGTAGAGCAGATTACCTGGGTCCCCAAAGAGAAAATTATCCAGGCAGCGCGTCTCTATGCCTCCAGTAAACCGGCCACTATCCGTTTCGGCCAGCCGCTGGACAGCAATGCCGAAGCCACAAGTACTATTCACGCACTGAACTGTCTCTGGGCCATTACGGGAAACCTGGACGTGCCGGGAGGCAATGTCATTTGCCGTCCGCCCTATGGAGTGACAATCTACCCTTACTCCACCCAGGAGGTCATCCAGTTGTACGGACAGGAACTGGTTAATACGCTTAACAAAAAGCGCATCGGGGCGGATCGCTACCCCCTGGTCAAGAATTTCCGCTCATGGGCTTTATCGGATATGGTGCTTGAACAGATGGAAAGTGGCAAACCCTACCCCATCAAAGGCCTGTGGTGTCAGAGCAACAATTTCATGGCCAATACCGCCCAGGACCCCAGAAGGCATTACGAGGCTGTTCGCAAACTTGAGTTCAACGTGGTGGTGGATACCTTCATGACGCCCACTGCCCAGGCCATCGCCGATATTGTACTTCCCGCGGGCAGTTTCCCCGAGAAAGACTCCGTCTTTTCCACCGGTGTGATTCTTAATCCCATCCGGAAAGTGCTCCAGGTAGAAGAGTGCAAATCAGACTGGGAAATAAACTTCGAACTGGCAAAACGTCTCAGCCCGGAGGCGGTACCCTGGAATAACGTCCGCGAGCTGTTGACCTACCGGCTGAAACCCAGCGGAATGACTTTTGATGAGCTTAACGAAAAACACTGGGCGCTGACACCCAAAGACCATCCCTCGGGCGGTCATCCCTACCGCAGATACGAAAAAGGCCAGTTGAGACCGGATGGGAAACCGGGATTCCGGACGCCTACCGGAAAGGTCGAGCTATACTCCACTGTACTGGAAAGCTACGGGCTGGACCCTCTTCCCCATCACCAGGAGCCAGTGGAAAGTCCTGTCAGCTCGCCTGAAATATATAAAGACTATCCCCTTATCCTGATCACGGGAAGGCGCAACGGCGTTTTTTACCACAGCGAACACCGCCAGATTCCCTGGTTGAGAGAGATTGAACCGGACCCCACCATTGAGCTTAACCCGGAAACAGCCGGTAAGCTGGGTATTCAGAACGGCGATTGGGTCTGGATTGAAGGAGTCAGGGGAAAACTCAAAAGAAAAGCTAAATTAACTCCCGTCATACATCCCGGCATGGCCCATGCCCTGCATGGCTGGTGGTACCCCGAAGGCGAAGGCAAGGCGCCCTATTTCTACGGGATATGGGACCTCAATGTCAATCAGCTCATTCCGATGGGAAACCAGAGTTCCACCGGTTTCGGCGGAGCGCCCAATAAGACGATGTTATGTAAAATATATAAGGTCAAAGAGTAGCCGCTATTGCTACTCTGTCCATATAATTGAATAACCCGAAAAATAAAGGAGTCACCCAAACGAATACCACGAATGCAGCAGGCAACCTGCCACAGCGGGTAAGTATTAATTGGAAAGCTAAGCTATTTTGTAAAGATTAAAACAAATAATATGTTATAAAATAGATAAATAAAATGCCTTTGTTTTTACTCGTCTTTGCTTCGTCGCTGTGCTCCTCGCAAAGACGAACAATATTTTGCCCCTGTATGAAACGACCACCAAAATACTTCCGGGTTCATTCCGTATTTCGGCAATATTTTTCCGTATATCATGCCTGTCAAGACACGGAATCCAACTGTTCGGCATTTCTGTAAATAGATTTTACAGATTGACACGGCTGTTTTACCTGTGCTATACTGCGCTCAATCTTGTAAACTTATAAGTATATTGTATAAGATGTATCTTTAAGATATACGGATGCTGACTGAACAAGCTGACGCGTTGGGAGTGAATTTAGACAGCTATTGTTTTTTATAATAATGTCACTGCTGTCCAAGATAAATGAAAAAGTAGATTTTGGACGGGTTATACAGGTTTAAAATTTAGTTCTATAAAATTATTCCGATTTC